>CAXUBO010000042.1:0-27496 GCA_964249345.1 uncultured Armatimonadales bacterium | reverse complement strand
CGGCTTGGTCGGCTCGGCGGCTTCTAAAGGCTCGACGACGTACCGCAATGTCCCGGACGTGTCTTTGGACGCCAACCCGAACACCGGCTACGCCGTTTATTTCCAGGGTGCCTGGACCATCTACGGCGGCACAAGCTGCGCCGCTCCGCTGTGGGCTGCATTTACGTCGCTGGTCAACCAGAAGCGAACGGCAGCCGGGTCCAGCCTGCTGGGCTTCGCCAACCCGCCGATTTACAGCGTGGCGTCGTCCGCTTCGTATGCCAACGACTTCCACGACATCGCCGATGGCAGCACGAACTTGTACTACCCAGCGGTCACCGGCTACGATGACGCGACCGGGTGGGGGACATTCAACGGCGCGAACCTGCTGACGGACCTGAGCGGCGGCACGTCCACGCCGCCGACCGTCACTGTCCCCGCCGCGCCGACCGGGCTGGCCGCGACACCGGGCAATGCCCAAATTGTCCTGTCTTGGACCGGCAGCACGGGTGCATCCAGCTACAACGTCTACCGAGGCACGGCCAGCGGCGCGGAAACCCTGCTCCAAAGCGGGCTGACGGCGACAAGCTACACGAACACGGGCTTAACCAACGGCACGACTTACTTCTACCAAGTCGCCGCCGTCAATAGCGCCGGAACCAGCGGGAAGTCAGCGGAAGTCAGCGCCTCTCCGGCGGCGCCAGCCGCCGTGACGCAGCTTCTCGGCAACCCCGGCTTCGAGAACGGCTCATCCAAACCCGCTCCCTGGACGGTCACGGCAGGCGTCATTGACAGTTCTACGGGGGAACCCGCCCACAGCGGCGCGTGGAAAGCCTGGCTCGACGGCTACGGCTCCGCCCACACCGACACGCTGGCCCAGACTGTTACCCTGCCCGCGACTTTGACCACGGCGACCTTGAACTTCTACCTGCACATTGACACGGCGGAAACAACCAAGACCACTGCTTACGATACGCTGAAAGTGGAGCTTCGCAGTTCGTCCGGCGCCGTGCTGACGACGCTTGCGACGTATTCCAACCTGAACGCCGCAGCGGGCTATACTTTGAAGACGTTCAACGTATCGGCATACAAAGGCCAGACCGTGCAGGTGTACTTGATCGGCGCCGAAGATTCTTCTCTGCAAACCTCGTTTGTGGTCGACGACTTCGCCTTAAACGTCCAGTAATTCGTCCTCATAGCCCAGCAAACTGCAAAAGCCCAAGCGACCAAAAATCGCCTGGGCTTTTTCCTTCTCGCTTGCCAATTTTTTGTGACTTGGCATACTTTGCGTACCAGCAGCTTTGGAAGCCATGTGCGGCTGGGGCCAGGAGCATACTCGCCCGTACAACCGGGAAGCTCCCAACCCCGTTTATGTTTGGCCCGACCCAGCCTCAACGCTTTAGCTGGTGAACTCTTCGCGGGCGGCGCGGGTCATCAGCTCTTCCACGGCAACCGATGGGGAAAGGCCGTCGTGAAGGACGGCGTTGATGGCGGCAAGTACTGGGGTCTGAAGGTCGTAGCGGCGGCTTAACACCTGGGCGGCGCGGGCCGTGGGAATGCCTTCGGCGGCTTGATGCAGCTCGGTCAGCACGTCGCCGAGCGACTTGCCGGCGGCGAGGCCGAGGCCGACGCGGTAGTTGCGGCTTAGTTTGGAGGACGCCGTGGCAATGAGGTCGCCGACGCCGCTGAGGCCCAGAAACGTCAGCGCCTCGCCTCCTGCCGCGACGCCTAGCTCGGTCATTTCCAGCAGGCCGCGCGTCATCAGCGCGGCTTTGGTGTTGTCGCCGAAGCCGAGGCCATCCGACAGACCCGCCCCGATGGCAAGGACGTTCTTTAAAGCCCCGCCAAGCTCGACGCCCTTGACATCCGTGTGCGTGTAGACGCGAAACGAGCGCTCGGTCATCAACAGCGACTGGGCGAAGCGGGCCAGTCGTGGGTCAAGACTTGCGACCACGGCAGCCGTCGGAACGCCGCGCGTCAGCTCGCGGGCGAGGTTCGGGCCGGACAAGACAGCAAGCCCCGCGTAGGGGACATCCGCCAGCAGCGTCGCCAGCACTTCCGAGTTCGTAAAGCCGGTGTTCGCTTCTAAGCCTTTGGACGCGCTCAGAATGCTTGTGCCGGGCAGCAAAAACGGCTCGGCCTCGGCAGCAACGCGCCGGACGCCGTCCGAGGCCACCGCCATCACGACCCAGTCGGCTTCTTCTAAAGCGTCCCGCATTGTCGCCGTCGCCGTGACTGTTTCCGGCAAGCTGACTTCGGGAAGGTACTTCGGGTTCAGCCCGCGCTCCTGAATGATTGAGATTAGCTCGCTGTCCCGGTCCCAAAGCCTAACAACGTGGCCTTTGGTTCCCAGCAGATAGGCTAATGCGCTGCCCCAGCTTCCCGCCCCTAAAATCGCCACGGTTCGTTGATCTCTCAGGTCCATAACACGATTATATCCGAAAAAGCCTTAAAAAGATGGTATAATAACAATCGGAAATCGGAAAAGAGAAATCGGAGAAAAATCATGCCGTCCTCTGCGCTTGAAGCGCCTTCTTACGAAACTATCGAATTTGTCAAAAAAGGCCAGATTACTATCCCCAAAAAAATTCGTGAAGCATTTCATATTGAGCCGGGCCAGAAGGGAATGATTTTTGAGGTCGGCGGGGCGCTGCTGATTCTGCCTCAACCCTCCAAAATACCGGCTTTGCTTGCGGAAATCAGCGACGGCCTCGGAACGTCGGAAATGTCTTTGGAAGAAATGGTCTTGGAAATGCGGCGCATTCGAGAGAGCAGCGACTATGAGAACCAAGCCTGAACTGTTGCAGCCGCGAGTTTTCTTAGACAGCAGCGGCCTTATTTCTGCCGTCATCACGCCGCGCGAACGCACACCCCTCGCTCGGCTGATCATGCTTGGAGAACAGGCCGTCGTTGATTTGCGGCTCAGCCGCGAAGTAATTTCTGATACCGAGCGCTTTGTGCAGCGCTATGACGCTGCAATGCTGGCGAAGCTGGCGTTGCTAATTGATCAAGGCAGAATGGCAATCACGCCGGAGCCGGGTGAAGAAACCATTGTTCGGTGTGAAGCGCTGACCGGCTACCGGCCCGACGCCCGCATTCTTGCGGCTGCGATTGAATGCGCCGCTGATGTCCTGGTAACTTTTGACGCCGCCCATCTTCTCGGAAACACAAAAATCAAGCCGCCGGAAGTAAGCGTAATGGTTATGAACCCGCAGGAATGCCTAGACTGGTGCTTTGCCCAGTGGCAGGGCGGGCGCTGACTTTCCCCTTAAGAGGCGGGAACTGTTTATATAAATTCTGCGTTTATATACCTATACAGCGTTTGTTCCTGCGGAAGATGGCTCCCCGGAACAGGCGCCTCTTTTGTTGCGTGCCGTCAAAAGTCCTTGACAACGCGCCGCGAAGTGTGTTATACTGTGCGTTCGTGTGTTCCCCCTGGAGGTTAAAATTTGAAAGAAATTCAGCATACCGCAAAGCAGACCGCGCATGTGGTAGACGTCCCCAACCTCGTCGAACTCCAACTTGATTCTTACCGCTGGTTCCTACAGGAAGGCCTGAATGAACTGTTCGACAGCTTTTCTCCCATCACCGATTTTACCGGCAATCACTCCATCTCGCTGGTAGATTTTACGCTTGGCGAGCCGAAATACGACATCAACGAATGCCGCGCCCGTGATGTGACGCTGGAGTCGCCGATCAAGGCCAAAGTGCGGCTTCAATCGGGCGCGAACGAAGTCATTGAAAGCGAAGTGTATCTCGGCGACCTGCCCCTGATGACCGACAAAGGCACGTTTGTCATCAACGGCGCGGAGCGCGTCGTCGTGTCTCAGCTTGCCCGCTCGCCGGGCGTCTACTTCAAAGACACGCTGGACTTTTCCGGGCGTCAGCTTTATTATGCCACGATTATCCCCAGCGAAGGCGCTTGGGTAGACGTGGAAACCGACGCGACCGACGCGATTACCGTGCGAATCGGGCAGACCCGCAAGTTCCCGATTACGACCCTGCTGCGGGCCTTAAACTTGTTCCCGGTTGCCTCGCCAAGCGGCGTCCAGTCGGTTGCTTGGGGGGAGCTTGCCGGCAAGCTTCTGGCGGAACCCGTTATTGACAAGTCAACCGGCGAAGTGCTGACTGAAGCCGGCACGATCATGGACACGACCCAGCTTCGGCGCATCGAGAAAAGCGTAGACCAAGAAAACGATACGTTTGAGGTCGAGCTGCCGTCTACGCCCTGCAACACGACTGCCGAGATCGTTCAATTGTTCGCTGAACCGGAAATCATTGCGTCGCCGGGCCGGTCCACTTTGTTTGACCCGACCCGCGTGGAAGTGGAAGTGCTGGACTTCAATGACGACGGCACGCCTGCACTCGACGCCGAAGGCGGCTACCGCAAGTCCAATCCGCGCAAGCGGGTTCCGTATGCGACTGCCGACATCAAGGACGCAGCCGGCAAGATCATTGTCAAGGCCTACGAAAAAATTGACCGGGAGACCGCCCGCAAGATCGAGGCTCTGGCGCTCGACACGCTGGACGTCATCTACTTAAATAACTACATTGTGGCGACGCTGGACCAGGAAGGCTCGGCGGTCTACTCCAAAGAAACCGCGCTGCTGGACATCTACCGCAAGATTCGGCCCGGCGACCCGGCGACGCCTGAGTCGGCACGCTCGCTCTTGAATTCGATCTTCTTTGACACCCGCCGCTACGATTTAGCCAAAGTCGGCCGTCACAAGATGAACAAAAAGCTGGGTTTGTCCCTGCCGCTGTCGTACCGCACGATTACCAAAGAAGACGTGATTGCGATTGCGCGGTACGTCGTCAAGCTGGCATCGGGCGCGGGCAACGTGGACGACATCGACCATTTGGAGAACAAGCGTGTCCGCTCCGTCGGCGAGCTTCTGTATTCGCAGCTCCGCCTCGGCTTCCTGCGGATGGAAAAAGTCGCCAAAGAGCGCATGACATCTTTGGACACCGAGAACATCCTGCCGCAGGTGATTTTGTCGGTCAAGCCGATCTCAGCGTCCATCAAGTCGTTCTTCGGGTCGTCGCAGCTCTCGCAGTTTATGGACCAGACCAACCCGCTGGCGGAGCTGACCCACAAGCGGCGCTTGTCCGCGCTCGGACCGGGCGGCCTGTCCCGGCAGTCGGCGAAACTGGAAGTGCGCGACGTTCACCACTCGCACTACGGGCGCATCTGCCCGATTGAGACGCCGGAAGGCCCAAACATTGGCCTGATCGGCTCGCTTGCCGTTCATGCCCGCGTGGATCAGTTCGGCTTTATTGAAACGCCGTACCGGCGTGTCATCAGCGGCAAAGTAACGACCGACCTAGACTGGCTGCCCGCCGACGGCGAGCATCGTTACTACATCGCCCCGGCCAATACGCTCTTGAAAGCGGACAACACGTTTGTGGACAAGCAGGTTCAGGTCCGCAACAACAACCAGTACCCGGTCATCTCCGGCGACAAAGTGGAGTACATGGACGTGTCCCCGCAGCAGATCGTGTCTGTGGCGACGGCCATGATCCCGTTTCTGGAAAACGACGATGCGAACCGCGCCCTGATGGGCGCGAACATGCAGCGTCAGGCCGTCCCGACGCTGCGCCCCGACGCGCCTTTATGCAAAACGGGCATGGAGAAGCGGGCGGCGATTGACTCCGGCGCGGTCATTATTGCGCTGCGGGCCGGAACCGTCAAGCGGGTTACGGCGGAAGAAATCGTCGTTGTCGCCGATGAAGACGGCGGCGAGGATACTTACCGCCTGCTGAACATGCTGCGCTCAAACCAGGCCACCTGCGTCACCCAGCGCCCGGTGGTCAACAACGGGCAGCGCGTCCGGGAGCATCAGCTTCTCGCCGATGGTCCCTGCACCGACGGCGGCGAGCTGGCACTAGGCCAGAACGTGCTGGTCGCATTTACGCCGTGGAACGGCTACAACTTTGAGGACGCCATTCTGCTTTCGCAGCGCTTAGTCCGCGACGACGTGTTTACATCGGTTCATATTGAAAAGTATGAAGTCGAAGCCCGCGATACGAAGCTGGGGCCGGAAGAGATCACGCGGGACATCCCGAACGTCGGCGAAGATGCCTTGAAAGACCTGGATGACCGGGGCATTATCCGCATTGGGGCCGAAGTTCGCCCCGACGACATCCTGGTTGGCCGGGTCGCGCCGAAGGGCCAGGGTGAATTAACCGCTGAGGAGCGCCTCATTATCGCCATCTTCGGCAAGAAGGCCGAAGAAACCCGCGACGTTTCCCTGCGCGTTCCGCACGGCGAAAAAGGGAAAATTGTTGACGTCAAAGTCTTCTCGCGCTTCAAGTACAAAGAGAAGGACCACGACGGGGTCAAAGGCCGCGTCTTTGACTTCTCCAAACGTCCTGACTCGCTCTTTTCCGACGAGTGGGAAGGCGAGCTTGACCGGCTGCCGGGCGATGAGCTTTCGGCGGGCGTGAATATGCTCGTGCGCGTTTATATCGCGCAGAAGCGCAAAGTCATGGAAGGCGACAAAATGGCCGGACGCCACGGCAACAAGGGCGTCATTTCGCGCATTCTGCCGCAGGAAGACATGCCGTTCCTGCCCGACGGCACGCCGGTTGACATCGTTCTGAATCCGCTGGGCGTTCCGGGCCGTATGAACATCGGCCAGATTCTCGAAACGCACCTGGCGTATGTCGGCAAAGCTTTAGGCTGCTCGTTCGTCAATCCCATCTTTGAAGGTGCGACTGAGGCCGAGATTTTGACCGACATCGGCAAGTTCGCCGAGTTCACGCGCTACGATGCGCTCCGAACGTATGTGGAAAAAGAGCTGAAGATTGACCTGGAAGCGGGCAAGAAAGATGGCGTCGCCGAGCTTTTAGCCAAGCTGGAAGTCAAACTCGGCGAATTGTCCCCGGCCCGTTTAGAGCAAGTCGCGGCCACAGTCGGCGCACCCCCGGCGGTAGACCTGCCGGACAACTACGACGGGACGCCGATGGACGAGGAAGCCAATCTCAAGACCGTAGATGGCTACGACCTCCGCGCGATTGTCGAGCGTGTCCAGCAGAACGTCTGGCGGCGCAGCGGCATTGACGAGAAATCGGCCAAGTCCTGGATTCGGGACGGGTTATCGGGCGACTGGTTCACTCAGCCAGTCACTATCGGCACAATCTACATGCTGAAGCTCGCGCACTTGGTAGACGACAAAATCCATGCCCGTTCTACCGGCCCGTACTCGCTGGTGACGCAGCAGCCGCTCGGCGGCAAAGCGCAGTTCGGCGGCCAGCGCTTCGGCGAAATGGAAGTCTGGGCATTAGAGGCCTACGGCGCGGCGTACACGCTTCAGGAGATTCTGACGATCAAGTCCGACGACGTTCTAGGCCGTGTCAAGACGTATGAGTCCATTGTTAAGGGCGATGCAATGCTGGAGCCGGGCGTTCCTGAATCGTTCAAGATTCTGGTCAATGAGCTTCAGTCGCTGGGCCTGAAAGTGGCTGTGGAAGACGAAGACGAAAAAGAAATTGATCTGAAGGACAAAGAAGAAGACTACGGCGACAGCGAGGGCAGGGGACGCGGCCTGCGTCCGCGCCTGCCCCGCGCTGAATCCGAGGCTGAGGCTTTGTTCGGAGTTTAGACACTGAGCGCGTGAGGAGCGAGGGAATGAATTCCTCTCGCTGGATGGCGTCCTTCGGACGAAGGACATAAGACACGATGGCGTTTCTTCTCATCCGAAGGATGCTATTCAGCGAGAGGAATTCATTCCCTCGCTCCTCACGCGCTCCCGCTCCTGCGTTATTAGGGGAAACAAGTAAACCATGACAGATGCAAGCGCATTCGATAAAATCCGTATTGGGATCGCCTCGCCCGGCGAAGTCCGCAACTGGTCCTACGGCGAAGTCAAGAAGCCGGAAACCATCAACTACCGGACATTCAAGCCGGAGCGGGACGGCCTGTTCTGCGAGCGCATTTTTGGCCCGGTCAAGGACTGGGAGTGCCACTGCGGACGCTACAAGAAAGTTAAGTTTAAGGGCATTATTTGTGACCGGTGCGGCGTGGAAGTGACCCGTTCCAAAGTCCGGCGCGAGCGCATGGGCCACATCGAGCTGGCCGCGCCCGTCTGCCATATCTGGTATCTGAAAGGCGTCCCGTCGCCGCTGTCGCTGCTGCTGGACATTTCGCCGCGCCCGCTGGAGAAGGTGCTTTACTTCGCGTCCTACATCGTGACGTATGTGGATCGTGGCCGCATCAACAACGAGATGGAGTCGTTTAAGATTGCCCTGGAAGACCGCGTCCGGGAACTGGAAGACCAGCGCGACGAAGACATTGAAACGGCGCGTGTCGAGGCCGGAGCGGAAATTAAAGCTCGCCAAACGCCGCCGGAGCCATCCGAGGATGACGACGAAGTTATTGAAGGCATGGAAGCCGAACCCTGGCAGCCCTGGGACGAAGCGCGGATTGTGGACCGCAACCGTCACATGGAAGAAGAAATCAAAGACATTGAAAAGGACTCACTGGAACAAATTCAGTCCCTGCGCGACGCCCTGACGCTTTTAGACGAAAAAGTCGAAAAGCGGATGCTTCTCATTGAAGACGAGTACCGCAAGCTTGAGTCTTTGATGGACATGCTTTCGGACAAGCTTGACCGCCCTCTGCGGCTGAACGATCCCGAAGGCGAAATCGTCCGGGCGGGTCTCGGCGGCGCGGCGGTCAAAGAGCTGCTGGAAGAAATTGACCTCGAAAAGCTGGCGGGTGAGCTGCGCCACGAAATCTCATTAACCCAGGGGCCGCGCCGGGCGCGTGCCATCAAGCGGCTGGAAGTCGCCGAAGCGTTTATCTCGTCGAAGTCTCGCCCGGAGTGGATGATTTTGGATGCCGTGCCGGTGATCTCGCCGGAGCTGCGCCCGATGGTCCAGCTTGACGGCGGCCGCTTTGCCACGTCCGACCTGAACGACTTGTACCGGCGCATCATTAACCGTAACAATCGTTTGAAGAAGATCACGGAAATCCGCGCCCCGGAGTCGATTGTCAACCACGAAAAGCGGCTGCTTCAGGAAGCCGTGGATGCGCTGATTGATAACGGACGCCGGACGCGGCCCGTCGTCGGCTCCAACAACCGGCCTTTGAAGTCGCTGTCGGACATGCTCAAAGGCAAGGAAGGCCGCTTCCGCAAGAACCTGCTCGGCAAGCGCGTAGACTACTCAGGCCGCTCGGTTATCGTTGTCGGCCCGCGCCTTTTGCTGCACCAGTGCGGTCTGCCGAAAGAAATGGCGATTGAGCTGTTCAAGCCGTTTGTGATGAAGGCGCTTGTCGAGCGCGGCTACACCACAAACATCAAGACTGCCAAGCGCATGATTGACAAGCTGAAGCCCGAAGTCTGGGATGCGCTTGAAGAAGTCATCCGGGAGCATCCGGTACTTCTCAACCGTGCGCCGACCCTGCACCGCCTCGGCATTCAGGCGTTTGAGCCGGTGCTGGTGGAAGGCAAGGCCATTCAAGTCCATCCGCTCGTGTGTACGGCGTTCAACGCCGACTTCGACGGCGACCAGATGGCGGTCCATGTGCCGCTGTCGGCGTCCGCCCAGGCCGAAGCGCGTATCTTGATGCTGTCCACGCACAACTTGTTCTCGCCCGCCGATGGCCGCCCGATTGTGGCCCCGGCGCAGGACATGGTTTTGGGGGCGTACTTCCTGACCGTGATGAAGGAAGGCGAGCCGCGTTATGACACGTTCGGCAGCCGCGCCGACGCGGAGCTTGCTTATGCCACCGCGCAGATTGGCCTCCAGGACGCGATTGATGTCGCCCTGCCGAATGAACTGCTGCAAAACGGCAAGGGCCAGGGCAAGACAATTCAGCGCACGACAGTCGGACGCCTGCTGTTCATGGACATCATGCCGGACAACATGCACCCGTTCATCTTCAAGATGCTGGACGACATGTTCGCCAAAAAGCAGTACAAAGGCAACGGCTTCGGCAAAAAAGACCTCGGCGCGATTATCGCCCAGTGCCATCGCCTCAACGGTGACACGCGGACGATCCAGCTTCTGGACGAGCTGAAAGCGCTCGGCTTCCAGGAAGCGACCAAAGCCGGCATGACGGTTGCCATCACCGACATGGAAGTGCCGGAAGAGCGCAACCAGATTATCGTGAACGCCGAAAAGAACGTCAGTTCTTTGAACAAGAACTACCAGCGCGGTCTGATTACGGGCGGCGAGCGCAAAGAGCGGGTGCTGGAAGAATGGCAGAAGGCGGCTAAAGACGTCGGCGAAGCGATCTTTGAGACGATCAAGCCGACCAACCCGATCTTCATGTTCACCGACTCCAATGCGCGAGGCACGCGCGGCCAGATTACCCAGCTTTCGGGAATGCGCGGCGTCATGTCCGACCCGTTCGGCAACATGATTGAAGACTTGCCGGTGAAGTCGAACTTCCATGAGGGCCTGAGCGTTCTGGAATACTTCGTGTCCACGCACGGCGCTCGGAAGGGCTTGGCCGATACGGCGCTTCGCACTGCCGATGCCGGCTACTTGACCCGGCGCCTCGTAGACGTGTCCCAGGAAGTTATTGTCCGGGCAGACGACTGCGGCACGGAGCTTGGCGTCTACCAGGAAGAAATTAAAGACGGCAACGAAGTCATTGAAAAGCTGGATCAGCGCATTTATGGCCGCTATAGCTTGGAAGACATTGCTTATCCAGCGGGCCACGCTCAGGCCGGCGAAATGATTGCCGCCAAAGGCGACATGATCACGCAGGACCTGGCGAAAGTCATCATGGACAGCGGCGTGAGGCGCGTCGGCGTTCGCAGCCCGTTTACCTGCGAGCTTCGCATGGGCATCTGCGCCCGGTGCTATGGCCTGGATTTGGCGAACTCCAAGCTGATTGAGCCGGGGGTCGCGGTCGGCGTCATCGCCGCCCAGTCCATCGGCGAGCCGGGAACACAGCTCACGATGCGAACTTTCCACTCCGGTGGTATCGCGCAGAAGCAGCTCACGGGAGTTGCGAACGTCCGCGCCCGCAAGCAGGAAGCCTTGAAAGAGCTGCACAACGACATCTCGCGCGGCTTGGTGTCCCTGGACTCCCAGGCGGAAGAGCCGACAGCGGCGGCAGCACCAAGCGCGACGGGCGTTGACCGGGAGCGCGTCCGGGCCGTTCAGGCGGTCCTGAAAGTGCTGGAAGACCAAGTCGGCGGTCTGCTTCGGGTTGTGGAACTCTTTGAAGCGCGAAAGCCGAAAGGCCAGGCCATTGTCACCGAGTTTTCGGGAACGGTTGCCGAAATCGAGCAGAAGGGCCTGCGGCGCGTCATTATCCATACGCCGATTACCATTGACGAGAACACCGGCAGCGCGGTTTCCGGCGAAACGCTGGCCGAAGACTTGGAACTAGGGTCGCATCCTGACGCTGAACGGCTGGAAAAGATGACTCCGACCCAGGCCAAGCGGGCCACGGAAATCCCGGAAACATTGGTTGCAGGGACGGAACTGACCGACAAGCACATCAAGAAGATCAAAGACGTGTTTCTTGTTGATGGAGTCACGGAAACGCAGATCAAGGTCCGCAAGGCCATTCTTGTTCCTTATCGCGGTCAGCTTCAAGTCAAGCAGGGCGATGTGGTGGAAGCGGGCGACCGGCTGACCGAAGGCCCTCTGGACCCGCAGAAGGTGCTGGACTTGCAGGGAATTCGCGGCGTCTCGAACTATGTTGTCCGCGAGATTCAGGCCGTTTACAAGTCGCAGGGCGTGGACATCAACGACAAGCACATTGAAGTCATCGCGCGTCAGATGCTCCGCAAGCGGCGCATTAAGAACGCCGGGGATACGGAGTTCCTGCCGGGCCAGATGGTGGACAAGTTCGAGTTCATTGATGCCAACAAGAAGGTGAACGAGCGCGACGAGCCGGGGACCGAAGCGACTGCCGACTGGCTGCTGCTCGGCATCACGGAAGCCAGCCTTGCGACCGACTCGTTCCTGTCGGCGGCGTCGTTCCAGAAAACGACGCGCGTCCTGACCGAAGCCGCCGTGCGCGGCAAGAAGGACTCGCTGATCGGCCTCAAAGAGAACGTCATTATCGGACGCCTTATTCCTGCCGGAACGGGCCTGCCGCAGTACCGCAACATCGAGCCGCGCCTGGAAGGCATTGATGACGCGCACCGCTACGCCGCTGTCGGCGCAGGCCGCGCCAATGGCAACGGCAATGGTGCAGCGCACCGTGAGCTGGACGAGGACGACATGGACGTTGTCCGCGAGATGACCGGCACATCCGCCGGCAGCCTCTCGCTCATGGCCGAGCAGGAAAGCATCGGCGAAGTCAGCGAGCCGTCTACCGATACCGACACCAATTAGGAGGTCTCACGGCGGCGAGAGTAATACAAAAAAGAGCGCCGGAGACTCAGTCTCCGGCGCTCTTTTCTTGCCGCTGAAATTTCTAGAGACTGCTTTTAATGATAAACCCTGGCGAGATGCTAATATCGCTTTCAAAAGCGATGATGTCAAGACCGTATGATTCATCCTCCACAACATCCCCGTTCGCATCAGTGCCATCCCAGAATATGTCTATCGTAGCACCCGTCCCGCTGAAAGCCATGACAACCTCATCTGAAAAATTGATGATCTTTGCTTCCCACGGCTGCGGCGGAGATAGAATTGCAGTGATGTGTGACTTGTCTTCAATGTCTTCCGCCCCAGGCGTTAAATCAAAGATAGGGTCGTAACGTATCATGCTGACAACATTCTGAAAAACAACCTGCCGTTCTACGATTGTCTCTCCCAACGACCGAGTCGCCGCAATTGTGTGCTCTCCGTTAGAAAAATGATAGGTGGGAAGATAAATTTCTATGGGGATAGCCCTGCCCAAAACATTATGAGCTTCTCCGAGAGAATCAAGTTGATGGAATGATCCCAACGCCTGACCATCTACAAGAAAACTTATGCTGGCAGCATAAGAATTCGCTCCATCCGCTTGGCCTGCTCCGTCAGGATGAAGCAGGAGGCTGACTTCGCCGGACAGGGTGCCGCCATCGCAAATGCGGTCAAGGTAATACTCTTCTTCCATCTTTTGCTCGTATCCAAGCTCTAGCGGTTCAAAGAGGGCAGAGGTAAGCCCTACGTCCTGCAACTCTGAGATTGATCACTCCGTCCCATACAATCTATCCCCAAAATCGCCAAGCCCCGGCAGGATATATTTGCGGGCATCTAATTCCCGGTCCAAGCCTGCTGTGAAGATCGCAACGTCCGGGTGGTCGGCATTCAGCAGCGTCACGCCTTCGGGGGCGGCGACAAGGCAGAGCATCAGGACGCGGCCTGCGCCGGCGGCTTTGACGGTGGCAATCGCCTGGGATGCCGAGCCGCCGGTGGCGAGCATCGGGTCTAAAAGCAGCGTCGTGCGCCCGTTCATGTCCGGCGGCAGCTTGGCGTAATACGCCGACGCAACGGCGGTTTGATGGTTGCGCTCCAGGCCGATATAGCCGACGGAAACGTCCGGGAAGAACTCGACAATCGGGTCCAGCATTCCCAGCCCCGCCCGCAGAATGGGAACGGCCACCAGCAGATCATCCAGCACGGGGCCAGTGAGCGCTTCCAGCGGCGTTTCGATAAGGCGAGGCCGCAGGGCGAGATGCTGCGTGGCTTCAATGGCAAGCATGATGGTCAGCCGCTTGGTCAGCAGGCGAAACAAAGACGGCTTGGTCGTGCGGTCCCGCAGATGCGTCAAAAAGTGCTGGGCCAGTGGGTGATGCAGTGTGGTGATGTTCATGGTATTATGAGCGTAGTGAAGAGCAAGCAACCGGCACTGGAAGTGCGGGTCTACTTTGGAATAAAAGTCGCGGCGACTAAGGGCAAAAAGCGCTTACGACTCTCATCCCTAGTTGCTTCAACTTTCATTCAACAATAGACCGGCACTTTCAGTGCCGGTCCCCAACTGTGCTGCATTTATGAACCTGCTCAATCCTCTTAACTTTTTATGGGCGCTGCCGCTGCTTGGCGGCATTGTTGCGCTCTGGATGCTGCGGCTGAAGCGGCAGGATGTGACCGTGTCGTCACTGTACCTGTGGAACACGCTTTTGCAGGAAACGCAGGCGAACGCGCCGCTGCAAAAGCTGCGGCGTAACTTGCTTTTGTTTCTTCAGCTTCTCGCCGCTTTCCTGCTTGTCTTCGCGCTGGCCCGGCCTTTTGTCTACGGCTCCGGGCTGACCGGGCATACGGTTGTCATTGTTTTAGACACGTCGGCGTCTATGAACGCCACCGATGTCAGCTCGTCCCGTCTGGCGGCGGCAAAAGCCGCCGCCAATGATTTCATAGACCGGCAGATGCGAGGCGGCGACGTGGCAACCGTGCTGTCGGCTTCAGTGAAGCCGCAGTCGCTCTTGTCCGGCTTCACCGGCGACAGTGGGCGGCTTCATGCCGCCATTGACGACGCGCAAGGCACGGATGAAGTGGCGGACATGCCCGCCGCACTGACGCTGGCACAGTCACTGGTCGGAACACGCCCCGGCGCAGAAATCCGCGTCTACTCCGACGGCGCGTATTCCCCCGATGATCTGCGGAAGCTGGCCGCGATCCCCTACGGCGGTACAGACGTTGCGCTTTCTTCTGTCGGAACTACGACGCCGGATAATATTGCGATTACCCGGCTGGACGGGCGGCGCAATCCGCACGGCGTCAATGAAGTCTTTGCCGAGGTGCAGAACTTGGGCGGCAGGCCGCACTCCGGCGGCACGCTGTCACTGCTCAAAGACGGGCGGCTCATTGATGCCCGCGCTCTGAACTTCACGAACAACGCGCAAATTGAGACTTTTGACAGCCCGCTTCTGAAAGACGGCGGCATTGTGACGGCGCGTTTGGACGACGTGAAAGACGATCTGGCAGCCGACAATCAGGCTTCGCTTGTGCTGGCCCCGCCGCGCCCCCGGCGCGTTCTGCTGGTCACCGACGGCAATATATTTTTAGAACGCGGCCTGAACTTGGACCCCGATGTGGTTCTTGCAGAATGCACCCCGGACGAGTTCGCAACGGTCGGCAAAAACGGCGCAGGCTACGGCATGGTGGTCTTCGACGGTGCCTTGCCTTCTGCGCCCCTGCCGCCGGGAAATTATTTGGTATTCGGCGCGGACAGTGCCCAGATGCCTGTGACGTCCAGCGGCAGCTCGGACAGCCCGACTTATATTGACGAAAACCGGACACACCCGGTCATGCACTTTGTGGATTTAGAGGGCCTGCATCTGAGAACCGCGCTGCACACGCAGACCCAAAACTGGGGCCAATCGCTGGCGGAAGCGGATTCCGGGCCGCTCATCGCCGCCGGAGAGCATAACGGCCTGCGCGTCGTCTCCGTGTCTTTCAACCTGAGCGACTCCGACTGGCCCCTGCGCGTCTCGTTCCCCATTTTTCTCACAAACTCCGTCCGCTGGCTGACGGCGGCAGGCGGCCTCGGCAGCAACAACCCCGAAACCCCGACCGGCGGCGTCGCCTCGGTGACGGTCCCGCCCGGTCAGTCCAGCGTGTCCATCACCCGGCCCGACGGCAGCAAAACCGCCGTGAATGCCCCCGACACCGGCGGCGTCGTGCTGATTGACGACACGCGGCAGGCAGGCATCTACCATGTCCATGCTGCCGGCGCGGACTACCCGTTCGCCGTCAATTTGGACAGCGCCGACGAAAGCCGATTAGCCGCCCAGCATCCGCCGCCGCTCACTCATCCCGGCACGCCCCAGATCGCCGCCGTCCATCTGCCGCTGTCCCGCCGGGCCAAAAACGATCTCTGGCCCTCCCTCGCCGCCGCCGCGCTTTTCTTGCTGCTCGCGGAGTGGTTTGTCTTCCACAAGCGTATTTAATTAACGCATCTAATCAGGGGCAATGAGGCACGTTCGCATGAGTTTTGCTGTTTAAAGAGGCATGAGCAATGAAACTACTCAGAAAGAGATAACCGAAGAAGAATTTCAAAGCCGCCTGCTGTCTGGCCGCACTGCCGATGGCGGGCGCACCGACGCGCCGCCATTTGCCGAAACCCCCGCACCGGCGAACGCGCCCTTTTCGCCGTACTATGCCGCCCCGCCTGCTGTGCCGGACTATACGCCCAACTATGGCTTGGCACCGCCATCGCTCTTGCAGCGCTGGAAAGCCAAAGGCGGCGTTCTTGGCGGCATCGCATCGTTCCTGCTGCTCATCGCTAAAATCGCCGCGCCTGTTTTGACCCTGCTCGCCAAGTTCAAGTTCCTGCTGATTGGGGCAAAGCTGCTGCTCGGCGGCGGCTCTATGCTGCTGTCGATGTGGGTCTGGGGGCTGATTTACGGCTGGCCGTTTGGCGTCGGCATTGTGCTGATGATTTTCATCCATGAATGCGGCCACGCTTTTGCGGCGAAACGACGCGGCATTCCGACCGGGATCATGGTCTTCGTGCCGCTGATGGGCGCATTCGTGACCACGGGACGCTACGGCAAAAGCATTGTGGAAGATGCGTTCATCGGCATCATGGGTCCCGTGTTCGGCACAGGAGCCGGGCTAGGCTGCCTGGTGCTGTACGCCGTGACGCCGGGCCATTCGCCGTTCTGGCTGGCGCTGGCCCAGATCAACTTCTTTATGAACTTGTTCAACCTTGCGCCGACCCCGCCGCTCGACGGCGGCTGGATTACGCCGCTGTTCTCGCCCAAGCTGCTGGCTGTCGGCGCAGTCCTCTTGCTGTTCCTGGTTCGCTATAACCCTCTGATTCTGGTGCTGGCCGTCCTGAGCTTGCCGCGCATCATTTCCGGCTGGAAAGTGAAGCCCGATCAAAGCCCGTACTACCAGGCGACAGCCGCTGACCGCTGGAAGTTCGGCGCGGCTTACCTCGGCCTTGCCGCGTTTTTGGCCGTGCTGGGCTACACCGTCCACTCGTACCTGAGCGTCATCCCGCATCCAGTGATGTAAGAACAAGTAAGAGCGGAAGCGAGGGAGTGAACTCCCTCGCTTCCGCTGCTTGATTTTTTTCGCTGTCAGCCTCAGCACGAAGCTAAAAACAAACCGGCGTCTAAGATGCCCTGCTGCTCTAAAGCGTCGCTGCCGTGGTAGTCGGCGTCTTCCAGCTCAATGGAAACCACCCCGGCGTAGTTCGCCGCGACCAAGATTCGGCACACTTCGGTCCAGGGCGTGCCGCCGTGGCCGGGGATGGTGTAGCGCCAGGCGGACGCGCCGCAGAAGGGGTTTTCTTTGAATGTCGCCGGCTGCTCCGTGCCGTACTCGTACACGTCATCGGCCAAAATCAGCGTGTCCTTGCCGTGGACATGGCCGACGCGCGAAACGAACTCCCCTAAGAACCGAACCGGGTTAATGCCCATTCGGAGGAGGTGGGACGGGTCGTAGTTGATGCCGATGGCTTGTGACGGGCACTCGCGGAACGTCGCCCGGTAGCTTTCCGGCGTGCAGCACAGCGCCCCCGGTCCCGGCCAGCCTTCAATGACGAGGCGTCCGCCGGCAGCTTCCAGCGCGGGCGCAATGCCGTTCAGCGACTCGGTCATGTAGCCGAAGTTCTCGCGCCGTCCGAGCTTTGGGTCTTCGGGGATCATCACCGCGAAAAAGTTCTGCGGCCCGCATTCTTTGATGTACGCGCTGCACGCCGCGACTGCCTCCGCCCGCTTCCCGGCGTCCGGCGAGATCAAGCCCCGCCCGCCCGCAAGGTCCACCGAGCCAAGCCGCAGCCCGGCGTCTTGGACCGCCGCCGCGTCCGGCGTGTTTCCCCGTCCCAGGTCAATCGCGCCGAACCCGTGGCCTTTGGCCCACTCAATCGCCGATGCAATCTCGCGCTGCCAGCTTCCGCCGCCCCGCCGAAATCCAATTGCAAATCCGCCCGTCCGCGTTTTCAGTTCCGTCATCGTTATCCGTTCCTTTCAAGGTTTCACCGAGATAGTACCATCATCGGTGCATTCGCCGGCACTGGGAGCGTAAAAATGGCCCGGTATGGAAAATACCGGGCCTGCGTTCCACTTGCAGTAGCTTTTTTCTACTTTCGTGAAGACGCTGCGGCAGCATCTAATGGCGCGGCGAGGGCCTTGACTTGCGCGTAACCGACCGGTGTTGCTTCGACCAATAAACAATGGCGGCTTTGGAGCGCGTAGATGCGCCGAACGCCCTGCGGCAGCACGGAGTTTCGGGCGTCCCAATGCAGCGCCGTTAAAACTGCGGCAGGTGACACATTCTTCAGAAGGACCGTGTTGTAATAGCAAGCGGGCTGCGTTTGAGCGGCGGGCGCGGCGAGAACGGAAGCGGGCGCGGCGAGAACGGAAGCGGGCGCGGCGAGAACGGAAAGGGCGGCGGCAAGCATGAGCAGTCGGGACATGATGAGCTTCTCCTCTGTATCGTCATCAAAGATAATGCGCCGTCGCCGCCTAAAAATCCTGCTAAAAATCCTGCTACTTTCCTTCTTCTTTGAGCGCGTCCAACAGCGTCTGCACTTTCGTTGTTGCAACGGCGATGCGGGTGTCTGCCGCGCCGTAATACAAATACAGATCGTCGCCTTTGATGATCGTTCCGGTGGGGAAAACGACGCCGGGGATGAAGCCTGTCGACTCATACGGCTCTTTGGGGCCGAAGACCCAGCGGGGCAGGCGGCGGATGACACGGCGCGGATTTTCTAAATCTAAAAGCGCCAGCCCGGCGCGGTAAATTGGGCCGTGGGATGTGCTTTTGACGCCGTGAAAGATCACCAGCCAGCCGTCGGGCGTTTCAATCGGCGGCGGGCCGCCCCCCACTTTATCGCCGTCCCACCACGGCCCGCCGCGCTCCTCAATGATGCACCACGGGCGGCCCCAGTGGATGAGGTCTTCGCTTTCCACCAGCCAGATATGCTCCATGTCTCCTAAAGCGGGCCGGTGCAGCATCCAGTAGCGGCCGCCAATCTTGCGCGGGAAGACCGACGCATCTTTGTTGTTCGGTGCCAGCACCAGGCCAAAGCGGTTCACACTCTTAAAATCCGTGGTTGTGGCGAGGCAGACGCCCGCGCCGAGGCTGGAATAGCCGGTATACGCGATCACATATTCGCCCCGGTCGGCAAGGTAGGTCAAACGCGGGTCTTCCGAGCCGTAAGCCTCAAACGGCGTGTCAAACGGGCTGTCGGCCACCGGCCAGCGGGCGTTTGAGTCGTTCGGCGCGATAAACGGATGGTCTTCAATACGCCAGTTTGTGAGACCGTCCGAGGAGCGGGCGACAGTGATGTGCGAGGAGCCTTCCTGGTCAATGACGCGAATCAGCATCAGCACCTCCCCGTTTACCAGATGAGTGGCGGGGTTGCAGACGCAGTCGCAGGGGTAGGGCATGTCGCTGGGGCTGATAATCGGGTTCAGCGCCGAGCGTGTGAACAGTTCATGTTCAAGCATACGGGCAAATCTTTCTAAAAGAAATCTTTCTGAAGTAGTGTTCTCTGCTACTATACCTAACCAAGCGGAAAATAGTTCAAGTGCCGCCGGCAAATCCGTAAGCCTGCCGTGCAGGAAAACAGGAGTGCGGCGGCGAAAAGCGCATCATGGCTTTGAAGACAACTTTTGCAAACGCACCCGAAACGGACGACGCGGCATCGGCGATCAAGCCGCTTTCGCTTTGGCGAACGCTGATTTTAGGGCTGCTGCTCATCCCAATCAATGTCTTTTGGACAATCATCGTGGAGATTCGCTGGTTCACGCTGGACGGTACTTCGCTGCCGCTGTTCATCACGCCGATCTTCATTTTGTTTGTTGTCGTCTTGATGAACCTGGGCTGGCGCAAAGTGTTCCCCCGCGCAAGCGCCATGCGTCAGGAAGAGCTGCTGCTGGTGTATATCATGCTGGTCATCTCCTGCACGTTCGCCGGGCATGACACGCTGCAAAACATGTTCGGCTCCATCACCTATGCTTACTGGCACGCAACGCCGGAAAACAAGTGGCAGTCGCTCTTCTTCCAGTACCTCCCCAAGTGGCTGGTGATTACAAACATGGACGCGCTGACGGCCATGAACCACGGCAACGTCAATCTGTACAGCCCGCAGGGAGCGGTCTATCTGCGGGCGTGGATCGTGCCGCTGGTGTCGTGGGGCTTGTTCTTTTTGACGCTGTGCGGCATGTACCTATGCCTGACCGTGCTGATCCGGCGGGCGTGGATTGAAAACGAAAAACTGACGTTTCCGATTGTCCAATTGCCGCTGGCAATGACCTCGGAGAATGCCGGAGCGAACTTCTTCCAGAACCCGGTCATGTGGGGCGGCTTCGGGGCGGCGTTCTCGGTGTCGTTTCTGAACGGCCTGCACACGCTGTTCCCGTCCATCCCGGAGCTGAACGTCAAGCTGTTTGATTTAAGCTCAATTATCGTGAACAGGCCGTGGAGCGCCATCGGGTCCACGCAAACCTCGTTTTATCCGTTTGCCATTGGCCTCGGCTATTTTATGCCGCTGGACTTGTCGTTTTCCTGCTGGTTCTTTTATGTGCTGGCCCGCGTCTTCCGCGTTGTCGGCGACGTGTACGGGTGGGACGCCAATCAAAACAGCAGCCAGACCAGCTCGTTTCCTTACTTTGGCGAGCAGGCCACCGGCGCGTGGTTTGGGCTGGGCCTGATGCTGCTGTACGCCGGGCGCGGCTACTGGCGGCAGGTTTTTGAGTCGGCCTGGCTCGGCGCACGGTCGGTGGACCCGGCGGAAGCCCGGCGCTACCGGACGGCGTTTGCGGGCCTTGCCGTCGGCGGCGTGCTGCTGGGAATTTTCTCGGCGCTGATCGGCATGAGCGGCTGGGTCGCGCTGGCGTTTTTTTTGATCGTCTTCCTGCTGGGATTTGTGATTACACGGGTGCGGGCGGAGTTCGGCTCGCCGCATGAGATTGTTTGGGTCAACCCGGTGCAGGTGCTTTTGACGCTGTTCGGCTCGCGGGCGCTGGGAGCGCAGGATTTAACCTTGCTGTCCGTGCTGTATTGGTTCAACCGAGGCTACCGCAACCACCCGATGCCGAACCAATTGGAAGCGTTCAAGATGATGGATGGCAGGCCGTCGGTGAGCGTCGGCAAGCTGTGCGGCGTGATCGCGTTCGCGTCGGTCATCAGCCTTGTTTCGGTAGACTGGTCGCACCTGCACGTTTTGTACGCCTACGGCGGCGAAGGAAAAGCGCCGGGCTTTAAGACGTGGGTGGGGGCGGAAAGCTACAATCGGCTGTCCGGCTGGCTGAACCAGCCGGTCCCTCCGGCTTCCACGGGCCTGTACTATATCGCGGCGGGCTTTGCGCTGACAATCGCGCTGTCACTCATGCGAATTAACTTTGTCTGGTGGCCGTTCCACCCGGCGGGCTACGCTCTCGCGCTTTCGTATGCCATGGAATACTTCTGGCTGCCGATCTTTATTGCCTGGGCGCTTAAATTCTTAATCATCCGGTACGGCGGGATCAGCCTGCATCGCCGGGCTATTCCGTTCTTTTTAGGCTTGATTTTAGGCGACTACACAATGGGGGCGCTTTGGGCGATTATCGGCCCGGTTCTTGGAATACCGACCTACAAAATCTATATCTGACACGAGTTGTTCTGCAATGAATCGGGCAAGCACCGGCATTTCCAGTGCCGGCGCTTGCTTTGTGTTTGTCTTGACGTTTTCTCTGACTCTATGTTATGATAGCCTTGTTACTTCTTTTTGTTAATTCTTTGATTGCAAGCATTTTTCCGCCCTGCCGCCGACAAGGATACTTTATTGATGCGCTTTTACCCGACCCTGCTTCCTTCCACTCTGCTTCCCTCGGCCCTGTTTGCCCTTGCTGTTTTCGCTTCCGCCGCCCTGCCCGGCGAAGCCGCCGCCAAACACCATCACCGTTCAAACGCTTCCCCGGAAGGAGAAATCCAGGCCCAGCACCGTATCCGGCTGGCCGCCAAAGAAAAGAAAGCCTGGCGTGAGCATCTTGCCAAGCTGCGGTCTTTGCCCCATGCCGAGCGCGTCGCGGAAAAGCATCACGAAAAAGTGTGGCAGCGCAAGCACAACCAAAAGGTTGCAGAGATGCAGGCGCAGGCGGAACACGCCAAACGCGAGCGGCTGCATCAGGACAAGCTGGCACAGAGACTAGCCCGGCGGCATCACGCCCAGGCGGACGCGCGGGTCGCGGACGTGCCGGCGCCACACAAGACGCCGGTTCATCAATCGTTGGCTCATGCGCGTCATCTCGCGGCGCTGCATGACGCAAACATCGCCCGGCATGAGGAAAATGCGGCCCACCGGGCAAAGCTGGCGCAGGACCGGGTTGACCGGCGGCGGGCGATTGCTGCTCTGCATGAAGCGAAGTTTGCCGCCGCGCTCCATGCTCACCTCGCCGGCGCACTGGCGCGGCATAATGCGCGTGTCGCGGCGCAGCACGCGCATTGGGTGGCGCTGCACGGCGACGGCAGCGGCGGCAGAAACATCCGCTTCTGGCAGACCGGCGCCGCCGGCGTTCCGGTCAAAGTCATCTCCGTGGATTTAAATGACCCAAATGTAAAAGTCTCCGCAGTCATGGCCGCGCGGGGCAACGGCACGTCCGAGCCGTTCCGCCAGATGATTAACCGTGCCAACCCGAATGTCGCCGTGACGGGGACGTTCTTTTCGCTCGACGACTTGCAGCCGGTCGGCGACATCGTCATTGACGGCAGCTTGGTTCACTTCGGCGGCATGGGAACGGCGCTGTGCATCACGCCGAACAATCAGGCCACAATGGTGACGTGCGCGTGGGGGCGGCACCATGATTGGAGTCCCTATGACTTTGTCGTCGCCTGCGGCCCCCGTCTTCTCCAGCGCGGCCGGATCGTGCTGGACCCACGCGCCGAGCGGTTCCGCGACAAGCACATGCTGGCCCCGAACTCGCGCATTGCGGTCGGAATTACACGCGGCAACACGCTCTTTTTTGTGATGACCCACGCTCCGATTTATCTCGGCAGGCTGGCCCGCGTCATGCAGTCGCTCGGCGCGGCGGAGGCGATGAACCTGGATGCCGGGACCAGTACGGGCTTTTACTACAACGGCGCGACGCTGGCAAAGCCGGGCCGCAAGCTGACCAACATGATTGTCGTTTATGGCCGCCGCGAGCGCTACGAGCACGCGCTGGACCAGCTTGTGCCATCGGCCTACCACCATGCCGCCCAGCGCCGCCCCTCCGCGCCGGCTCGGACGGCAGCCCTGGTCCGGCCGTGATGCCGCCTGCGATTTTGCCGCCGGAAATTGCCCCGCGCGTCTGGGCCGAAGTTGACGCCGCCGCGCTGGCCTTTAACATCGGCCTGCTTCAATCCCGTTTCGGCCCGGCGCGGGTTATGGCCGTGGTCAAGGCCGATGCTTACGGCCACGGCGCATCTCTCGTCGCTCCCCTCTGCGCCGGCCGCTTGACGGATTTCGGCGTCGCGACGCCCGCCGAAGGTGCGATGCTTCGTCCGCTGCTGCCGCCGGACGCCGCCATCTATCTTTTAGGCCCCGCGCTGCCGTCGGAAGCCCCGATCATTGTCTTCCACCGCCTCACACTCCTCCTCAGCTCCCTGGAAATGGGGCAGGCGCTTTCCGGCGCCGCTGAGGCCCAGAACCTCACAGTTTCGGCGCACCTGGATTTGGACACCGGCATAGGCCGCGCCGGGGTGCAGCCGGCGGACGCTCACGCGCTGCTTGCACGGCTCGACTCTCTCCCGAATTTAACAATCACGGGTCTTGCCACGCACTTTGCCGACGCTGACGACAACCCGGCCGACGCCTATTCTCAGCATGAACTCTTTCTGCGCTTTCTCCAAACGCTTGGCCCGCGCGTCCAATCGCTGCTGCTGCACGTCTCTAATTCCCCTGCCGCGCTGAACCTGCCGCCGTCCGCCCGCCATTCCCTGCTTCGGCCTGGGCTGCTTTTGTATGGCATTGAGCCGGCCCCGGAACTGTTTGCCGAGCGCGATCTGCCGCTGAAGCCGGTGCTGTCGCTGCGTACCCGCGTGACGCTGTGCCGCTTTCTGCCTGCCGGGGCGACCATCTCGTATGGCCGCACTTACGTTGTCCCGCCCGGCGGCGGCACTTATGCGACGCTCGGCGTCGGCTACGGCGATGGCTATCCGCGCGGCTTGTCCAATCTTGGCTCGGCTTTGATACACGGCCAGCGTGCGCCCATCTGCGGGCGCGTCTGCATGGATCAGACAGTTGTTGATGTCAGCCGCATCCCCGGCGTCCGCTCTGGTGACATTGCGACGCTGATTGGGAGCGACGGCGGCGAAACGCTGACGGCAGGCGATCTTGCGGCGCTCATCAAAACCACGCCGCATGAGATTACCACGCGCCTGACGGCCCGCGTCCCGCGTCTTCTTGCGCCTGTTTCTTGACGGGTGAGGTACACTTGAGGGGTGGGGTACAATGGAAAGAATATGCTTCAAGAACCTTCGCGCCTCCAAATGCTGACCGTAGATGGCCGCGCTGTTGGTGTTCGCATTCTGGATGCGTTTCCGCCCGCACATCCCAAAGCTCTGCCCGTCATCCTGCTGCACGGCCTCGGCTGCTCGGCGGAAGCTTTTCGTCCGACGCTGGACGCGCTGGCATCGCGGCAAGTGGATTTTCCCGTGTATGTTCCCGATATGCCCGGCTTCGGCTGCTCGCCGGGTCCGAAGAAAGCATTGACAATCCCGGAGCTTGCCGACTGGCTGGCCCGTGTGCTGGACACGCTGGGTGTTTCTCAGGCCCATTTTGCGGGAAACTCTTTGGGCGGTCAGGTGCTGCTGGCGCTGGCCCGGCGTCACCCGGAGCGGGTCGGGCGGCTGGTGCTGGTCGGCTCGACGGTAGGGGGCCAGTATGTCTCGCTGGCCCGCTATGCCGCCGGCTTGGTGCTGGACGGCATTCAGGAGCCGTTTTATTACTCGGTGGTTCTTTCCCAAATGTATTTCCAAATGGGTCTGAAACGCTATCTCGCAACCACGCGGGCGATGCTGGAAGACGAGCCGCTGGAGTACCGAGGCGAGATCAAAGCGCCCTGCCTGGTGCTGCGCGGCGAAAAAGACGGCATTATTCCTGACCCTGTGGCCCGCCGCCTCGCGGCAGCCCTGCCGGACGGCCAGTTCCGCCGCCTGTCCGGGTCTGCCCATGCCATGCAGTTCACCCGTCCCCACGAGTTTACCGAAGTTGCCCTCTCGTTTTGGAGCGGCCATGTGGCGGAGAATTCGGAGTAGCAGAAGACGCAAGCGCGAGGGAGTAAGCTATGACCAATGCTTTAGAACTTGTGCGCGAGCTGACCGCGCTGCCGGGACCGCCGGGACAGGAGAAACTCGTGCGGGACGCCGTCATCACGCACGCCGAGCGGTTAAGCTGCCTCCACGAAACCGATGCGCGGGGCAATCTCTTGATGTCTGTGCCGGGCGCAAGCCGCCTGCCGGAGCATCCCGGCATTGTTGTCATGGCTCATCTTGACGAAATTGCGCTCCTGGTCGTGCGCGTCGAAGCCGATGGGCGGCTGGCCGTTGCCAGTCTCGGCGGCGTGTTCCCCTGGAAATGGGGCGAAGGGCCGGTGCAGATTTTAGCCGCATCCGGGCCGCTGGACGGCGTGCTGTCATTCGGCAGCATTCACACAAACGATGCGTCAAGCCCGGCCTCGGCAGCGCGGGAGCGGGCGCTGACGTGGGCGGATACGCGCGTCTTCACCGGATTGAGGGCGGAAGAACTCGCGGCCAAAGGCGTTCGGGCGGGAACGCGCGTCGCTCTGCACCCATCGCGCCGGACGTGGACCGAGATGGGCGAGTTTGTGGCGTCGCCGTTTTTGGATGACCGAGCGGATTTGGCGGCAATGCTGCTGGTGATAGAAGGTTTAAAAGCCTCGGACCCGGAGCGGGTTCTGTTCGCGGCGACGGCGGCGGAAGAAGTCGGCGGCCACGGGGCGCTCTGGCTCCTGCGCCAAAGGCCGGCCGCCGTCGGAATTGCTCTGGAAATTGGGCCGCGCGTCCCGGAAAGCCCGTTTACGCTGGACGACCAGCCAACCGTCTGGGTCAGCGACAGTTACAGCGCCATGCAGGCCGCCGATACGGATTTAGTCGCGCGGGCCGCAGAACGGATCGGCCAGACGCCCCATTTCCAGGCGCTCTCGCGCGGCGGCTCCGATGCCTCCTGCGCGGCGTCCTATGGCCTCGTCGCCCGGCCCGTTACCCTGGCCTTTGCCGCTGAGAATTCTCATGGCTATGAGATTATGCACCGCAGCGCCGTGCCGAACCTGGCTGCTTTGCTTTCAGCAGTCTTGGAAGAACTTTAGAAGAAGAGTTTTAGAAGATTAAATTAAGGAGAGCTTTTGGAGTGACCGACGTTTTCTCGCTCTTGATCCGGCCCCAGTATTACGATTTTGACCCGTCTTCCATTGTCCACAACGCCACTTATGTGCGCTGGCTGGAAGACGGACGGATTGCGTTCCAGCAGGCAAGCCCGTGGCCGACCGAGCGGCTGTACGCCGCCGACATGGCGGCGGTCTTGACGCGCACCGAAATCAACTACAAGCGCCCCGTGCGCCTTTCCGAAAACGTCCTGCTGCGGGTCTGGGTGCTGTCCGTAGGCCGCTCCGCCCTGTCACTGGCGCTGCGGTTCATGCACCCGGAAACAAACGCCGAGTATGCCTGCGCGGAGCAAAGCGGCTGCTTCGTGCGCCGCTCCACAGGCCGTCCGGTTGCCATGCCGGCGGAGTTTCTGGAGTTCTGCCGCCAGTACAAGGCGAAGTGCGGAGCGCCGGGGTAGGGGACTATGATGAAACTTTTCGCCGCCCAGCTTTGTTATAAACGGTAAGAGGTAACAATTTAATGAAGCTGACACGCCGAGAACTTTTTCGCAATGGATTAGCCGCCGCCGCCGTCGCCGGAACGTCCCTGCTGGCGGCAAAATATGGCCTGACCGCGCCGAGCGCCCATGCTTCGGCGCATCACTTCGCCGTGGCGCATACCGACGCCGAATGGAAAAAGCTGCTGACACCCGCGCAGTACAACATCCTGCGGCAAGCGGGAACTGAGCCGCCGTTCTCCGGGGACTATGAGTTCCACGGCAAAGGCACCTATGACTGCGCCGCCTGCGCGAACCCGCTGTTCAGCGCCGACACCGAGTTTGACTCTGGAACCGGCTGGCCGAGCTTTTATCAGCCGCTGCTAAAGACCAGCGTTTTGACGCAGGAAGATGACAGCCTTCTGATGCAGCGTTCGGAAGTGATCTGCGCCCGCTGCGGCGGCCATCTGGGCCATGTCTTTAACGACGGCCCAAAGCCGACCGGCCTGCGTTACTGCATGAACTCGATTGCCATGAAGTTCGTGCCGAAGAAGGCATGAGGAATTTGCTTTTCCCAAAAAGCGGCACAGGCTGAACAGCCTGTGCCGCTTTTTTGCCTCTCTTATCATACAATTTATTATCAGTTAATCGGCGCAGAAAGCAGTTGTTGATGCCTGCACGGTTTAAAAGTTTTTGCACGGCGGGTAACACCCACTCGGTTCACGATTACACCGTTACTCGCAAGGAGAAAAGAAAATGAAACAGTCCAAGATCGCCGCGCTGCTCGCAGCAGGCTTTGTTTTAGGAACTGCCGGCACCGCGCTTGCACAAAGCGCCCCGCCCCCGGCCCCCACAGGAAATGGCGCACCGACCGGAACAACC
>CAXUBO010000041.1:23205-27789 GCA_964249345.1 uncultured Armatimonadales bacterium | reverse complement strand
GTAACTTTGCGGTCTAAACGGGTATCGGCGGCAAGGCTTGGGTCTGCTTCCGGCTTGTTGAAAAAAGTGGGTGCATCCGGAGGCGGGGGGAGAGGTTCGGCGCTTGCAGGAACACCGAAGCTGGAAGTCAGCGCGAGCAGGACGGCAAGGCGGGAAAGCTGCTGGTACATAATTTTACCCTTCACAGTGCGCTGCGGAATGAGGCTGCCCCGTAGCAAGAACGGGAACTGACTATTTTTTGGCGCTGGTTTTCAGCCTCAGCGCCGCAAACTTTGCTTGACGAACTCTGCGGTTTTTTCTAAGCCGGACGTGCGGGCGCGGCGGGTGAACACGTCGTAGCCGTTCGCTTCGATTTTGTCTAAAATGCGCGAATACAGGACGCGGGCGAGCTTGACGGGCAGTTGACACTCCGGCGTGATGTAGGGAATGCCCAGGTCAGACGCGGCGTAGAAGTCGCGGGCGCGGGCGATCTCAAAGCGCATCAACTCCCGAAATTGGTCGTTGACACTGCCCTCAGCCAGCATTTGCTCGGTGTAGCCGAAACGCTCCATATCCTCTAAGGGCAAGTAGATACGGCCCCGCGCCTTCCAGTCTTCGCCGATGTCGCGCCAAAAGTTCGTAAGCTGCATGGCAAGCCCCAGATCGTGCGCGGGAGCCAGCGCACACGAATCGGAAATGCCGACAACATGGCACATCATCAGGCCGACGACCGACGCACTGCCGTAGGTATAGGTCTTTAAATCGTCAAACGTCTCGTAACGGGTGCGGGTCAGGTCCATCGCCATCGCATCCAGGAACGCCATCGGGTACTCCGGCGGCAGGCGATGACGCCGGGCCATGTCGGCGAAGGCGTTCAAGACGGGCAAGTCGGAGCAGCCGGCCCGCAGGGCTTCCAGCGTGTCGGCGCGGTACTGCTGCAACGCCGCGCTTGGGTTGGAGCCGGGCGGCGGGTTGTCCACAATCTCGTCCGGGTAGCGCACGAAGCCGTAGAGCGCATGAACGGAGCGGCGTACCTTCGGCGGAAAAAACAGCGTGCTGAAATAATACGTCTTGCCGTGATGCGCGTTCAATGCTTTGGAAGCGGCATACGCGGCGTCAAGTTCTGCGTTCGGTCCGCGCAGCCGTTTGGAGGTCAAAAGAGACAAGGCCATAAAGCGGGCTTTCTAGGAGTAATCCGCGAGAATACGCTCCGTGACAAGTTTTGCGCCCAGGCAAACTAAAGGAACGCCGGTGCCGGGAACAGTGCTGGCCCCGACAAAGTACAAGCTGTCTACATCAGCGGACTTGTTGCCGGGCCGGAAGTAGCCGACTTGCAGAATGCCGTGGGACAGGCCGAACGCCGCGCCGTACTTTAAGTTGTACTGGTCGCGCCACTCATACGGCGTCACGACCTGCTCCACGACGACGTGCTTTCGCAGATCGGTCAGCCCTGCCGCTTCCAGCTTATCATAAATTTTTTGCTTGAACTTTTCGATTTGGCCGTCGTCCCACTGCATTTGATCGGTCAAGTGAGGAATGGGGACAAGCACAAACAAATTATCGCAGCCGGGCGGGGCGACGCCTGGGTCGGTGCGGCCCGGTGCATTGACATAGAAGCTGGGGTCGCGCGGCGGCACTTTGGCGTCAAAAATTTCCTCAAAGTTGCGCTTGTAGTCCCGCGACAAAAAGAAGTTGTGGTGGTGGAGTTTGGGATAAACTCGATCCGTGCCGAGGTACAGCATGAATGCCGACGACGTAAACGGCTGCTTTTTCCAAGCGTCTTCGGCGAACTTCGCGGGTCTTTCGGCCAGCAAATTGGTGTAGGTGTACGGCAGGTCTGCGTTTGAGATGACTAAATCCGCGGGCAGCATCTCGCCGTCCACGCAGACGCCGCGTGCTTTGCCGTCCTTGACCATGATCTGCGTGACATTTTGATCGGTTTGGATGTGGACGCCAAGCTTTCGGGCCACGTCTGCCATCGCTTTGGGCAGGGCGTAAATGCCGCCTTCAGGATAATACAGGCCGTCTTCGGCAAGCTCGGTGTACGGCAGCAGTGTGTAGACGGCAGGCGCGTCAAACGGTGAGATGCCGAGATACATGGACTGCATGGAAAACGCCTGGCGTAATCTCTCATCTCTGAAGAACTGCGAAACGTGCGCGTAAAGCTTGTCTAGTGCGTTAAGCTGGCCCAGCAGTTTCAGATTGGACGCCGTAAAGAAATCAGTGGCTTTCGGGAAGTTCTTTTCAACAAACTGGCTGCGCCCAATCCGGTACTTCTTGCCGGCGTCTTCCAAGAAGCGGTAGTAGCCGGGCGTCACTCCCGGCTCGATTTTTTCCAGTTCAGCGATCATCGTTGTGAGATCGCTGGACATCAGCATGGAAGAGC
Organism: uncultured Armatimonadales bacterium; assembly: GCA_964249345.1. Lineage (GTDB taxonomy): Bacteria > Armatimonadota > Armatimonadia > Armatimonadales > Capsulimonadaceae > JANXMY01. The sequence continues at coordinate 25,424 of CAXUBO010000041.1, read as the reverse complement.
CGTCGCCGAAGTGAACTTCGTAGTTCGGCTCCATTTTGATGAGCTTGACCCAGTCGGAGAAAGTCTCGCCGCAGGCCGCGAACAGCTCTTTGTAAACATCGGTCATTAAAAGCAGAGACGGGCCGGTATCAAAGCGAAAGCCGTCCACTTCCCGGATATTGGCCCGCCCGCCGACTGTAGAGTTCTTCTCTAAAATTGTTACCTGGAACTTGCCTGTAGCTTGCAGACGCATTGCGGTCGCCATGCCGCCGATGCCTGCGCCAATCACAATGACTTTCTTCGCGTCTGATTTAATGTCTGAAGACATGCACGCCTCGTTTCTAATACAGCGCCTAGTATACCCGGAGTTGACACTCTGCACTCGGCATCGGGTATACTAAACGGAAAAGTTTAGGATTGACGATTTTAGGAGCAAGCTTTGGAACAAACGATTACGCTGGGAGGAAACAAAAAGGCGCGGCGCGTCTACGGCTTCGATGAAGTCGCCCTAGTCCCGTCGGCCTTGTCCGTAGACCCGCGTGATGTAGACACGTCCTGGACCTTAGAGCGCCATAAATTCGCGATCCCCATTGTCGCGTCGGCGATGGACGCCGCCGTGAACCCCCGAATGGCCGCCGAGATGACCCGTCTCGGCGGCTTCGCCGTCTTAAACGGGGAAGGGCTGCAAACCCGCTATGACGACGCCGAAGCCATTTTGCAGGAAATCGCCGAAACGCCGTCCGAGCAGATCATCGAAAAGATGCAGAAGCTTTACACGGCTCCGGTCCGAGACGACCTCATTGCCCGGCGCATTCAGGAGATCAAGAACGGCGGCGGCATCGCCGCCATTGCCGCCATTCCGCCCACCGCTCCGCGCATCGCCGCCGCCGCCGTGGAAGCCGGAGCGGACATTTTTGTTGTCGCGTCGCAGGTTGCTACCGCCCGGCACTATTCCACCCATACTGAGACCGTAGATTTGGCGAAGTTCTGCCGCGATTCACCAGTCCCTGTCATTGTCGGCAACTGCGTGTCGTTCGGTGCCGCCACCGAGTTGATGGAAGCCGGGGCTTCGGCCCTTTTGATCGGCGTCGGCCCCGGCGCGATCTGCACCACGCGCTCGGTGCTTGGCGTCGGCGTCCCGCAAGTCACCGCCGTTGCCGACTGCGCCGCCGCCCGCGAAGCGTTTCAGCAGCGCACCGGCAGATACGTTCCGATCCTTGCCGACGGCGGCATCAAGAACGGCGGCGACCTTGCCAAAGCCATTGCTTCGGGTGCCGACGCCGTTATGCTCGGCTCCTCCATCGCCGCGTCGTCCGAAGCCCCCGCGCCCGGCTACTCATGGGGCATGGCAATGTCCAACGCCGACCTGCCGCGCGGCACCCGAATCAAAGTTTCCATCATGGGCACCCTGCGCGAGATTTTGCTTGGCCCGGCCCACAAAGACGACGGCACCATGAACCTCGTAGGAGCGCTGAGATTATCGATGGCAACCTGCGGCGCAAGAACACTCGCCGAAATGCAGCAAGCCGAAATGGTCGTCGCCCCGCAGATTTTGACCGAGGGCAAGTCCCAGCAGCGCACCCAGCACGTCGGCCAGGGAAGATAACACATGAAGCCGAGTGTTTATGTCGAAACCAGTGTCATCGGCTACTTGACCTCACGGCCCAGCCGGGACATCGTGACGGCCGCTCATCAGCAGATCACTTTGGAGTGGTGGGATGACCAGCGAACAAAGTTTGACCTGTATATCTCGCAGTTCGTGCTGCAAGAGGCAGGCACTGGGAACCAGGAATTCGCCGCAAAACGGCTTGCACTGCTACAAAACATTCCCGTTCTGCCGGCTACACCAGATGCGCTGTCACTCGCGCAAATGCTGACCAAAAACGGGCCGCTGCCGAAAAAATCAGAGGTGGATGCGCTGCACCTGGCAATCGCCGCTGTGTATTCTGTAGATTATCTGTTGACGTGGAACAGCAAGCACATTGCAAACGCTGCAATGCGCCCCCGCATTGAGGCTCTTTGTCGACAAGGCGGCTTCGAGCCGCCAATTATCTGCACTCCCGAAGAATTAATGGAGGAAGAAAATGTGGCCTGACCCGATTGTTGAAGAAATCCGCCGCGAACGCGAAGCATACGCCGCGAAGTTCAACTTTGATTTAGAAGCGATTTATCAAGACATCAAGCGACAGGAACTGGAAAGCGGACATGAGATTGTAACGCTGCCATCTAAGCACCGTACT
>CAXUBO010000041.1:1008-23105 GCA_964249345.1 uncultured Armatimonadales bacterium | reverse complement strand
CATCTAAGCACCGTACTGCCGAAACCGAAGGCAAGTCCCAGCAGCGCACCCAGCACGTCGGCCAGGGCCGTTAGAAACGAGGAATACATTAGAAACGAGGAATACAAATGATTACTCTCAAACCCGAAACTGAAGCGCTTTTGCGTGAGCGTGCCGAGCGCGACGGCACGGACATCAACGCTTTTGCCGATGCCCTTGTCACCGCCGCTTTAGAATGGGAAGCGCGTGAGGAGGCGGAAGCGGAGGAAAGCCTGCGGCGTTCTTTCGCCGACAGCGACGCCGGAAGAGTGCGCTTGTTCTCCGAGGTCGCCGCCGAGTGGCGCACGAAATACAATTTGCCTACTTATCTTTCCCAGGAAGAACTTTTCGCCGGTGAAACGATAGGTGCTCCTTGAACTTCATTGTGGAAACCAGCGAAACGGCTCAGGCGGAAATCAATGCGGCCTTTTTGCGCCTTTCCGCCTATGACCCCGATTTCGCAGGCCGCTGGCTGGAAGGGCTGACACAGGCAATCGAGTCACTGGAAACACTGCCTCGCCGGCATGAGAAGATCTCCGTCAAGGGGAACGAAAGACGCGAAACGCGGCGGATGCTGTACCGCAACGGAAGAACGGCCTACCGCATTGTCTTCATGCTGGTTGATAACGACGATGACGGCGAAGAAGAAACGGTGCGGGTTCTGCAAGTGCGGTCTGCGGCTCAATTTCGTGGGTAGGCAAATATGGTCAAGCGGCATTCCAGCACTCTCAGTGACAAAGAAGCCGTTGAGATCGCCGGGCGTTATCTGAAAGACAAGCATCCCGGCGGTGCAACATTGGAAGCCCTAAAGCAAGGCGCTCGCCATGAGCAGGACTGGTGGTATGTTCCCGTGCGCCTTTCATTTGAGCCGCCGCGCCGGTACGAGTATTACGAAGCCCTCGCTGACGCCGAGGGTGAGCTTGAAGATACAGAACATCTTACGGTGTTGTTCCTGCCGACTGCGCCGGAGAACGAAGTTTAGCATGGAACAGGAATTAGTAGCTAGCGCAGAAGAGGAAGCCGATGCTGCCGAATGTCTGCGCCGTTCTCTCGCCGACAGCGACGCTGGGCGAGTGCGCCTATTTTCGGAAGTCGCCGCTGAGTAGCACGTCAAATACAATCTGCCGACTCATCTTTCAGACGAGGAACTCTTGGAAATGCCATATAAAAAAGAACATCGCGGCGTAACCATCATTATTACAGAAGATGAAGTGATGCACAAGCACCCCAATGGCAGCCCCGATTTCAGAGAAATCCGGCTTTTGCCGACATTAAATGGCTATACCGATTCTTATATCACTTCAAAGTGCGGAGGCGGGTTTTCTGCGTCACCGACATTAGACGTTCAGCAAACCAATCAAAAGATTTCTGAGTTGCGCGAAAAATCCCTGTCAAAACTGCACGTTTATATTGACACAGTTTTAGACGGCTCACAATCGGCACCCTGGTTGCAGCCACCCTTCGCGACTGTGACCGTGGTAGATGTCTCAAAGTAGCCTACATTTATGAAAACAACACACACGGAAATTGCGAAAACGAACTCTGTCCAATCTGAACTTGTGCGGGGTGCCTCATGTCTTTGACGCCGCAGCATCAGGATCAGCCGGTGCTGACTACCTATGGACCACGAGGGGCGTCGGTTTCCGGCGATGGGATGACGCCGCCGGAGCTTGTGGTTGTGCTGGACTTTGGGGCGCAGTATACCCAGCTTATCGCACGGCGCATCCGGGAATGCCATGTCTACTGCGAAATCCTGCCGTATGACACGCCGCTTGAAACAATCCAAGCGCGGAACCCGGTGGGGCTGATTTTGTCGGGCGGGCCGTCGTCGGTGTATGACGATGGTGCGCCGCAGATTGACCGCGCGGTCTATGATCTGGGCCTGCCGATTTTGGGCATCTGCTACGGGATGCAGGCGATGGCGCATGATCTCGGCGGCCGCGTGTCGGCGGCGACGATGAAAGAGTTCGGCAAGACGCAGCTTGACGTGCTGGACCCCACCGTGCTGTTTGACGGCCTTAATCCCGAACTGGTCTGCTGGATGAGTCACGGCGACACCGTGGAAGCCCCTCCACCGGGCTTTACGATTGCGGCCTCTACTGAAAGCTGCCCGGTGGCCGCGATGTACGACCAAGAGCGCCGCTTTTATGCCGTGCAGTTCCACCCGGAAGTCGTGCATACGCCGTGGGGAACGGAAGTTATTCGCGGCTTTGCCGAAAAGGTCTGCGGCACGACCGGGCAGTGGCAGATGGAAAGCTTTGTCGAGCAGCAGGTCGCCCTGATCCGGGAAAAAGTAGGAACAAGCCAAGTCGTCTGCGGCCTCAGTGGAGGCATTGATAGCTGCACTGTTGCCGCGCTTGTCCATAAAGCCGTCGGCGACCAATTAGTCTGCATTTTCGTCAACCACGGCCTGCTCCGCAAAGGCGAAGCCGAGGACGTTCAGCGCAAATTCGCCGCCGCGTTTAACATCAACTTGATTACGGTTGACGCCGAAGAGCGGTTCTTGTCAAAACTCGCGGGCGTTACTGACCCGGAGCGCAAGCGTCTGATCATCGGCGAAGAGTTCGTGCGCGTCTTTGAGGAAGAAGCCAATAATCTCACTGACGCCGCGTTTCTCGCGCAGGGAACGCTGTACCCGGACGTGATTGAGTCGGGAACGGGTAAGGCCGCCAAGATCAAGACCCACCACAATGTCGGCCTGCCCGAAGACATGAACTTTAAATTAGTCGAGCCATTACGCTTTTTATTCAAAGACGAAGTCCGCGCTGTCGCCGAAGAATTGGGCCTGCCCACCGACATGGTCTGGCGTCAGCCCTTCCCCGGCCCCGGCCTTGCTATTCGCATCACCGGCGAAGTCACCAAAGACCGCTTGGATTTGCTGCGCTCCGCCGACTGGATCATTATTGACGAGATCAAACGTGCCGGCCTGTACCGCAAAGTCTGGCAGTCGTTCGCCGTGCTTGTCCCCACCAAAAGCGTCGGCGTCATGGGCGACCAGCGCACTTATGCGTACCCCATCGTCATCCGTGCCGTGACGAGCGAGGACGCCATGACCGCCGACTGGGCGCGTCTGCCGTATGAAGTGCTGGACCGCATCTCCAACAGAATAGTCAACGAAGTCCCCGGCGTCAACCGCGTCGTCTTGGACATCACCAGCAAGCCGCCCGCGACGATTGAGTGGGAATGAGTTTTCTCGCAGAGGGAGCGCCAAATGCCAAGCATCTTCTATCACTTGTTTATCCTTTCGTGCGCCGTTTTCATGTTGATGGGAGGATGGTTCATGCTTCGTGCGGCAGCGCTGGCGACAACGAAACAAGATTTCCTGGCAAGCTGCCTTTGCCTTGCTGGAATGGGAGCCTGTGGGCTAATACTTTGTCATCTGGCGTGTCTTCCCATTGATGCTTATGGCTGTACGCACGAGGCGGATTGGGAAGATGTAGCGGTTCGGGGCAGCTTTGTTGTTCTCACGGCTGGCAATATCGTGAAATGCTGGCGACAGCCAGCCTTCCGCTGGGCTATCGCGGCTGTTTTGTTAAGCGGCGTTGAGTATGGGACAAATACAAAAACCTATTTACCTCAACTAGCCCAAAGTGTTCTTCACTATACCGCTTTATTCTCCTGGGTGCTTACCGCTGAAGCATGGAATACTTCAGTGAAGTCTTTGAAGGGCAACTGGTTCAGCATCAAGAATTGGAACGAGTTTGGAGGATAACAAAATGACAATTACGCTCAACGTGCCAACGGAACTAGAAACGCGGCTGGAAGAAGAAGCCGCAAAACGCGAACAGCCTGTGGAAGATTACGCGCTGTCACTGATTGAGCGTAATCTGCCGTCGCCTGCGCTGATGCCGGAACTCAAAACAGGAGCCGACGTTGTGGCATTCTGGAAGGCAAACGGTCTGATCGGCGACTGGGCAGACCGCGAAGATATTGGCGACAGCGTGGAATACGCCCGTGAACTGCGGCGGCAGGCGGAAACAAGGAGCCACGACTAATGCGCCTTCTGGACACGGATGTTCTTGTTGACATTCGGCGGGGCTTTGCACCCGCAGTGCTATGGTATAGTGGTCTTGGTATAGTGGTCTTACGGAAATGCCAAGCCTACCCGGCTTCGTGGCAATGGAATTGGTTGCAGGCTGCCGCGATAAAGGGGAACTGCGGCGCTTGCAAACTTTCTTGTTTGGCTTGCCGATCATTTGGCCCTCTGAAGCGGATTGTCAGCGTGGATTGGAGTATCTGCGCGACTACAAGCTCAGTTACAGCTTGGGTCTCGTAGATGCTCTCATTGCCGCAACTGCGATCGGGCAGGGCGCCACGCTCTGCACGTTCAATGTCAAGCATTTTTCGGCAGTGCCGGGACTTGTCACCGAGCAGCCGTATTCACGAACATAAGACAGTTAAAGGACAGAGAAGTTTATGGCCGCAGAAAATTTGGAAAAGATCGTGTCGCTGTGCAAGCGGCGCGGCTTTATTTTTCCCTCCTCCGAGATTTACGGAGGCTTGCAGGGGATGTTTGATTACGGGCCGCTGGGCGTCGAACTCAAAAACAACCTGAAGCGGCTCTGGTGGAAGCACAATGTTTATGAGCGCGATGACATGGAGGGCATTGAGACGGCTCTCCTGACCAATCGCTATGTGCTGCGCTACTCCGGGCATGAAAAAGGGTTTGCCGACCCGCTAATTGACAACCGGACGACGAAAAAGCGCTACCGGTTTGATCATCTGCTGCGCGACCAGACGCCGGAAGTGCGGCAGCAATTAGCGCAAGAGTTCGGCGTGGCGGACAGCGAGGATTATGAGTCGGTGGCGCTGGCACTCTTAGACGAACCCGTGCGGGCGGGAGCGGCACTGAAAGCCGCCAAAGTCATTGACCCGGAAGACGGCAAGCCGGGTGACTGGACCGAGCCTCGCGCGTTCAATTTGATGTTCAAGACGCAGGTGGGGCCGGTGGCCGACGCTGAATCGTTTGCGTACTTGCGCCCGGAAACCGCACAGGGCATGTTCGTCAACTTCAAGAACGTGCTGACGGCTACCAACCGCAAGCTGCCGTTCGGCATCGCCCAGCAGGGCAAGTCGTTTCGCAACGAAATCACGCCCCGCAACTTCATTTTCCGGGTGCGCGAGTTAGAGCAGATGGAAATTGAATACTTTGTTCTGCCCGGCGACGACGAAGCCGCACATGAAGCCTGGATTCAGGACCATCTCAATTGGTGGGTGGAGAAAGTGGGGCTGAAGCGGGAGAACTTGGACTTGTTTGAGCATACTAAACTTGCCCACTACTCTAAGCGCACCGTGGACATTCTCTATAAGTACCCAACGCTGGGCTTTGACGAATTAGAGGGCATTGCCAACCGTACCGACTGGGATTTAGGCTCGCATTCCAAAGAGCAGGACACGCTCGGACTTTCGGCTAACACGGCGGAGAAAGCCATGAAGAATGAGCATTCCACCGAGAAGCTGACCTACTTCGACCAGCCGAACAATCGGCATATCGTTCCTTACGTCGTTGAGCCGGCAGCGGGCGTAGACCGGGGCGTTCTCGCCGCCTTATGCGAGGCTTACGACGAGGAAACTCTGCCAAACGGCGAAGTCCGGGTCGTTCTGCGCCTGCCCCCGGCACTGGCCCCGATCAAAGTCGCTGTCCTGCCGCTTGCCAAGAACAAGCCGGAGATTGTCGCCAAAAGCAAAGAAATCAAGAAGCTGATCCAGTCAGGAGGCGACGTACGCTCGGTTTACGACGACACCGCCGGCATCGGGAAGCTGTACCGCCGCCAGGATGAAGCCGGCACCCCGCTCTGCGTCACCGTGGACTACGACACGCTCGGCCAGTCCCGCGACGGCGGCACGGACCTCATTGACACCGTGACTGTGCGCCACCGGGACACCATGCAGCAGGAGCGCGTCGCCATCGCCGATTTGCTCGCCTACATCCGCGAACAGATACGCTGAGAAAGGAAATACGCTATGGAAGCAACATTGGAAGAGCGCGTGAGCGCGTTGGAAGCGCAGATCGCGCAGCTATTGGAAAAGAAGCCGGTGCCTCGCACTCCGCTTCCGTGGTGGCAGCTTCGTTACGGAGCCTTCCAGGACGACGAAATGTACGACGAGGCGATGCGGCTTGGTGCTGAGTACCGGCGTTCCCAACCGACTGCGGCGGAAGAAATTGAAGCGCTCGAAAAGGCAGGCATCTATGTACCCTTACCTGATGGGCAGTGACCATGTGTCACTCATTGATCGTGCCGGGCCGGAAGGGGGCAAAATACTTGCCCGTATCGCTGCGCTTCCGCCAGACAGCGTTGCGGTCAGCGTCATTAGTTACGAGGAGCAGATGCGCGGCTGGATGGCGGAGATCGCTCGGATTCAGAGCATTGAGCGCCAAATTGGGGCATATTCGCGTTTGGACCGAATGCGAGGCTACTACTGCCTTACTCCTGTGCTGCCGTTTGATGAAAATGCTGTGGTCCACTTCCAGAACTTATGGCTGCGGCGTCTGCGCGTCGGCACGATGGACTTGAAAATCGCCGCCGTAGCACTGGCCAATCAGGCAACGCTCGTGACTCGCAACAGCGGAGATTTTATCAAAGTGGCTGGGCTAACTTTAGAAGATTGGAGTGTCTAGCGAAAGTGTTTCAGGCCAGCACTTCCACAGTGGGCGGCAGCAGTATGGACTGCGGGTTGGTCGCGGCGGCAATCGCGGGAACATCATTGAGAAAATGGCAGCAGACGCCGAACTCTGCCGGGCCGGCGACGGTGTCGCCCAGCGTAAACGCGACGGACACATCACCTTCCCGCGTTAGCCGCACCGTCATTGCCCGGCAGCCTGCGGGCAGCTTCGTGATGGCAACCGCCAGCGCCTTGTCGCTGTCAATCAAATGGAACCAGCGCTGAGGCAGAAACGCTTCGGCACTGCCGACTTCCCCCATATAATCCGCCCGCCCCGCCGTGGCGACTGTCCATTTGGCATAAGGCGCGTCGCCAAACTCTGTCCGCCAGACGATTTCCGCCGCCTTGCTGTCCAGTTTGCCGAACACAGACCCGCCCGCGCCGAAGTCACAGGTGAGGGTCGGGGACGTAATGGCAAGCGGCAGGGTGAAGACAATCTCGTCATTCGGCTGAGGCTGTTCCAGTGTATGCGTAAGCGTCACCCAAGATTTGCAGGCAGTCAACTCTGTTTTTGTTTGAGCAAAACTGCCGTCAGCATAGCGGCTTTTGGCGCGTAGATTTGCATAAAGGGGATAACTGTTTAGATGGTTCATGGCAGCCGTAGACGAATGCCAAGCAGTTTCATCGCTTCGCTGGATTTGGCTGGGGCCGCGCAGGTGGCGAATGCCATCATAGACAATTTCACCCATATTTCCGTCTGGGCTGATTACCGAGGTGAACCGCTCTTGAGCATCTTTCAGGCCGCCATCTAGTGTCGGTGCAATTTGCAGCGCATCAGGAACAGTTTCAAGTGCGTCGCCCGATACAAGCAGTAGCTCCTGTGTTTCATAGGGTGCAAGTGAAAGCGCGAAATCCATGCGTGCATCGGGACTTTTTGTGAGGCCAATCATTTGCCGAGGCACGTTCTGACCCGCAGCGGTGACAAGCGCAAAACCGCCGTACATCTCGCTGTTAGTTTTGCTTTCGCCAGGCTTCAGCGTGACAGGCGGCAGATGTACATAAGCTGTCAGCGGGTACAGAAATCTTCTGATTCCGTGGGTTTCGCGGACGCGGATGCGGGCTAAGACTTCGCGCATTTCGCGTGTGTCTCCTGAAGCTTTTTCTCAAAGATGGCGGCGATGTGGTCTACGGTGAACTGGGTCGCGCCCTGGCTGCCCTCAAAAACGGAGTAGGCGGCGCGGCCCATTGCGGCGCGGGCGTCGGCATCTTGCAGCAAGCGCACAAAGATGGCGGTGAGCTGGGACTTTTGCGCTTCCTTGTCGGTCTCATCGGCCTCAATCTGGGCAATGCCGCCGCGCTCCCGAAAATCGTCAATGATCTGCGGGAAGTTCAGCATGGACGGCCCGGCGACAATGGGCTTGGCATAAAGGGCGGGCTCCATAATAGACTGGCCGCCGTGGGGAATGAGCGTCCCGCCGACAAAGGCAATGGTCGCGAAGCCGTAGGCGGTGCTGAGCTCGCCGAGTGTGTCTAAAATCAGCACGTCGGCAGCCGGATCGCCGGGCGCGGGGCTGGAGCGGCGCTTCACTTGAAAGCCCGCGCTGAGGGCAAGAGCGGCGACTTGGGAGAAGCGTTCCGGGTGGCGCGGAACGAGCAGCAGGCGCGTGGCTTGAAGGCCCGGCACAAGCCGAATACGGCGCAGGACTTCTAAAAGCGTCGCTTCTTCATCGCTGTGGGTGCTGCCGGCGACAATTAAAGGCGCGGCGGTAAAGGTCAGCGCGAGGGCGGCGTCAAGCGCCTTGCGCTGGGCTTCGGTCACGTCTTTTTCCGCCAAGGAGTTGCGGTCATATTTAATGGAGCCGCTGACTTTGATTTTGCTCGGCGGTGCGCCCATGCGCTGCAAACGGTGGGCGTCTTCGCTTGCCTTCATCAGCAGCAGGGAATAATTTTGGAACACGAAACCCATCAGCGGCTGGACCCAGCGGTAGTAGGTGAATGACTCGGCGGAAATGCGCCCGTTGACCATGACAGCCGGAATGCCGCGCTTCTTGGCTTCGTGCAGGACGTTCGGCCAAATTTCGGTTTCAATGGTAAGAAGTAAGCTCGGCTGGATTGTGTCTAAGACTTTGCCGGCGATCCACGCAAGGTCAATGGGGAAATAAAACGAATTGCCTGCGCCGTACTTGGCGAAGCGTTCCTCCGCGATGGCCTGCCCAGTCTTGGTAATCGTGCTGAACACAAGCCGCGCTTCGGGAAAACGCTGGGAAAGCGCCTGGGCGAGCGGCTGAACGCTCAGGGTTTCGCCGACGGAACACGAATGTATCCAAATGGTCGGCCGCCCGTCGGCTTTCAGCGTGTCCGGCAAATGTCCGAGCCGCTGCCGCAGCGCGGGCAAGTACTTTTGGTGCTTCCAGGCCCGGTACAGGAAGTAGGGAGCCATGAAGACAATCCAAGAAGTGAACAAGAAGCTGTAAAGGAAATACATAAGGATATTTAGAACCCGGCACTGCGGACCCAGCAGCAAGGTCTGATCTTCAGTCCCGAAGGGACTTTCCCTGCGGCGGTAGCCCGGCACTTACAGTGCCGGGTCTTCTAGTGCTGAGTCTTGGCCTTGCCAATGACCGCGAATGAACATGGCGACGCTGTCTTGATCGTTCGTGCCGATGACCAAATCGGCACACGCCTTGACTTTGGCTTGGGCATTGCCGACGGCAACCGCCAAATCTGCGGCGGCGAACATCTTGAGGTCGTTGCTGTGGTCGCCGAAGACAACAATCTCTGATCCGCTCAGACCGTAGCTTTCCGTGAGCGTTTTGATGGCCTGGTCTTTTGTCGCGCGGCGGTCATGGACTGTCAGCCAGTGCCAGCCGGGAGAATACTGGTTTTCGAACAAATGCGTCTCCACACTGCCGTTATGCGCCTCTAAGATGGCCGCTTGCATGTCAGTCAGCTCTTCTTTTTTGGCAATCATCGTCAGGCACACGACCTGCTCCCGGAGCGACGCGGCCAAATCATCGGCTGCGCCGCGCCAGCGGGGATCACGATGGTCCAGCCGGTCCTTTAAGTACCAGTGCATCCCTTCGTTTCGCATCACGCCGTAATGAATGCGGTCTTCCATACCGTCAAAACTCGAAATAAATGCGGCGAGGCCGTGCGCTGTGACCATTTCATAAACGCTCACGGCCACGGACGGCTCTAAAGCGTTGATGATCTCGTGCCGGCCTGTAGACAAGTCCGACAAGTACGCGCCGTTGAACTCAATCACCGGCAGGGGAAGCGGCAGGCCGCGCAGCATCTGCCGGATGGCAACGACGCTGCGGGCGCTGGCGACGGTGAAAAGCAGGCCGTCCGCAAGCAGAACGCGCAGGATATTCTCGCTGAAGGGCGATAATGCCGCATCGCTTTGGAGCAGAGTGCCGTCCAAATCAGAGACATAAAGAGTGTTCACGCGCTGTTGACCGTCTCAAACATAGCGATGACGCGCTCTAGGTCCGCTTCGGTATCCACGCCGACCGTGTCGTGCAGCGTCTCGGCGACAGAGATAGAAACGCCATTCTGCAAAAAGCGAAGCTGATCTAGGCTCTCGGTCAGCTCCAAAGAAGACTGCGGCAGGCTGTGGTAGAGCGACAAGGCTTCGCGGGTGTAAGCATACAGGCCGATATGCTTGTAATGCTGTGCTTGCCCCAGTCCCGAACGGTCGTAGGGCAGGGGATAGCGCGAGAAATAGAGCGCGTTGCCGTTGTCCGCCGTGACCACTTTGACGTTGTTCGGGTCGGCGGCTTCGGCAGCGGAGATGGCGACTTTGAGCGTTGTCACCTGAGTCCCGCTGCCGTCCAAAAACGGCGCAAGCATCAAGTCCAAATGGTCCGGGCGCAGGGTCGGCTCGTCGCCTTGAATGTTGACATAAATGTCGGCATCGGTGCGGGTCAGGACTTCGTGTACGCGGTCAGTTCCCGACGGATGCTCATGGGTGAGAAAAACGGGGATTCCCGCGCTCTCGCATGAGGCTCTAATCTCTGGGCTGTCCGTCGCCACAGCCAGCGCCGAAAGCAGCGGCGAGCGCTTGGCATTGAAGTAGACCCAGTGGATCATCGGACGCCCGGCGATTTCCCGCAGGGCTTTCCCCGGCAGGCGCGACGAGTTAAAGCGGGCGGGAATAACGCCCATAGTTTTAGGTGTAGTGGTCAAGATTTCACTTCATTCATGGCAGCCGCCGCGTCTAGTGCAACGGCCTCATCTATTGCATCTACGTTTTCCACAAGCTCCCGCGCTGCCGCTTTCACCTGGACGATCAGTTCATCCAATGTCTCTGCGTAGCGTTCGGGGAAGTTTCGCAATATGCCCATTCCGGCATGAGGGGCATCGCTGTCAACGTAAATTTCGGTTTCTATCAACCAATGAACTTCATTCCAATAAATCTCGATGAGCCAGTCCATTGCTCTTTGGCTCGTTAAATGAACTGAAACATCAATTTGTGCCGCGTGCTGGAACTTCTCAAGTTCGCCGTTCGGCAGCGAAATATGATATGGCTTTCCCCTAAACGACACCCAGCCGATGCTGGCATGTTTTACTTGAGGCCGCGGACGCAACTCAACTGGCAGTTCTTGAAGGATGTCTTGGCAAGTTTTCAGCGCTGTTAAGAACTCTATGACAGCTAAACTTTTCGTATCCAATGTCATGATTTTCGTCCGCTGTCGAAGCCGAAGTTTCACACTTTGTACAGGTGCGAGGAGCGGTCGGTGCGGCGCAGGGACTCGCCGATGCTTCCCAAAACTTGGCCGTTAATGGGCGCGGCGATGACGATGCCGAGCGCGTCCCGGTGCAGGCGCTCCAAGCCGTTCTCGCGCAGGTAGCCGGACTTGCCGGCGATGGCGATGGCGTCGGTGGTCATCTGCAAGGCGTTCTCGGACAAGAACAACTTGGCGGTCATGGTCGCGGCCTCAATCGGCGGGCGCGTCGCATCCGGCAAAGACGCCATTTGGGCCAGAGCGTACACATGAGTCCGCATGACGCTGAGCGTGGCGGCAAGCTGCGAGACGCGCACACGGACGCTTTCATATTTCTCAAAGGAGTTGTTGGCTTTCACGATGTCCAAAAGCCGCCCGAAGGTGCCAAGCGCAATGCCTGTGGCGACAATGCCGGAATGCAGGCCGCTCCCCATGTCAAAGTTAATGATCGGGCCGATCTGTCCGGGCGTCCCAACCCGCTCGGCGTCGGAGACCAGCGCATGATCTAAGCCAACGACGCCGGAATGCGTTCCTTGCAGGCCCATTGAGTCCATCGGCTCGCCGATGCGTAAACCCGGATTGTCGGCAGAAACTAAAAAGAAGCCTTTGCCTTCGGTTGTGTCGGTCATCACCATGTAAACGCCCGCGTGACCTGCGCCGGTGCAGAACGCTTTTTGGCCGCTGAGGTGCCAGACGCCGTCCTCGCAGTACGCTTTCGTGTTTAGGACGCTCTTGTCCGCGCCGACGCCGCTTTCCGACCAGGCCGACGCGCCCAGCGTTTCGCAGGCGATCAGCGGCAGGTACTTTCGCTTCTGGTACTCCGTGCCGGCCTGATTGATCCGGTTGGCGGTCAGCGTGTGCAGCAGCAGCACAAACGCCGTCGCCGGCGCGATGCGGGCAATCTGCTCCACGGCGTAGGTGACGTTCAGCGTATCCAGTCCCAGCCCGCCATACTCGGCCGGGATTTTCATGCCGAGCAGGCCGCGCTTCGCAAGCGCCCGGACATTGCGCTCCGGGAACTCGCCTTCATGGGTGCGGGCCTCGTCGGTATGCACAGTCAGCTCGCCGCCAAGAAGCCGCTCCACGCCGTCGCCAATTTTGATGCCCGTGTACAGCTCGCGCGGGTCTTGATCCCAGGTAAGAACCATGAGGGTATGGCCCCTTTCTGATGCAAGTATAGCGTATTCCCGCGTGGCCTGTCAACGCGGGTGCAGCACAGCAATTAACCTCATCAATAACCTTATCATACGCAGCAGCTATGAATAACTGCAAAGGTTTTACCGACAATATGATAGAACTTTTGTTTAGGAAAATGCTGCTCAATGCTGCAAAAACTTTCAATGACGCGAAAACTTCCTTTCTCCCTGCTGAAGCTGCTGGTTCTGCTGTGGCTGGGCAGCGCCGTATTTGGCTTTGCCTGCCTCGGCAATTTCGAGAAGGCCGCCGGCGCACCGGGGCAGCCGCCGGGCCAGTGGCAGGGGGCGGCTGTTCCCCTGGGTCCCGTTAAGCCGACATTGATCATGCTGGTTCATCCCAAGTGCCCGTGCAGCCGGGCCAGCCTCAGTGAGCTGAACCATTTGATGGCGCTTTGCCCAAGCCGCGCCGCTGTGTTTGTTTTCTTTTTGAGGCCGCCCGGCTATACGCAGGCGTGGGTGAAGACAGACTTGTGGCGGCAGGCGGCATCCATTCCGGGCGTCCGGGTCTGTGTGGACGACAATGGGGAGGTCGCCCGGCGCTTCGGCGCAGCCACTTCAGGCGAGACTCTGCTGTATGCTCCCAGCGGGCGCCTGCTTTACCAGGGCGGGCTGACAGGTGCACGCGGCCACGAAGGCGATAACGCCGGCTTGTTCGCAGTGGCCGCGCTGCTGGAAGAACGGCCCGATGCTTGGAACAAGGCGAAATTGGGTCAGGAGCCTGTTTATGGCTGCCCCCTCGGTCACTGTCCCCAGACTGCGTACCAAGCGAAGAAACTTGGGATGGGAGGCGCATCGTGGCTGCCTTAACATCTTTCGCAGCATCTTCCGCTGTATCTGCCGATGAACAAGCCCGCGCCCAGACCATCTTTGACGCCCAGCGGCAGGCCATTTATGCCCGCACGGACCGGCTGTTTGCCGGACTGATGGCGCTTCAATGGGCCGGCGCAGTCCTTGCCGCCTGCGCCTTGTCCCCGCGAACCTGGGCCGGCACGGCAAGCCAGGTGCATCCGCATGTCTGGGCGGCCCTCTTTTTGGGCGGTTTGCTGAGCGTGTTCCCGATTGGCCTCGCGCTGCTTCGTCCGGGCCGCGCCCTAACCCGGCAAGTGATCGCCGTTTCGCAGCTTTTGATGTCCGCGCTGCTCATCCATATCACCGGCGGACGGATTGAAACGCACTTTCATATTTTTGGCTCATTGGCGTTTCTCGCTTTCTACCGGGACTGGCGGGTGATCGCCTCGGCGACGCTGGTGACAGCCACTGACCATCTGCTGCGCGGGGTACTCTGGCCGCAGTCGGTCTACGGGCTGGCAGCGGCTTCCCCCTGGCTCACCGCTGAGCATGTGGGCTGGGTGGCCTTTGAGGATGTGTTTCTGCTGATTTCCTGCCGGCAGAGCCTCCACGAAATGTACCAAATCAGCCTGCGGCAATCCCAGCTTGAAGGCGCGGAAGAAAGGCTGACCCACTCCAACGAGACGCTCGAAACGCAGGTGGAGCAGCGGACGGCGGCGCTGGCTCGGATGCAGCGTCAAAATCAGCTTCTGCTCGACTCCGCCGGTGAAGGCATTTATGGAATTGACCAAAATGGGATCACCCAGTTCGTAAACCCAGCCGCCGCACGAATGCTTGGCTACGCGGTTTCCGAGCTGATTGGTCAGCCGATGCACGCGCGGCTGCATCACACCCGTTCTGACGGCAGCGTGTACCCGGCAGAAGAATGTCCGATTTACAACTGCATTCGCACCGGCGAAGCGTGTCAAAACAGGGAAGAAGTGTTCTGGCATAAGAACGGCACAGCGGTAGATGTGGAATACACCGGCACGCCGCTGTCTGAAGACGGCTGCCTTGTCGGCGCAGTTGTCACGTTTCAATGCATCACCGAGCGCAAGCAGGCAGCGGAAGCGCTTCGGCAGCGCACTCAGGAGCTGTCCGAGGCGCTTGGAGAGCATCAAGCCGTCATGGAAGCCGTGCCGGACGTTTTGTTTCGGCTGGACATGAGCGGGCGATTGGTGCAGTGGAACCGGAAGCTGGAAACGGTCACCGGCCTGCCGCCGGAAATGCTGCCGGGCAAGTCCGCGCTGGAGTTTTTTGAGGAAGCGGAACAGCCGAAAGTCGCGCAGGCCATCCGGCAAGCGTTTCAAACCGGCTATGTGGAAGTGGAAGCGGCCCTGCTCGCCGTCAAAGGCGTTCCGGTGGTTCATCAGTTCAGCGCCGTGCCGCTGCGGGATGCCGCCGGGAATAGTATCGGCCTGACTGGAATGGGCCGCGACATCACGGAGCGGCGGCGCTCGGAAGCGTCCCTGCTGGAAAGCGAGAACCGCTACCGCAACTTGGTGGACCATTCCCCGGAAGCCATTGTTGTTTACAGCGAAGACCGCTTTGTGTATGCGAATGCCGCTGCGGTAACGCTTTTCGCCGCGCCGTGCGCGGCGGAGCTGATCGGGCGGTTGATCTTTGACGTTGTTCATCCCAATTATCATGCGCTGACACGCAAACGCGCCTCCCGCAGCCAGCAGGAAGGCAAAACCAGCCCGCTGGCGGAGCAGAAATATGTCCGTCTGGACGGCAAAGTCATTGATGTGGAAGCAGTCACCACCGGCATCACCTATTTAGGCAAACCGGCAGGGCAGGTGCTGATCCGTGACATCACCGAGCGCAAACAAGCCGAAGAAAGCATTCTCGCGCTGAACACAGAACTGGTGCAGGCGTATGATGCCACCATTGAAGGCTGGTCCCGCGCCCTAGACTTGCGCGATCACGAAACTGAAGGCCATTCCCGGCGGGTCACCGAGATGACCCTGCGGCTGGCGCAGGCCGCCGGCATTTCTTCCGACAGCCTTGTTCATGTCAAGCGCGGGGCGCTGCTGCATGACATCGGCAAAATGGGCGTTCCCGACCGCATTCTCCTCAAGCCGGGACCCCTGGACGAGACGGAATGGGAGATCATGCGCCGCCACCCGGCGCTGGCACGCGAAATGCTCGCCCCGACACAGTTTCTGCATCCTGCCCTTGATATTCCGTACTGCCACCATGAGAAGTGGGATGGCACCGGCTACCCGCAGGGCCTGTGCGGCACGGAAATTCCCTTGGCTGCCCGCTTGTTCGCCCTGGTAGATGTCTGGGACGCACTGACCTCAAATCGCCCGTACCGCAAGGCATGGCCGCGCGAGCGCGTTTTGGACCACCTTCGCAGCCTCGCAGGAACGCATTTTGATCCCGCAGCCGTTTCCGCTTTTCTGCGGCTGCTGGAAACGGACGCGCTTCCCGACCCGCGCCGTCTTGCGGCCTGAAACGCGCCGTCTTGCGGCCTGAAACGCGCCGTCTTGCGGCCTGAAACTGCGCCCTCGGCGGGTATACTTTGCTGTTATGCCTCAGCTTATTCGTTTTATGCACTTTGGCGACGTTCATTTCGGCGTCGAAAATTATGGCCGCTTTGACCCGCAGACCGGCCTGCCGTCCCGTTTAATTGATTTCCGCAACGCGCTTTTGCAGGCCATTGACATTGCGCTGGAAGCGGGCGTCGAGCTTGCCGTGTTTTCCGGCGACGCTTACAAGACGCGCGACCCGAACCAGACCCATCAGCGCGAGTTTGCCCAGTGCCTGGCAAAGCTGACAGGAGCGGGCGTGCCGGTCGTCCTGCTGGCCGGGAACCACGACATCCCCAACACCAAAGGCCGGGCCAACGCCATTGAAATCTTCGGGGCGCTTGCCGGCGACAATCTGCGAGTCTTTGACCAGCCCGGCCTTGAGGTCGTCTCAACAAAGCGCGGCAATCAAGTCCAGATTGCCGCCATGCCGTATCTCATCAAAAGCCTGGTCCTGTCCCGCGAGGAAAACAAAGACAAAGGCGTTCAGGAAACGACGCAGCTTATTGTGGACCGCTACACCCAGGGAATTAACATGCTGGCCGCCCGGTGCGACCCCAATTTGCCGACCATTCTGATGGGGCATTTTTCGGTGACCAACGCAAAGCTCAGCGCCAATCAAGTCGGCTACCTGACCAATGAGCCGGAAGTGCCGCTGTCTGCACTGACGCAAGCCCCGTTTGATTACGTCGCTCTCGGCCACATTCACCGCTACCAGGATTTGAACAAAGGCAAGCAGCCGCCCGTGGTTTACAGCGGATCGGTGGAGCGCATTGACTTCGGCGAGCGGGCCGAAGACAAAGGCTTTGCGCTGGTGGATTTGGCGAAAGGGGCGGCGGAAGTCAAGCACGTTGTTGTCAAGACGCGCCCGTTTGTGGAAATAGACGTCAACGCAACGACCGCCGGTGATGATCCGACCGGAACGATTGTCGCGGCGATCCGCAAGGAGAAAATTGACGATGCCATTGTCAAAGTTTCTTATAAAATCAATTCCGAGCAGCAGGCCGCCGTGTGTGACGCCGACATTAGGGCCGCATTAGGAGCCGCGTTCCTGACAGTTTCCCTGCACAAAGAAGTCGTCCGTGATACCGACGCCGTCCGCTCCAAGCTTCTGACCGAGGCGCTGACGCCGCTGGAAGCCCTGGCCGTCTACTGCGACACCCGCGAGACCCTGCGCCCGCGCAAGGGCGAGCTTGTCACCCGCGCCGAGCCGCTCCTGCGCGAGCTGGAAGCTGAAGAATCGCTGAAGTAGCAAAACAGAAGAACCCGGCTAGGCCAGTGCCGGGTTCCTGCCGGGCCGGTTCTCTTCTGCCGGGCCGGGCTTTTTCTATCCCTTCAGGGCCGCCGCGACTGCCTCGGCCAGCGTGGGAGTAGGCTGCTCAATCAGCGCGTGAAGCTCTCCGGACGTGTCGTTTAATTCGCCTTTTGACGCACCGACTTCTGCATCCACCAGATACTCAGCCATGAAAGCGGGAATGCCGAAGCTGACCAGCGCGTCTTGGTAGCTTTCCGGCGGCAGGTTGCTGTAAACGACCGGCCTGCCGCTTTGCTTTGCAACTTCCGCTGCCATCTCCGCCAGCGTGTACGGAAAGTCGCCGGCCAGCTCATAGATTTTGTTTTCCTGGGCGGGTAGGGTCAGCACGGCGATTGCCGCCGCCGCGTAGTCGGAAATGGCTGCCGACGCAAAGCGCCCGTCGCCTGCCGCGCCGAGAATGGCTCCATGCTCTAAGGCCGGCCCAAGTGCTGCCGTCTGGTTCTCAAAGTACCAGCCGTTGCGAAGGAATACATACGGCAGACCGGACGCTTGAATGTTCTCTTCTGTCTTCTTGTGTGTCGCGGCCAGTTTCAAGGGGGATGTGTCCGCACGCAGCATGCTTGTGTAGGCCAGCAGCTTGACACCAGCGTTCTTTGCGGCATCAATGACGGCTTGGTGCTGTGCCACCCGGTCCCCGCCGAGGTCATTGCCGGAAATCAGCAGCACCTTGTCCGCCCCCGCAAGCGCCGCCCCAAGTGTCTCCGGCTTTGTGTAATCGGCCTCGCGTACTTGAACGCCAAGCGCGGCGAGGTCTGCGGCATTGTCAGGGGTTCGCACGGCAGCGACAATCTCTGACGCCGGAACTTTTTCCAGCAGTCCTAACACAACTTGGCGGCCTAGCTTTCCGGTGGCCCCAGTGACAACGATCATAATCTTTTCCTTCTTTCTGCTGGTTCTGTAAAAGAAGCTGGTTACTTCTAGGAACTATGGTACACTCTGCAAAGAACGCCGTCAAGACGGCACTTTGCAATGGCCTAGTAACTTGAAAGTAACTGACAAAAAGTTTGAGACTGACAAAAAGTTTGAAAAGGGAGAGTTTAAGAGTGATTACCCGCCACAACGACCGAAAAGCCGCAGTCGCGCCCGGCGTCAAGATGGCCTGCCTCACGCCCGCCGCGCCGCCTGAAGGCCGAACCGAGTGTCCGCTGCGGGATATTTTGGATCGGGTGGGGGACAAGTGGAGCGTTCTGGTCGTCATCCTGCTGCGCGACGGCACGCTGCGCTTCAGCGACCTGCGCCGCAGGGTTGAAGGTATTTCCCAGAGAATGCTGACCCAGACCCTGCGCCAATTGGAGCGCGACGGGTTGGTAGACCGAACCGTTTACCCTTCAGTCCCGGTGCGCGTCGAGTACGCGCTGACCGCGCTTGGTAGAACTCTGATTGAGCCGCTGTCCGCGCTAGCGCATTGGGCGGAAACTCATCGAGAGGTGATCCTTGCCAGCCGCGTCGCCTACGACAGCCGCCGCATGGAAGAGGACGCGAAACACGCGGCGAAAAAAATGCCCTGAACTAAAGGTCCAGGGCGCTTTGTGTTACGCTGCCGCGCCGCGCTTCCAAGCCGGGCGCGAGACTTCATAGGCCGTGATGTCCGGCTCATGCTGCAATGTCAGCCCGATGTCGTCCAGGCCGTTCAAGAGGCAGTGGCGCCGAAAGGGGTCTACGTCAAACGCTGCCAAAAAGCCCTGCGTGTCGGTGACGGTCTGGTTTTCCAAATCCACCGTCATCGTGTAGCCCGGCGTCTTGGCGCGTTCCAGCAGCCCGTTGATGGTTTCTTCCGGCAGCGTGATTGGAAGCATTCCGTTCTTGAAGCAGTTGTTGTAGAAAATATCGGCATACGACGGGGCCAAAATCGCCTTGAACCCGTAATCCGCCAGCGCCCAGGGTGCATGTTCGCGGGACGACCCGCAGCCAAAGTTCTTGCCGGTGATCAAGATAGACGCACCCGCATACTGGGGCCGGTTCAGCTCAAATGCCGGGTTCGGCGTTTTGCCGTCGGCCTCATAGCGCCAGTCAAAGAACAGAAATTGTCCAAAGCCCGTGCGCTCAATGCGCTTTAGAAACTGCTTCGGAATAATCTGGTCCGTGTCCATGTTCACCCGGTCCAAAGGAGCCGCCAGCCCTGAAAGTTTCGTAAATGGTTCCATCAAGTTACTCCTGAAAAATAGCGTCTACTGAGACAGTGAGGCCGTCAAAGATCGCCGATGATGCTGTTGTGCCGCTCTCAAAAATACGGCTGCTGCTGTCTGTAAGCGTCAAAACTTCCACCGTCTGTGCTTCGGGACGCACGACCCAAACTTCCTGCACTTGCACGGCTTGGTAGTCGTCTATCTTTGCCGCTAGAACAGACTTCGTGTCGGAAGCCGAAATAATCTCCACAATAAGTTCAGGGGCAGGCGCGAGAGGATCGTACTCATCGGAAGGCGCATTCTGCTCCAAACGCTCCTGGCTGATAAACAGCACATCCGGCTGACGGCATTTAAGAGGCTGATAGGTGATCTCAACGTCACAAGGCGCAATGATAACTTTGCCCGTTCGCGTCTGCCGCTGAAACGAACGGAATGCTTCCGCAATGTTTAATGCAATGTTTTGATGTCTGCGTGTCGGACTTGGCACAAGATTGTCTCCATACAATCGGTAGACCTTCCAGCCGTCCAGAATGTCGTACCGAGCCATCTCCTCCGGCCCGCTGATATATTCCTCATACGTCATCGGGCGTGTAATGCCCGGCACGTCCGCTTTTGGTTCTGCAACAGCCATCCGTCAAGCCTCCTTTGGTTACCTTCAGCGAACGCGGAAGATGTCAACAACAGCCGCCGTTAATCCCGGCAAAACAAGCGAAGTCGCGGTCTCACTCTCCCCATAAATCGCTGCCTGTTCCCATCCGTTTTGAGTCGCCTGCAAGACCTCAGCGGTTTTGTCTTCAGGGCGGACGATCCAGCATTCATCCACGCCGATTGTATGGAAATCAGCGATCTTGGCGTTTAGGACCCGCTCCCGGTCGCTATCGGAGATGACTTCCACAACAAGCTCTGGGACAGCATCTAGGGGAGGAGGCGCGGATAATGGCCGGTCGCCGAGCCGCCTGTTGCTGACAAACATGACATCTGTCTGGCGCGTTCGCAGCGGGAACAAAGTGATTTGCACGTCACAAGGCGCGGCGAAAGTCAGGCCCTGTCCAACGGCTTCGTAGTTTTCTAAAAGCCGAGTGATTTTCTGGGCAATGCGCTGATGATACGCAGTTGGACTAGCCATGTCTACCCGTATCCCATCGATGATGTCGTAGCGCCAATTGGTTTCCCCTTCCTTGAGGTAATCTTCATAAGACAACAGCTCCGGTTCTGCAATCGCCATTTGCCGCCCCTCCTGGTTTATTGTATCACATCCGCTTAGTTCTTTGACCAATCCCGGATGTCAACTAAATGTCCGGCAATGGCGGCGGCGGCGGCCATTTGGGGGCTGACTAAATGGGTGCGGCCTCCTTTGCCTTGCCGGCCTTCGAAGTTTCTGTTGGACGTGCTGGCGCAGCGCTCGCCGGGCTGCAAAATGTCTGGGTTCATGCCGAGGCACATGGAGCAGCCGGCTTCGCGCCAGTCAAAGCCGGCCTCTTTAAAGACAACGTCTAGCCCTTCGGCCTCAGCCTGGACCTTCACCTGGGCGGAGCCGGGAACGGCCAGCGCCCGCAGGCCGGGCCGGACTTTGTTGCCTTTAAGAATGGCGGCGGCGGCGCGTAAATCTTCAATGCGCCCGTTGGTGCAGGAGCCGATAAAGACAGTGTCCAGCGGCACGTCTTGCAGCAGGACGTTCGGCAGCAGGCCCATATATTCCAAAGCCCGCTCGGCGGCGCGGCGGTCGGCGGGGTCGGCGTAGTCGTCCGGGGAGGGGACTGCCTGCGTGATGGGAACGACCATGCCGGGCGACGTTCCCCACGAAACATGGGGGGCGATCTCGGCGGCGTCAAGTTCCACCAGCGTGTCATAAGCCGCGCCGGGGTCGGTGGGAAGCTCGCGCCAGGCAGCGACGGCTTTGTCCCAATCTTTATGGGCCGGGGCGAAGGGTTTACCTTGAATATACGCAAAAGTCTTGTCGTCGGGCGCGATCATGCCCGCCCGTGCGCCGGCTTCAATGGACATGTTACACACCGTCATGCGGCCTTCCATTGACAGGGATTTAATCGCTTCGCCGGTGTACTCCACGGCGTAGCCCGTCGCGCCGTCCGTACCGATTTTGCCGATGATTGCTAAGATGATGTCTTTGGCCGTGACGCCGTGGCTGAGCTGCCCATTGACGCGAATCTCCATTGTCCTGGGTTTAGATTGGGGCAGGCACTGGGTCGCCAGAATATGCTCCACTTCTGAGGTGCCGATGCCGAACGCCAAAGCCCCGAATGCGCCGTGGGTGCTGGTATGGCTGTCGCCGCAGCAGATGGTCATGCCGGGCTGGGTCAGGCCAAGCTCCGGCCCGATCACATGGACAATGCCCTGGCGCTTGGAATGGATGTCGTAGAGCGTAACGCCGAAGTCCTGACAGTTCTGGGCCAGCGCCGCCATCTGGGTCCGCGAAATCTGGTCCACAATCGGCAACGAGCGGCTGGTCGTCGGCACATTATGGTCCATTGTCGCAACGGTGAGATCAGGCCGCCGTACTTTGCGTCCGGTGAGGCGCAGGCCCTCAAACGCCTGCGGTGAGGTGACTTCATGGACCAGATGCAGGTCAACATACAAAAGCGCCGGCTGCCCGGCTTCTTCGCGGACGATATGCGCGTCCCAAATCTTCTCGAACATTGTCTTCGGCATGATATATTCTCCTAAAACGATAGTATGGCGCGGAACCCACCCCGGCACAAGTGCCGACCCTCCCGAAACGGGAAGGTCAAGAG
>CAXUBO010000041.1:0-998 GCA_964249345.1 uncultured Armatimonadales bacterium | reverse complement strand
GATGTAAGCTGAGAAAGCTTAACCATTACCCACAAGGCTTCCAGCCTCCTCACCTTCCCGTTTCGGGAGGGTCGGCACTTGTGCCGGGGTGGGTTGCTTGACGGCGTGCAGCACGACGCGCTGCCAGGTAAAGATCGTCTCGCCGTCGGCCACGATTTGGAACGCCTGCCGGGCGCTCTCAGGCGCGTCGGCAAAGGCGTGGCGGACGGCGGCGGATTGCTCCGGCGTGCAGCCGGCTTTGTGCAGCCAGTCGGACAAGGGAATCGTAATGCCGGCGCCATCCGTGCGGCATTCGGTGACAGTGAATCCGGCCGCTTCCGTCATTTGCCGCCACTCGCGCGGCGTGTGATTTCGGACGTGCGACGGGTCACGCAGAACTTCCACGGCATTTTGCCACTGCGCCGCTTCGGGTAAATCGTCCGGTACAGTGGTATCCACGAGAACAAAACGGCCGCCGGGTTTCAGAACGCGGGCTGTTTCGGACAGAAACTTGGCGATGTCTAAAAAATGATGCGGCGCGATCCGGCACGTCACCAGGTCAAACGACCCATTGCCGAATGGAAGGCTTTCCGCCGCGCCTTCTTCAAACCGGGCATTCGTGATGCCCCGTTCCAAAGCGTACTTCTGGGCCTGTTCCAGCATTCCCGAAGATACGTCCATCCCGACAACAGAGAAAACCAGCGGCGCGAAAGCGAGCGCGGTAAAGCCCGTGCCTGTCGCCACATCCAGTACGGCATCGGTCGACTTCGGCTGGGCGGCAGCCAGCATCGCGCTGAGCGTTTCCTCGCTCCAAAGGTTCCACTGCGCGTTGTATTCCGTGGCCTGCTTATCGAACTGCTCTTTCGCCGAGCGAGCTGGGGCGCTTGTTTCCATGCGGCTATTATATGCTAAAATTGAGTGTGCGTCCAATATATCTTTGTTGCTCGATTGATAGGCTTGGGCTATGGAACGAAAGCATAATGGAACGAAAGCATAATGGAACGAAAGCATAATGGAAC
>CAXUBO010000040.1:23361-28049 GCA_964249345.1 uncultured Armatimonadales bacterium | reverse complement strand
GCGGCGGCGCTGGAAGCCATTCACAACACGCAGATCACGACGCAGGTCAAGACCGGCGGCATCACCGGCACAGTCTTTACAATTTACGCCGCCCCGGACAAAGAATACGAAGAAGACAAGCTGGGGATTTTGGACAACTTGCAGGGCTACGACGGCAAAGAAGCCTGGGAGCGCGATACCAACGGCAATGTCCGGGATTTGGCCGGCGAAGAGCTGAAAGATTTACGCATCCAGCTTTTTTTTGATACCAATTCTTATGTCCTGCCGGGCCGGATGCCGGGCGAAATGACCCTGCGCCCTCAGACCGAAGCGGGGACCGGCAATTTTGTGGTAGACGCTTACCCGGAAGGTGCCAAAAAGACCACGCTCTTTTTCGACCCGAACACATTTATGATCGTCAAAGAACAGCACTTGGACGACGACGTGCTGATGACGACCGAATACTCCGATTACCGCACGATTGACGGCACCCCGTTCCCGTTCCATACCGTGACGACGAACGGCGCGACGCGCTACGACATTGTCGGGCAGGTCACGAAGATACAAAACAACGTGCCGCTGCCGCCCGGCATCTTTGCAAAGCCCAGCGGCGGCAAAAACTTTGGATTTATCCAGCCGGGCGCGAAGGCGGCCACGGTGCCGTTTGACATGGACGACGGTGAGATCGGGCTGAAAGTCAAGATTAATGGCACCCCGGAGCGCGTTTTTTTAGACAGCGGTGCGGCCGGGATTGCGCTGGCGCAGTCGGCGGCGGACGCGCTGGGGCTGAAAAGCAGCGGCTTTTTGGAAGTTCGCGGCTACGGCGGTTCCACCGACCAGCATCCGGTCCTCATCCAAAAGCTGGAAGTGCCGGGCGCAGTGCAGTTGTCCAGCATCGCGGCGATTGCGATTGACCTGCCGGAGCAGCTTAACTCCTACTTTACGCGGCCTGTGGCGGGCTTCATCGGCTACGATCTGCTGTCGCATTTTGTCGTGCGCGTGGACTACCCGCACCGAAAGCTGACTTTCATTCAGGCCGAAGCGTTTCACCCCACGCCTGCCGACGGCCACGCCCTTCCGGTGGGCCTGGACAGCAGCGTGCCGACGATTGAGGCGCACCTAGACGCGCTGCCGCCCAGCCGGTTTTTGCTGGACACCGGGGACGCCGACGCGGCGGTGCGCCTCTACGGCCCGTATGTGGCGTCCAACAACCTGGACAAAAAGTACCCGCACGGGGAGATTGCGGTCGGCGGCGGCGTCGGCGGCGTGTCCCGCTCGCGCCGGACCCGCATCAGCACGTTCACCGTCGCCGGCTACACGTTCCCAAATCTCCCGGCGGACTTCTCGCTGGATACCAAAGGCGGCGCATCTTTGGTGAACGCCGGCTCGCTCGGCTCGCGCCTGCTGTCCCGCTTTATCCTTACGTTTGACTACCCCCACAGCCGCGTCTTTTTTGTTCCTGTGCCCGGCACGCTCTCAGCGTTTGAGACGCGCACGACGGGCGTTTCGTTGATGGAAACAAAAGACAGCACGGGCCGGGTCCATCTCGCGGTGGCGGAAGTCCTGCCGGGCGCTCCCGCCGCAAAGGCCGGCCTGCAAGAGTTTGACGAAGTGCTGGCGATTGACGGCAAGCCTGCCGGGCAGATCGGCCTGACTGGGGCGCGGCGGATGCTGTCGGCGTCTTCCGGCCCGGCCCATAAACTTCTGGTCCAATCCGCCGTCGGCAAGCCGCGCACGGTGACGGCGGGCTTGTTTGACCCGCTGCAATAGCCCACACCTTTCCATATTATGTAGGGGCAGAGCTTGATTATGTAGGGGCAGAGCTTGTCCCTGCCCTCCTCTGTCTTGTGCTTGCTTCCTGTCATGCAGAATGCCGGGGCCAATCTATTGATTTTATAGAAAACCCCGGCATTGAGTCATCCCCCCGTCAGCCGCCGCACCAGGAAGACTGCAAGCAGCGCTTCTTCCGCTCCCGGCGGATGCACTTGTTCCCCCAGCGCCTGCAAAATGGCCGCGGCCGGGCCGGGGACCGCGGGCGTCTGAGCCGCAAGGCGCACCAGGCGGTCAATGCACCTGGCGTTATTGCTCGACGTATAAGCCGCCAAAGCCTGCTTCGCGTAGATGCTGATTCGGGCGGCGTTTGCTTCTTTCTTTTGAGACGCCCGCGTCCGGTAGCGGCGGCTCACGTTCAATAAAATCTTCCCGACGGTCTCATCACGCGCGTAGGAATCCAGCGCCAAATAGGGATAAAACGCATCCCGGCCCCCGCCGAGGCTGCCGATGGCGTTTAAGATTTCGCGCCGCACAGTCGGAGACTGAGAACGGCGCAGGGCGTCCAGCAGCGGCAGGGCGGCTTCCGGTTCGCCGAGGCGACCCAGCGCATCGGCCAAAACAGCGAGATTGGACGGCTCCTGTTCCCGGCGGAGCTGAACCAGCAAACTCGGCAGGCTGGCGGGGTCCTCGCGCTCGGCCAGCGCCCGAATAGCCGCCGTGCGGACAGTCTGGTCGGGGTCGGCCAACAGCACCGACAAAATCTCGGTGACGGAGCTGTCCGGGAGGCGTCCCAGCGCCTCCATCGCGGCAAGCTGGCGGGTTGGCGGGCCAAGCTGAGCGGCGGCGGCAAGGGCCGGCAGGGCGGCCTTATCCCCGATTTTTCCTAAAGCCGTTGCCGCCGCGCCGCTGATGCCCGATGCCGAATCGGTCAGCTTGCCGACCAGCGGCAGGGTTGCACGTGGATCGCCGATCTCGCCCAGCGCCGACGCCGCTTGCTCCCGGACCGGCAGCGCGACATCATCCAAAGCG
Source organism: uncultured Armatimonadales bacterium (assembly GCA_964249345.1). Lineage (GTDB taxonomy): Bacteria > Armatimonadota > Armatimonadia > Armatimonadales > Capsulimonadaceae > JANXMY01. The sequence goes on along the minus strand of CAXUBO010000040.1, from coordinate 25,268 downwards.
CGGACAAGCTCTTCCACGGCCAGCGGAGTTTTCAGGCGGCCCAGATGCTCGGCGGCCTGGACCCGCGCCGACGAACTGCCGGCTTTCGACAGCTTCTGGATGCCGGCAAACGACCCAATTGGCTTGGACGCTTTGAGCTGCTTCAGCACATAGCCTGTCCGGTGGCTGCCGTCTTCGCGGATGGGCCGGACCAGCAGGACCGCCGCCCCGCGCAGCAGCGTCGCGATCAAAAACAGCAGATGGTAGGGGTTGCGAAGGTAGCCGTGGTCGGGAAACGCGAGATGCCCAAACGCCACCATCAGCGCCCCGCCCGCCAGCGGTGCCAGCCCGCCGGCAAGTCCCGAAATCGCCGCAATCGCGCTGACATACACCGTCCGCTTTTCGGCGGGCGACGAGCCGATCATCAAATTAAACTGGGTCAGCCCAACCCCCGCCCAGCCGAGGCCGGAAAACAGGTTCAGCGTCACCACAACCAGTTTCGTGGCGGAAACATGCAGCCCGCCCGCAGCGTCATACGCCCACAGGCCGGAGATGCCGTCGGGCGCGGCCAGTATCCACAGCAGCGGCGGCACCAGCACCAGCCCGCAGCTGATCATCAAGACCGGCTTGTTGCCGTACTTGTCCGCCAGATATCCCCAAAGCGGCATACTCGCCAGCGACGCCAAAGTCGCCACGGCAGTTAAAAGCTGGAACGCCGTGTAATTGAGGTGCAGGTACTTAAGCTGGTAGACCGTGAAGAACTGCCCGGCAATGGACTGGCCCACCACCATCGCCGCGAGAAATGCCATAACGCGCCGAAAGTTCGGGTCCGCAAACGGCGCTTGGTAGTACGCCAGCGCTTCCCGCGCTCCGCCGCCGGCGTCCGCTTTCACCTGCGCCACGTCGGGGCTGCGGAGTATCAGGCCAAACGACCCCAGCGCAAACACGCACGACACGGAAAACAGGACTGCAAACGCTTCCGGCACGCTTCCCGCATGGCGCTTTGTCGCCGAGTCCAGAAAGCAGCCGCCCAAAACCGGCACGACCAGCCCGACCCAGCCCGCGTACATGTTGCGCTGCCCGAAGTACCGGCCCCGGCTGGCTGCCGGGACAACATCCGTGATCCAGGCCGTCCACAGCGGCGCGGCGACGTTCATGCAGAGGGCCGAAAGAAGCGTCAGCAGCAGAAACGCTCCGACCCAGAGCGTGCGCGGCAGAACAAACGGGATCAGCAGCATCGGTATCCAGAGCAGGCGGCTGAAAGTGGAGAACCAGGCAATCAGCGCCCTGCGCTCGCCGTAGCGCTGCGCCAAAAACGAGGAAAAAAGCTGGACCAGCCCGGCAAACGCCGGAATGCCGCCGAGAGCGCCGAGCCAGAACGAGCTGCACCCAAGAAACAGGGCGAAGCCGGTCTGGAACGCGCCCGACGTAAGCTGTCCTTGCACAGTCGCCGTGCAGCCTTCAAAGATAGACAGCCGCAGTCCGCGCTGGATTTGCAGCCGGGACAGCCCCGGCGGCGCTTCGGGCGGTGCTTCTGCGTGCGTTTGGGTCGTTATTTCGTCTGGTGTTTCGGGGATGTGGGGAGTCACGCTGTTCCGTTACGCCTAGACGCTTGTTATTCCTGCGTTGTTTTTGGGATTAGGTGGAGCCGGCGTAAAGGAACGAGGACGTAAACGTCCTCGCTAGGGTTTTATTGGGGTGGGGAGCGCAGACGCTAAGGTCCCGCCTGCGCGGGACAAGATTTAGGAATCGGCATCTTCCGCCACGCCCTCCGGGTCTGCCAGTGCAGCAGGTGGCGGCTTGGCGTTGCGCCCTCCACCCCAATAAAACCCTAGCGAAGGCGTTCATGCCATTGCCCTTTCACGCCATCGCTACTGCCCCGGCGGCTGTGTCGGCGGATAATTCGGCGGATAATTCGGCGGATAATT
>CAXUBO010000040.1:1911-23261 GCA_964249345.1 uncultured Armatimonadales bacterium | reverse complement strand
TCGGCGGATAATTCGGCGGATAATTCGGCGGATAATTTGACCCAAGCGGCGCTTGTCCCGGCAGCCAGCCCGACGGCTTGCCGACGAAGTAGTAAATGATCGCGCCGAGGCCGTGCAGGAAGAACACCACCAGCAGCCAAACGATTTTCATGTTCGGCTCCGGGAACTGACGCCGCAGGACATCAATAATTTCCACCACCCAGAACACAAATGCGGCCAGCGCCAGCAGAATAACGAAGCCGTACACGAGAAACAAGCCAATCGCAAAGCCCGTGCCGGGGTCAGGAGAATTGTTCATCACCGCCTCCAATTAATAGGTACTGCTGGGTATGACACGCGGCAGGGGAAAAGGTTGCATTCGCAAACCGGCCTTTCAGCCGCGCTTTGCTACGGAAATAATTCCAGCAACCGCTCACGAAGCTCCGGGCGGTACAAGGCTTCGACACACACAATCTTGCCGTCCACAACATCTACGATTAGCATCCCCTTTTTTGGATTAAGGTCCAAAGTATCAAGGGGTTCAGACCAGCGGCCTTTCGGCTTAACAGCAGTGTACATGGTGCCGCAGAAGTAGTCGCCGCAGTGACAGCGGCTTAGAACTTGGAGAGATGGAACCTGTTCAGCAAGTTCTAAATGTCCACGCAGGCGCAGCAAGCTGCTTAACTCCATCGCAAAGTCCGGGAAAGCATCTGTGAAAAGGATAGGCATAGTACAGTGCGGCAACAAGCTTTTCAACCTTGCATTAAATCATGCAGGCGCTTGATGTTGACTTCGTGCATCGTGTCGCTGTCGGGGGTTTCCACAATAACCGGCAGGCCGGCGAGACGCGGGTCGTTGACCAAGAGGCGGAAAGCCTCTAAACCGATTTCGCCTTCGCCGATGTGGGCGTGGCGGTCAGCGTGGCTGCCGAAGGCTTTCTGAGAGTCGTTGGCGTGGATGACTTGCAGCCACTTTAGGCCGATCACTTCATCAAATTGGCGCATGGTTTCGGCGTAAGTTTCGGGCGTTCGGATGTCGTAGCCTGCGGCGAAGATGTGGCAGGTGTCTAAACACACAGCGAGGCGCTCCGGGTTCTGGACGCCGTGGAGTATCGCGGCAAGCTGCTCGAACTTGCCGCCCAAATATGTCCCCTGCCCTGCCGTGGTTTCTAACGCGACCCGCACCTTCGCGCCTGCCGTCTGCTGGTGAATGAGGTCCAGGCTTTCGATCAGCCGCGCAATGCCGACGTCTTCCCCCGCCCCGCCATGAGCACCGGGATGGCTGACGAGGAAGTTGACGCCCAGCGCCTCGGACCGCTCAATCTCAGCCTTGAACGCAGCCCGCGACTTTTCTGAAACTTCGCTGCCCGGCTCGGCGGCGAGGTTAATTAGATACGAGTCATGCGCGACGGTCTTGGTGATACTATTTTCAGTGACCACTTCTTTGAACTTTTGCGCCAAATCAGGCTTGATGGAGGGCGCTCGCCACTGGCGCGGGCTGGCGGTGAATATCTGTACCGAGCGGCAGCCAATCGCAACGCCGTCCGTGATGGCATTGTGCGGCCCGCCCGCCGTCGGCATATGTGCGCCGAGCAGCGGTTTCAAGAGCGTAGGAATAGGCGTTTCAAGGGCTTCGCCAAGTAAAGGGATAGTTTGTGTTGTCATAAAATGTTTTCGTCAAAAGTTAGCGTTAAGCGGCTGGATGTCCACCGTTACAATTGCTCACTGCTTTACAATTGCTCACTGCTTTACAATTGCTCACTGCTTTACAATTGCTCACTGCTTTGCTGGTGCAAAGCTGCCAGCAGAGATGGAACTTTTGCTTCGACAATCTCCCAAATGACATCTTCTTTCAGGCCAAAATAATGATGAACAACGACATCGCGGAAGCGGCCGATTTGCGTCCATTCCACTAAAGGATAAAGCTCACGAATTTCGGATGGAATCTGCTTCACGGCTTCGCCGATGATGGTCAGATGCCGCAGAACGGCATCATAAGTTTTCTCGTCGGCCAGAAAGGCGTCTTTCGTCATTCCACTTGTGTAGACGATAACCTTCTCGCAGGAATGCCGAATATCATCAAGAAACAGAGTGTAGTTCCGGGACCTCATAAGCGTCTTCCTCTACACCTTCACGCAGAACAGGCCGAATAGAGCTTGCGATTGCTAAGTCAACCCGGCGCGGCAAAATCTCTTCTAGGGCATCATACAGCTTCGCATAGCGGCTAAATGTCGTTTCACCGTCGAACTCTACTAAAACGTCTATGTCGCTGTCCGGGCCGGCTTCGTTGCGGGCGACGGAGCCGAACAAAGCGAGGCGGCGCAGGCCGAAGGCGGCAAGCTCGGCTTGATGCTGGGCCAGGAGAGCCAGCACTTCATCGCGGGTCATGGTGCTAAACTCCCTCCTTACCTAGTCCCCTTTTTGCTGAACGGTAGTCAGCTTCTTGCTCATGTCCAGCATCCGCTGGACCGGGCGCAGGGCGCGGGCGCGGACTTCTTCGGGCATGGTGATTTCTGGGCGTCCGTCGCGCAGGCATAAATAAAGTTTCTCCAAAGTATTCAGGCGCATATACGGGCAGGACGCGCAGTTGCAGCCGGAATTGGGTGGGGAGCAGAGAAACTCGGCGTCCGGGCGGCTTTGCTTCATTTGGTGCAGGATGCCGACTTCGGTGGCGACAATGAACTGCGTCTGCTGCGGGTGGGCCTGGACGTACTTCAGCAAAGCAAGCGTTGAGCCGATAAAGTCAGCCTGGTCTAAAACCGCTTCCTCGCATTCCGGGTGCGCGATGAGCTGGGCGTCGGGGTAGGACGCGCGGAGGGCCGCAAGTTTTCGGGCGCTGAACTGCTCGTGGACAATGCAGAAGCCGGGCCAAAGGACCATGTCGCGCCCGGTCTGCTTTTCTACCCACTTTCCTAAGTGCCTGTCGGGGCCGAAGACGATCTTTTCACCGGGAGGCAGTTGTTCCACAATGGAAACGGCGTTGGACGACGTGACAATAATATCCGATTGGGCTTTGACGGCTGCCGACGAGTTGATATAATTGATGACGGTGTGGCCGGGATACTGACGCAGCCAGTCGGCGTAAACATCAGCGGGGCAGCGGTCGGCCAGTGAGCAGCCGGCGTCCAGGTCAGGCAGCAGGACCAGCTTGTCGGGGTTCAAGATTTTAGCGGTCTCGGCCATGAAATGCACGCCGCAGAAGACAATGGTGTCGGCATCGGTCGCAGCCGCCGCCTGCGCCAGCGCGAGGCTGTCGCCGACATGATCTGCGAGGTCCTGAATGTCGGCGTCCTGATAATAGTGGGCCAAAATGACCGCGTTGCGCTCGGCCTTGAGGCGCAGGACTTCGGCTTCCAAGTCTAAACGAGGGTCAATCTGCCGAACGCGCAGAGACAAATCAGTTTCCTGCCCAAAGCTCTGCGCGGGCGGGTCGGCATCGGTCCCAGTCGCAGCCGTGCGGGCAAGTGTCAAGGTTTCCATAAGCTTAGTATACCTTCTAAATAGTACGGTGCATTTGTTGCCCACGAATTGAAATCCGTGGCTGAGTAGCCTTCGGCTGATTGTCCTACGGACAAGGAAAGCTTCCTGCTTCTGTTCTTCTGTCCGCAGGACAGCCGGCGCGAAGCGCCCTTCAGCCACGGATTTTAATCCGTGGAAACGGCAAAGGCTGTTATCCTAAGAACGGCACACCGCTTGTCTAGGTTCCTCAGTCTTGACAAGTTCCTCAAAGTGATGTGAACTTTTCGTTTGCAATCTGCGTCTGCACGGTTATGTTGGATCAAACTTACATTGACACGGCCCATCTGCTGCGGCGGGCAGGCTTCGGCGCAGACCCGGCGGCGATCAAGGCGGCAGCGGCGGCAGGTCTGGACGCCGCGACCGAGACCCTGCTGCACCCGGAAACTGTGCCGGAACATCTGGACGACACGCGCACATTGACCGGGCTTGCGGCCCTGCTGCCCGTGCCGAACAACGGCGGGACCCCCACACAGGCGGTCCGCATGTGGTGGGTGCACCGGATGATCGCGTCGCCGCGCCCGCTTCAGGAAAAGATGGTTGTCTTCTGGCACGGGCATTTCACGTCCAAAGACGGCGGGGCGCAGGGCGATTATTTGTACCGCCAGAACCAGCTTTTTCGCGCCAACGCTTTGGGCAATTTTCGGACGCTGACGCTGGCCGTGTCGCGTGACCCTGAGATGCTGCGCTATTTGAACGGCAACACAAATTATAAAGCGCATCCCAACGAAAATTATGCCCGTGAGCTGATGGAGCTGTTCACCTGCGGCATCGGCAACTATACCGAAGACGATGTCAAGGCCGCCGCGCGGGCATTCTCCGGCTGGAACGAGCGCGGGGGTGAGTTCCGCTTTAACCCAAACCAGCACGATAATGACCCAAAGACATTCTTAGGCAAGACCGGTAACTGGAACGGGGACGACATTGTAGACATTCTCGTCGCCCACCCGGCCACGGCGAAGCGGCTTTGCACTCAGCTTTGGGAGTATTTCGCGTACCCGGACCCGGAGCCGCAGGTATTAGAGGCGCTGATGCAGACGTACTACGCCAGCGGCTACGACGTTCGGGCCGTGATGAGCCGCATTCTGAAGTCCCGCGCGTTTTACTCGGACAAAGCCCGATTCGCCGTTATTAAGTCGCCCGCGCAGTACGTTGTCGGCAGCGTCAAGATGCTGGGCCTCGGCAAAGCCGTCGAGCTTTCGCTGTCCGACATCACTCCCGCCAATGAAATGGCTTACATGCCGGCGGCGACGACCATGCCTGCCGCCCCTGCCCCAGCGATGCCGAGCTTGACTGCGCCGGCCCAAACGGCGCAGCAGGCGGCAGGCCGCAAGCTTGCGATCTTAGCCGGCCTGCCCGGCGCCATGCGAAATATGGGCCAGGATTTATTGGCCCCGCCGACGGTCAAAGGCTGGGACGGCGGCACAGCCTGGATTAACACGTCTACGCTGCTGGCCAGAATCAATTTTGCGAATGCCCTATCCAATTCGCGTCAGATGTTCGGAGGCCAGCTCGTGCGCGTCACCGATTACTTGCAGCAGAATTCACTGACCCCCGAAGCCTGGGTGGATTATCTTCTGGAAACGCTCGGCCCGCTGCCTGTTTCTCCCGCCACGCGCCAGACGCTCGTAGATTTCGTCACTGCCGCGCCCGCGCCGGACCCTTCGGTCCCGATGGTGCAGAACACGCAGTTTGTTCCGGGGCAGTTCCGGCGCGGGCGCCGCGCTCCGGGCGACCCGTACAGCCGGGCGAGAAACCTAGCCCCCGGCGGCCTGGAAGGCCGCCTCCGCGCCGTAATCCCGATGGTCATGGCAACGCCCGAATATCAAGTCTGCTAGAGTGTCCCCCCAGCCCCCAATAATGGGGGAGCCAGATTGATCCCGGCCATTCATGGCCGGGCGCATACCCAATAGGAGCTTATCATGCCAGTCACACGCCGAGATTTTATCAAAAAGAGCGCCACCACTGTTGCCGTCGGACTTGCCGTTCCGCCCTGGCTCGCCAAAATGGTCTGGGCCGACTCCGTCGCCGACAATGCGCTTGCCGCCAGCGGCCAGGCGGCGGGGCGGTCACTGGTCGTCATCCAATTGACCGGCGGCAATGACGGCCTGAACACAGTTGTTCCCTACTCAAGCTCCATCTACAAAAACGCCCGGCCCGTACTGGCGCATAACGCCGACAAAGTGCTGCATCTCACTGACACCATCGGCCTGAGCCCGGTCATGGGCGGCATGAAGACGCTCTACGATCAGGGGCGGCTGGCGATTGTGCAGGGCGCGGGCTACCCGAACCCCAACCACAGCCATTTCCGCTCCATGGAAATCTGGCAGACCGCCGAGCCGGAAAAGCTTGGAACCGAAGGCTGGGTCGGGCGCTACCTGGATGCCATCCGCAGCGGGCGGGCCTCACCGCTCACGGGCATCAATATCGGCAACGAAGCCAGCGAAGCGTTCACCAATGCCCACGCCGCCGTGCCGAGCATTCAAGGCCTCGCAAATTTCGGCGTCGTGTTCCCCGGCAATGCCGAAGGGCAGGCCCGCACCGCCGCGCTGAAGCAGGTTCAGATGGGCGATTCCAACACGCCTTACGGCAAGTTCTTTCAGGAAACAGCCGCCGAAACCTACGACAGCGCCGACAAGATTTCCGCGGGCATCAAGCAGTACCACTCTACGGTGCAGTATCCGAATTCCACCTTTGGAAAGGGAATGCAGGAGATCGCCCAGCTCCTTGCCGCCAACTTAGGGACGCGCGTGTACTATATCTCCACCGGCGGCTTTGACACCCACGCCCAGCAGATTCGCCGCCATGACCAGCTTTGGCAGGATGTGTCCGACACGCTGCTGGCGTTTCAAACCGACCTGGAAGGGATGAACGCCGGGGACCATGTGCTGACGCTGGCATTTTCCGAGTTCGGGCGGCGCGTTCACGAGAACGCGAACGGCGGCACGGACCACGGCACGGCGTCCGAGATGTTTCTTCTCGGCAAGCCGGTCAAAGGCGGACTGTACGGCGAGTATCCAAGCCTTGCCGATCTGGACGCGGGCGATTTGAAATACACCACCGACTTCCGGGCCGTTTATGCCACGGTGCTGGACCGCTGGCTTGGCACCAACAGCGAGATTGTGCTGGGGCGACGTTACGAGGACCTGAAGTTTGTGTAGTCTGCGAGTACGCAGCAAGGAAGTGAACTCCACTCGCTTCCTTTACTGCTACTGCTGAAGTCACTACTGGAGGCCATGATGCATTGCTGCCGTTTTTATGCTTATTTTATGCTGCTGACGCTTCCCGCGCCGCTGTGGGCAGACCCGCCGGCTCCGGCGGCAAGTTCGGCCCAGCCGGTGCTGGCGGGGCTGGTTGGGAAGCACCGGGTTGTCGGATTTACGGTGCAGGGCGGCAAGCGGTTTTTGGGGCGGGTGCTGTCCGGCGACCACGGCCTGTATGTCGTTGAGACGTTCCACTATGCCTCCGCCCCGGCGACGGCGACCGAAACCACCATGCAGACCGGCTTTGTTGCCGGGCGCTTTGGACGCCTGCGCCCTGTCACGAGGCGGGTGAAAACAAAGGAAACGACGCAAAAGACAATCCCGGACACCGTCGCGGTTCAGGCGCTGCTGCGAGGCGTCGCCGGGCCGTCGTTCCGGCCCGCCGAGCAGCCGGCAGGACGCGAAATCATTGCCCCGGCGGACGTGACATGTCTTCAGGAGCTTCTGCCGCCGCTGGCAGCGACGCCTGTTTCTTCGGCCACGCCTGCGGCTCCGTCGGCCACGCCTGCCGGCACAACTGCGGCCACGCGCCCGGCCGCGGGCTGGACACTCAGGACGCTATGGACCGCCCCGAAGTAGCTGGCCGCACCCAGGTCATCTCACGCCAGCGATCTTACGCCGGCGATCTTACGCCAGCGATCTTACGCCAGCGATCTTACGCCGGTGATCTCAAAAGTTTGAATGCTGTTCGGGCCGAGCCAGACGCGCAGACGACTGCCTGCCAAACGCGCATCGCGGTGAATGCTGTACTTTTCGCCGCCCGGCTGCGTGTCTGTTGTCCAGCGCGTGACGGGGCCGGACACGGTGCAGAAGCGCGATAAATCATAAGTGACCCAGTGACCGGCGGCATGGCCTGCCGTGACCAAGACCAGCTTGTGCGCGGCGCGGTCATACGCGGCGACGGTGGCGTCGTCGCTGCCCAAAATTGCCATGCCGGGCCGAATGTGGCGCGAATAATGCGCCAGCACGAAATACTTGAGATTGACCGGCCCGATTTCCCTGCGGCTGAGGTCGGACTGGATGAGTCCCCACCCGCCGCCGTCAAGCGGCTGCCAGTAGCACCAAGCGGACGGATGCAGGTGACGGAAGTCCAGCGCAAGATTGGCGGCAAGGCGCATCCCGCTGGCGTCATCTTCGCCGTACTCCGAGTTCCAAAGCTCCGTGGGCGTGACCGCGTGAAACAGCAGGTCGCGCCGCCCGCCGCCGTATTGGTAGCCGTGGACGTTCACCCGTCCTACTTGGGCTTTCACCGCCGGGCTGAAGCTGTCCCAGGTGCGGAGCGCGGCGTCGTAAGTGTTTTCGTCCGAAGCGGCGACTTTGATTTGGGTCAAGCCGTGCCGGTCAAGTTCTTCCCGCAGGGCCGCGATGACGGCGCACTGCGTCGCGGCGTCGAAGTGGCAGCCTTCCTGAGTTCCGTTCTTGTTCCACCAGCCGGCGCTTGGCTCGTTGAACGCTTCCACGGAGTCAAACCGGATGCCCCACTGGTCGGCGGCGTGCCGGGCAATCACCGCGAGGTAAACCGCGTGCAGGCGCCGGCTTGACGCCTGAAGATTGTCTTCGCCGCCGCTGTCTGCGCCGGACGGATTATGATTGCGGCATTGCCACCACAGCGGCGAATTGGAAAACAACTCAAAATGTGAAGCCCCCCGGTCCCGCGCTTTTTGAAGCATCAGGCGCTGATTCTGGTCCACGCTCCAATCCCAGTCTTCGGAATCAAGGCCGGTTAAATCAAGGCCGGTTAAATCAAGGCCGGTTAAATCAAGGCCGGCGCGGCGCGGGTTCCGCCAGAAGCCCTGCATCTGCTTGAACGCCGGAATGCGCGGCGAGGCTTGCATGAGGCTGCCGTCCACGGCGTTTGCGCTGCATCCGCCCGCGTTGTAGCGGGCAATGGTCAGCCCCAGGCCAGGCAGGGTTTCGCCGTTCAGCCTGGTAGATTTTGTCGCAAACAAAATGTCCGCAATGTCATCGCGGCTGCCGAAAACGCCGGCCCACCAGGCCAGCGAGCAGCCCCATCCCTGCCATGTTCCCCAGGAAGTGTCGGGGTTGACAACAAACAAAGACTCGGCCAAAGACTTAGCTACAGGTTCAGGCTGGGCTGCGCCGAAGTGCGGCACCGAGGAAAGGCCGGCGAAAAGCAGCGCAAGCGCCGCGCGTCGTGTCAGCGTTTTCGGCGGGTTCATGGTGAAGTTTCTCCGGCGCGGTCTGCATTTCTGATTTGTTCTGGATTGATTTCATGGAAATTGAAACATTTTCGCCGAAATTCAGGTACAAAAGAGCATGAATAAAGCAGGCATGGAAATCCGGCGCACGCTTTCGCGGCTTGGGATGTTGTCCGGCGCGGCGGCGCTGGCGGTGACATCGCTCGCAGGCGGCGTGGCCGCAAAAACAGCCCCGCATCCCCATTCTTCTCATCCAATGCATTCAAATTCTACACATTCTCATTCGACACCCCCGGCACCTGTACCTTCCGGTTATCACTTGAAAGCGGAAGCGGAAACAGACTGGATTCAGTCGCACTTTTACGATTCCGGCGTGAACCGCTACCACCCCAGTTATCCGCCCAAGAAAGGCGAGCTTCCCTACGACTTCATGTGGGGGAACGGCGTCCAGTTCACCGTGCTGGCTGCTGCCGCCAAAGGAGACCCGGCGAAGTACCGGGCGGCGCTGGACAGCTTCGCACAGGGACTTTCGGCCTACTGGGATTCGTCGGCGCTGGTCCCCGGCTACGAAGCCTACTGCTCCGGGCCAGGCAGCCAGGACAAGTATTATGATGACAATGAATGGATGGTGCTGGGGTTCACCGAAGCTTATCAAAACACAAATGACTCTAAGTTTCTGCAAATGGCCCGCGCGACGCAGGAGTTCGTGCTGAGCGGCTGGGACGACGTTTTAGGCGGCGGCGTCTACTGGAAGCTGGACCGCAAGTCCAAGAACACCTGCTCCAACGCGCCCGCCGCTGCGGCCGCTCTGCGGCTTTTGCAGGTCGCCGGGGACCGTGACCAGGCCAGTTGGGGGCTGAGGCTGCGGGACTGGACCCAGGCCAAGCTTCAGGACACTGACGGCCTGTACTGGGACAACATCCAGATCGGCGGCCCAGTCGGCAAGCGGAAGTATACCTATAACACGGCGCTGATGATCCGCACCGATGTTCTGCTGTACCAACTGCGCGGCACCGGGCAGGACCTTCAGGAAGCCCGGCGCATGGCGGATGCCTCATTGGCCTACTGGACTGACCCGGCGACCGGCTCCCTGCAAAAGACTGAAGATTCTCCGCGCTTCACCCATTTGCTCTGCGAGTCCCTGCTGCGGCTGTATGACGTGACCCATGACGTGCGCTATTTGAACGCGGTCCGGCAGCAGGCGGCGTTCGGCGAAAAGTATGCCCGCGATCCTCAGGGCGGCTACTTTGACCACTGGACGCTTGCGCCGCACCACGAAGACGAAACAAAGAGCCTGATTGAAAACTCGTCTGCCGCCCGGCTTTTGTGGCTGCTTGCGCCGTACCCCGACGCCGCCGAGCTGACCACGGCGGGCCGGGAAGCGGCGGGGCGAGGGCAGGAAGCGCAGGCGGAAGAATTGCTGCGCCAAGCGGCAGACAGCGACCGGGACGCTGTGGAAGCCCGCTTCTATCTTTACAAGGTGCTGGCACGCGCGGGAAAGCCGGAAGCGGCGGTGGAAGCGGCGAAGCTGACTGCACTGGCGCAGAACCCAGCGCTGGCGCAGCGGCTAAAATCCGCCGGCTGGCCGCAGCCATAAACGCGGTTCTGCGGGGTAAAATACAGGAAGAAAGAGTATTCTGTGCTTTTCCCCCGGACTTATAACCTCATGCGGCCTTTGCCGCCGGCCGCTTCGGCGGCGCGGACTGCGCTTTTTGTTTTCGCAAGCGTCACGACGTCTTTTTTGATCCGGTTCGCGCTGAACCCGGTGTTCGGGAACCGCGTCGCATTTATCATGTTCTTCCCCGCCGTTGTTTTCAGTGCCTGGGTTGGCGGCTGGGGCGGCGGCTTGTCCGCTCTCGCGCTTTCCATGCTGGCGGCGGTCTACTTTTTTCTTAACCCCGCTCATTCTTTGTTGATTACGAACCGCACGGACCAGCTCACGCTGTTTGTCTTTGTCGCAGTCGGCCTGAGCATTTCCGCCATCAGCAGCGCCCAGCACAAGTCGCAGCGGGCGGCGGAAGACGCCGCCGCTGAAGCAGGGCGCACCGCCGACGCCCTGCGGGACAGCGAGACCCGCAAGTCCGTCATTCTGGAAGCCGCGTTAGACTGCATCATCACAATTGACGGGGAAGGGCGGATTGTTGACTTCAACCCGGCCGCTGAAGAGACGTTCGGCTGGCAGGCGTCGGCAGTCGCCGGCCGCCCGATTGCCGAGACAATCATCCCGCCGTCGCTACGCGGGGCGCATCACGCCGGCTTCGCGCACTACCTCGCCACAGGCATCGGCCCGGTGCTGGGCCGGCGGATTGAAGTGACGGGAATGCGGAGCAGCGGCGAAGAGTTCCCCGTAGAAATCGCCATCGTGCCGATGCGTCAGAACGGCGCATTTCAGAACGGCGCATCAGGGTTCACGGCGTACCTGCGCGACATCAGCGGACGCAAGGCGCTGGAAGCCGAGCAGTCACGCCTCGCAGATGCGAACCGCCTGCTGCTGGACTCAACCGGCGATGGAATCTACGGCATTGACACGGCGGGGCGCTTTACGTTTGTCAATCAAGCGGCGGCCCGGATGCTGGGCTACGGCGCGGACGAGCTGATTGGGCAAAGCGGCCACCGCTTGATTCACAGCCGCAGGCCGGACGACTCGCCTTACCCGGAACAAGACTGCCCGATCTACCGGGCCATCCGCAGTGGTCAAACAGCCCAAGTGGAGGACGAGGTGTTTTGGCGCAGGGACGGCAGCGCGTTCCCGGTGCTCTACACGGCCGCGCCGATCCTCGCGGAAGCCGGTCCATTAGGAGCTGTGGTGACGTTCTCGGACATCAGCGAGCGCCGAGGGCTGGAACAAGAGCGCAGGCGCATCTCGGAGCGCGAGCACCGCATCGCCGAGCAGCTTCAGGAAGCGCTCCAGCCGGCGATCCCCCACCAAGTCCCAGGACTGGAACTTGCCGATTACTACCAGCCTGCTCTGGAAGAAGCCGGGGTCGGCGGCGATTTCCTGGATGTGTTCGCGGCAGACAAAGGCATCACGTTCCTGGTTGCGGGGGACCTCAGCGGCAAGGGCCTAGATGCCGCAAGTCAGGTGTCTCTTGTCCGCAACATGCTCCGGTTCGCCCTGTACAATGGGCGCACTTTGAGCGGCCCCGTGGCGACGCTCAGCCGAACTTTGGTCGGCAACGATTTGCTGACAGGCTTTGCGACGCTGTTTGTCGGGCGCTACGAAGCGGCGGAGCGCCGCTTTACCTATGTCAACTGCGGCCAGGATGCCGGGCTGGTCCTTCGCGCCGCTTCCGGGCAGGTCGAGGCCCTGCCCCCGACCGGGCCGGTGCTGGGCGCGTTCCTGGAAGCCAAGTACGCGGAAGAAACAGTCCAGTTGGAACCCGGCGATGTGCTGGCAGTCTTCACGGACGGCCTGACCGAAGCCGGCCCCAGCCGCACGGCGCTGCTGGGCGCTGACGGCGTGGCTGCTCTTCTGCGCGAAACGGCATCTGCTCAAAGCGCATCGGCAATCGTGTCTCATCTCATCAGCGGCGTAGATGGTTATGCGAAGGGCGGGGTGCGCGATGACCAATGCTTGCTGGTGGGCATTGTCATGTAGGGGTGAGGCCGGCTTATCTTCAATCTGTCCTACTCCGCGCCATACTTGCCCTTCGCGGCATTTGCGATGGCCTTGTCCGGATTCTTGTCAAAGACCGGCTTGCAGGAAGAGCAGCAGAAGTAGTACGTTTTGCCCTTAAAGGTCTCATGCGCGGCGGCAGCGTTCACAGAGCGGATTTTCTCGCCCGTGATCGGGCAAACCAGGGCCGCAGTCTTTGCGGGCGTTTTCGGCGCAGGGACGGGGGCTGCGAAAGCAGGCAGAGTCAAAGCCGTGTGCGCTAATGCGGCGAGTGTCACCGTGAACACAAGTGTTTTCATAGAGTTTCCTTTTAAAAGAGTTTCCTTCTAAAGCCGAACAGTTTTGAGACGCAAAGAGTTCGTCACGACAGTGACGCTGGAAAAGGCCATTGCCAGTGCAGCCAGCATTGGGTTCAGCAGGCCAAACGCCGCAAGCGGGATACCGACGGCGTTGAAGATAAAGGCCCAAAACAAGTTTTGGCGAATCGTTTTCATGGTCCGGCGTCCCAGCAAAATCGCGTCGGCGATGCCGCCCAAATCCGACCGCAGCAGAGTGATGTCGGCGGCTTCCAGCGCCACGTCCGACGCCCGGCCCATCGCAATCCCTAAATCGGCGGCTGCCAGCGCCGGGGCGTCATTGACGCCGTCGCCGACCATCGCTACCTGCATTTTACCATCTTGCTGCCATTCTTTGACGGCGGCGGCTTTTCCTTCGGGCCGGACGCCCGCTTCCACATCCGTAACCCCGACTTCACCCGCCACGGCCTGAGCGACTCGCAGGCTGTCGCCGGTCAAAAGCATCACGCGCAGGCCCATCGCGTGAAGCCGCGCGACCGCATCCTTCGCGCCGGGACGCACCGTGTCCGCAACTGCTAAGACGCCTGCCGCGCCCTGGTCTACGGCAACCAGAACGGCGGTTTTGCCTTCAGCCTCCAGCCGGGCCAGATCGCCCGATGCCGCCGCAGAAACCGCAATGCCCGACTGCGCCAGCAAGGCAGCAGTGCCGACAAGAACGTCCCGCCCCTCCACGCTGGCCCCAATGCCGAGGCCGGGCCGGCTGACAAATGAAGCTGCCGGGACCAGACTGCCGCCCGCCCCGGCGACAATCGCCGCCGCCAGCGGATGCTCCGAGGCCCGCTCCGCAGACGCCGCCAGCCGCAGCAGGGCTTGCCTGCCGAGGCCGTTGTGCAGCACGACATCAGTTAATTCCGGCCTGCCCGCCGTCACCGTGCCGGTCTTGTCTAAAATGACCCGGCTGATTTTGTGTGCCCGTTCCAGCGATTCCCCGTTCTTGATGAGAATGCCGAGTGACGCGCCGCGTCCGACGCCGACAATAATCGCCGTCGGCGTCGCCAGCCCCAGCGCACACGGGCAGGCGATCACAAGCACCGCCACGGCCGGCATCAGCGCCCCAGCAGCGCCGGCATGAAGCACCAGCAGCCAGACCAAAAACGTCGCCAGCGCGATGGCAAGCACCACAGGAACGAACACCGCCGCCACTTGGTCCGCCAGCCGCTGAATCGGCGCTTTGCTGCCCTGCGCGTCTTCCACGAGCCGCACCATCCGGGCTAAAACTGTTTCCGCGCCGACAGCCTCCGCCCGGAACAGCAGTGTCCCGCTGCCGTTCACCGTGCCGCCGATCACCTTGTCGCCGGCGGATTTCTCCACCGGCAGGCCTTCCCCAGTCAGCAGCGACTCGTCCACCGAAGACGCGCCGCCGACCACCAGGCCGTCCACAGCCACTTTCTCGCCGGGACGGACCCGGATGGTTTGCCCCGGCTTCAGCAGCTCAATCGGAATGTCGCGCTCTTCGCCGGAATCCCGTACAAGCCGCGCCGTTTTTGGAGCCAGCGCGATCAGTGACTGAATGGCACTGGACGCCCGCCGCTTTGCCCCCGCTTCCAGCCAGCGGCCCAGCAAGATCAGAGTCACAATTGTGGCTGCCGTCTCAAAATAGACCTGCGGCTGCCGGGTCCAAATCAGCGCTGCCAGGCTGGAAAAATAGGCCGCTGAGGCTCCCAGCGCGACCAGCGTGTCCATTGTCGCCGCGCCGCCATGACGCAGCGCGTTCCATGCCCCGGCGTAGAACTGCCGCCCGAAGCCGAAGACGACCGCTGCGGCCAGCGCGGCGAACAGCCAGAGCGTTCCATGCGCTTCCATTCGGCCCATGCCGGCCATGGAAAACGCCAGGGTCGGAAGCGTCAGCGCAGCCGCGCCGACCAGATTGATCAGCGCCGGGTCAATCCTCGCTGCGCTCTCATCTGCTTTGAAGCTTGCTGACGCCGGAGCCGCGCCGTAGCCGGCCTTTTCCACCGCCGCGACCAGGGCGCCTGTCCCGACGAGCGCCGGGTCAAAGGAGACCGACGCCCGGTTCGTCGCAAGATTGACCGCCGCGTCTTCCACGCCCGGCACTTTTTTAAGAAAGCGCTCGACGCGCCCCACGCAGGACGCACAGTGCATCCCGGTCAAATCCAGCGTACACGTTTCCATGATTAGGCCGACGCCTCGTATCCTTCGTCTTCTACAGCCGTCAGCATCTGGCTGAGGCTGACTTTTGCCGGGTCATAGGTGATGACGGCCTGTGCCGCCCCTAAGTCCACATTGGCCGCCTGCATTCCGTCCAGTGCCAGCAATGCCCGCGTCACATGGCCGACGCAGGCATCACACATCATTCCTTGTACGCTTAAAGTTTTTGTTTCCATAGTGATTTATTATATCCTAACAGCAGGAAAACCAAGACGTTCCGGTGAACTAGGCCGAACCACGTTACCGACGGGAGACTCACAATGCAGTATGCAAGTTTAGGACGGTCCGGCCTCAAGGTCAGCCGCCTGTGTTTGGGAACCATGAACTTCGGCCCGCAGACGACCGAAGAAGACAGCTACGCCATCATGGACCGCGCCCTGGAAATGGGCATTAACTTCTGGGACACCGCCGATGTCTACGGCTGGAAGCAGGGCGAAGGCGTCACCGAGCAGATTTTGGGCCGCTACTTCGCGCAGGGCGGCGGGCGGCGCGAAAAAGTGGTCATCGCTACTAAAGTCTTCGGCGGCATGTCCACGCCGGACAACAAAGACTGGCCGAATACCAATCGCCTGTCCGCGCTTCATATCCGCCGCGCCTGCGACGACAGCCTCATGCGCATGAAGACCGACTACATTGACCTGTATCAAATGCACCATATTGACCGCGAAACGCCGTGGGACGAAATCTACCAGGCATTTGAAGTCCTAGTGCAGCAGGGCAAAGTCTTGTACTTCGGCTCGTCCAACTTCGCCGGCTGGCACATCGCCCAGGCGTCGGAAATCGCCCACCACCGGCACTTTTTGGGACTGGTTTCCGAGCAGTCCCACTACAACCTCAACGTCCGGCTGCCGGAGCTGGAAGTCATCCCCGCCTGCCAGAAATACGGCCTCGGCCTCATCCCCTGGTCCCCTCTCGCGGGCGGCCTCTTGGGAGGCATTCTGCAAAAAGAAGCGACAGGCCGCCGCGCCGGGCGCGACATTGAAGCCGACCGGCCCAAGCTGGAAAAGTGGGAAGGCTTGTGCCAGACAATCGGCGAAAAGCCTGCCGACGTGGCTTTGGCCTGGCTGCTGGCAAACCCCGTCGTCACCGCCCCCATCATCGGCCCGCGCACAATGGAGCAGCTTGAAGGCTCTCTCCGGGCCTTAGAAATCACGCTGTCCGAAGACACCATGACCAAGCTCGACGAAATCTTCCCCGGCCACAAAACCGCCCCCGAAGACTACGCCTGGTGATGCAGGGACATCAAGCACAAACAAAAAGCGCCGGGCAGTTGCCCGGCGCTTCTTTGCGTTCTTCTATTCGGCTTGAAGGAATTGCCGCAGGAGCGCGGCGTACTCAGCCGGCTTTTCAAGCGACGGCAGATGGCCGCAGTCTGAGATGGCATGGAATTCTGCGTTCGGCAGAGCGTCTGCCAGCGCTTTGCCTCCTGCCGCCGGGGCCAGCGCGTCTTCCTCACCCCAGACGACAAGCGCCGGCATGGAGAGGGTGCCGAGGCGGGAAGTGACTTCCCGGCGCGAGGCGGTTGCCCGAAACTGCGTGGCCCCGGCGTCTGACCCGACGCGAGCCGCCATCTCGCAGAAGACCGCTTTGGCGTCGGTATGCTTCGGCTTGACGACCAGCCCGGCCAGCATGTCAATCACAGCGTCTGGGGTCGCTTTCATCCCGGCGGCAAGATCCGGCCCGCCCGGCTCCGGCGCGTTCGGGTCGCAGCCCGACAGAACGAGTCTTAGGACGCGCTCAGGTGCGGAAAGCGCGACCCGCAGCGCCAGATTGCCGCCGTAGGACGTGCCGACCAGCGCAAATTTTTCCGGTGCACGGAGCAGAATATCGGCGGCGCTTTCGTCTAAAGTGGGTTTCGGCGACAACAGAATGTGCGGA
Source organism: uncultured Armatimonadales bacterium (assembly GCA_964249345.1). GTDB lineage: Bacteria > Armatimonadota > Armatimonadia > Armatimonadales > Capsulimonadaceae > JANXMY01. The sequence goes on along the minus strand of CAXUBO010000040.1, from coordinate 6,326 downwards.
TCAATCGCGTCGCCGAGACGTGCGATTGCATCTTGATACAGCGCATCGTCGCAGAGCAGAGCGGGGATGAAAACGACAGGTAAAGGATTCATAGTTTCTACACTCTCGAAGACCATGTGCCGGAGCACACGGTTTCTACTCTTGCTTGTCGTCCTTTTTCGGCGGACGCTTGACGGTGATGCCAAGCTCGCGAAGCTGCTTGTCTTCCACTTCCGAAGGTGCGTCCATCATCGGGTCGAAGCCGCCGCCGGATTTGGGGAAGGCGATCACTTCGCGGACATTTTCGTCGTCGGTTAGGTACATGATCAAACGGTCAATGCCGGGGGCCATGCCGCCGTGGGGCGGGGCGCCGAAGTCGAACGCTTCCAGCATGTGGCCGAACTGGTCTTGTATCTGCTGGTCGGTCTTGCCCAGCATTCGGAAAATGCGCTCCTGAATGTCCCGCTTATGGATGCGAATGGAACCCGATGCCCCTTCGGAGCCGTTGCAGACCAGGTCGTAGGTATAAGCGCGGCAGGCGGCGGGATCGCTTTCAAGCATGTCCAGATGCTCGGCGTGGGGCATGGCGAACGGGTTATGCGCGAACGTCCAGCTTTTGGAATCGTCGTCCCACTCAAACACTGGAAAGTCCGTGACCCAGGCGAAGTGCAGGACGTTCGGGTCGGCCAGCTTCTGCCGCTTGGCGATTTCCCGGCGCAGCAAATCTAAGGCTTTGGCGACAACAGCCGGCGTATCGGCGATGAAGCCGACCAAATCGCCAGGCTGGGCTTCGGCAAGAGCAACAAGGCCGGAAATCTCGTCTTCGGTCAAGAACTTGGCGATAGGTGACTTGACGCCTTCTTCGGTGACAAGAAGGTAGGCTAGGCCCTTTGCGCCGGTTTCTTTCACCAGCGCCGTCAGGTCGTCAATCTCTTTGCGGGACAAACTTGCGCCCGACGGGTAGCGTAGCAGCTTGACCTGGCCGCCATTTGCCAAAGCGGTCTGGAAGACCGAAAACTGCGTGTTTGCTAAAACCGGCGCGGCATCTTTCAGCTCCAGGCCATAACGCAAATCGGGCTTGTCCGTGCCGTAGCGGGCCATCGCTTCGTCATAAGTCAGGCGCGTGAACGGGGTGACGACCATTTTGGGCGAAATCTTCGGGATGATCTCCGAGTACAGCGCCTCAACGACTTCCAGAACATCGTCCTGCTCGACAAACGACATTTCTAAATCAAGCTGGGTGAATTCGGGCTGCCTGTCGGCCCGCTGGGATTCATCGCGGAAGCACTTGGCGATCTGAAAGTAGCGCTCCAGCCCGCCGACCATCAGAAGCTGCTTGAACTGCTGGGGCGCCTGCGGGAGCGCGTAAAACAAGCCGGGTTCCAGACGGTAAGGCACCAAGTAGTCGCGTGCGCCTTCTGGGGATGATTTGGTTAAAACCGGCGTCTCGATCTCCAGAAACCCGCGCCCATACATGAACTCGCGGATCAGCCGAATGGCCTCATGGCGCAGGCGCATCTTTTCAAACATCGCCGGGCGGCGCAGGTCCAGATAGCGGTACTTGAGGCGCAACATTTCATTGATGTTGCTGTCTTTTTCTTCGGCAATCGGGAACGGCGGCGTTTTGGACGGGTTGAGAATTTCAATGGCCGAAGCGGCGACTTCAATCGTGCCGTTCGGCAGATTGTCGTTTTCGCTGCCTGCCGGGCGGCGGCGCACGCGGCCCTGAACGCTCAGGCAATACTCCGACCGAACTTTTTCCGCGACGGCAAGCGCGTCCGGCGCATCGCCGCCGTCTACTGCAATCTGAACAATGCCGGTGCGGTCCCGCAGGTCCAAAAACGCGATCCCACCCTGGTCCCGGTTTCGGTTGACCCAGCCGTTGAGCGTGATTGTCTGCCCAATCATTGTCTCCGAAACGATGCCGCAATTGACTGTCCGCTGCCATTCTGCCACGATAATTTCTCCCCTACCCCGCTCTGGGTCCAAAGTGTGAGTGTTAGTATACCCCACCGGCGGCATGATAGGAAAAGGAAGCATTCAAAGAAAAAGCGAGGGAGTGAACTCCTCTCGCTGCAAATAATCGTCCTTCGGACGAAGGAACAGGACGAATATAGCTTATGGACACTGTCTTCTCGTCTGAAGGACGTAATTTGCAGCGAGAGGAGTTCACTCCCTCGCTTCTTTGGGCTTGATCTAGTTTGGCGTGACAACCATCGGCGGCAGCGGGATTTGCTGGTCTAAATGGGCCTGGGAAGACAAGTCAATGTCCCAAGTTTTCGCGCCCACGCCGACGCCGTTGGTCGGCTGGAACTCAATCGTGTGCTTGCCGGCGGGAAGCTGCGCCCACTGACCGAGCGCAAGCGCCAGATTAGGCGTGCCGTCCACTTTCACCCAATACGCAGACGTGCGAATCAGTGTCGGCTTCGGCGCATCCGGGTTGTGGACGATCCAGCCGGAGACCGTGTACCAGCCAATCTCTGCCGGAGCAGCGGCAACCTGCGGCTGAGGGACCGCCGCCGGTACAGGAGCAGGCGGCGGTACAGCGGCAGGCGGCGCGGGAACCGGCAGCGGGGCGGCAGGGGTCACGGCAGGAGGCGCCGAGGCAATCAGCACCGGACTGGTCTGTGTTTGAGGTGCCACGAGAAGCGGCGACGCAGCGGGCAGCAAAATCTGGCGGCTGACATGAGCGCCGGGAGCAAGCGTCACCCACAGGCCGGGGCTGGGGCCGAACCCGGAGTCTCCCGATGGCGCGAAAGCGACCAAATGCCGGCCTGATGGGACTGCCGCCCAGCCTCCAGAGGCCAGGGCCGGCATCGGATTTCCATCCACTGTTACTTGCCGGGCCGAAATCGCCTGAGTCTGGGCAGCCCCGCTGGGCGACAAGACATTCTGGCGGGCATAGACCGAAAGCCAGGCCAGGCCGGGCGCTGGGGCGGGCTGGGCCGAGGACGCTAAGAGAACTGCCGAGGCGCTCTTCGGCTTTGCCAGATGCACAGGCGCTGGGTTCAGACGCGAGGCAATGATCGCCGGATGACGCCGAAACTTCGGCCTCTGCGTCACATCACGTTTGGCGACCCGCACCGGAGCCGAAGCGTGCGCCGCCGAGGCGACAGGCGGAGCGTAGCCGGCAAGCGGAACGTGCCTGACAGTGGCGGGCAAAGCGCGGCGGGGGGGCAGGACGCGGGATGCAGGAACCGCTGCAACACGGCTCACGTTTGGCTTGGCGTTCAGCGGCACGGCAGGTTTCGGCTCCGGCGCGGCGGACGGTTTTGCAGCAGGCGGCTGAGCGGCTGCGAGAGGCGGGGCAGGCCGCACGGAGGCTGACGTCGGCGCAGGCTGTTCATGGTTCCAAACCAAAACCGCGCCGCCGGCCAGCACCACCGCACTGACCAGGGCGCCGGTCAGCGCGTAGCTGCGCCGAGCATTTACGGCAATCGCGCCTTGTTCCGGGGCGCCGGACGCGGCAACCACGGCGGAACGCAGGGCGGACGCAAACTGGCCCGCCGACGGATAACGCGCCGCCGGGTCTTTTGCCAGGCCGCGCCGAACACAAGCATCAATGCCCGGTGCAATGCCCGCGCGGCGCGAGGGCAGCGGCGGCGGCTCAGAGAAGACCTGCTGGTGCATGACTGAAAGCTGGGCCTGCGTGCTGCTGTCCACCGCGGGAAACGGGGGCGTTCCCGTCAGCGCGAAGTAGGCGACAGCCGCCAGGGAATACACATCGCTGCGGGAGTCGGGAACACTTGTTCCTTCCACTTGTTCCGGGCTCGCGTATTCAATGGTCCCCAGCATGTCGCCGTGGATCGTCAGCGGCGCGGTGGTCGTATCCACATGAGCCACGCCAAAGTCAGTAAGCCGGGCAGGGCCGTGCTTGGGCAGCAGGATGTTTGTCGGCTTCACATCCCGGTGTATGACGTTTTCGGCATGAATGCAGTCCAAAGCCGCCGCGATTGCTTCCACAATCTGAGCCGCGCGGGACACGGAAAGCGGCCCCTCACTGCTGATCAAAGAATCCAGCGTCTGCCCCGGCACATATTCCATCACAAGCGCCGACGGATTGCCGTCGTGGAACTCGTACAGCGCCACGATATTTGGGTGGCGCAGCTTCGCCATGACCGCCGCCTCGCGCCGGAAGCGATCTGCCGCCACCGGGTCGCCGCCGGTTTGCAGGACTTTCACAATCACATCGTAGCGATGCCTTCGGTCCCAGCCCCGGTAGACCGCGCTGTTTGGTCCCCGGCTGAGCGCCGGCGTCGTGAGGGTAATGCCGGGCAGGGCAGGCGGGGCCAGCGCATCGCCCGCCGGGTCCGGCTGCTTGTTTTGATCGCCGTTTTGCATTCCAGGGTTCTCTTTCTACGAGAGTGTAACGTAGAAAGAGTTTACCTGGATTTAGGCAGGCGGAAACACAGAGGGATTGACGGCAGGTTAAAAGA
>CAXUBO010000040.1:0-1811 GCA_964249345.1 uncultured Armatimonadales bacterium | reverse complement strand
GGCTGGTTCGCGGGAACGGGTGCGCCAAGCGCGGCGGAACGGTACGCCGCAAGGGCCACAGCAAGCGCCGCCAGCCCATCTGCGCCGGTGGCCAGCAGCGGCGCAGGCTGCCCGGCGGCAAGCGTGAGAAAGTCTGCGATCAGGCCGGCATCGGTGTCGCTGCCCCAGTTGACCCAGGCGGCTCCTGGATTTTCTGCCCCGTACTGGGCTAAATTTTGCGCGAACATATCCAGCTCCAGAACCCCGCCTGTTCCCAGCACTTGCAGCGTCACATCGCCCCAGGTCGGATAAGCAGCAGGCCGAGACCAGCTTGTGTCCAGGGTTGCGAAGACGCCGCCCGCATAGCGAATGGATAAAAATCCGGTGTCTTCCCACTCCTCATGGTAAAATCCGTGGCCGATTTCCGCGTAGACTTCCACGGCATCACGGCCCAGCAGGTGCCGGTTCAGGTCCGCGACATGGACCGTGTGGTCAAGGACCGCGCCGCCGCCGGACAGCGCCCGGTCGGTAAACCAGCCGCCGGGCATTTTGCCGTGGTTCGTGCCGCGAATCGCCAGCACGTCTCCAATCGCGCCCGCCGACACCTGCTCGCGCAGCCGCTGGTAGGCCGGCGAGTAGCGGCACGGGAACGCTGTCGCCAGCGTGACACCCGCCGTCCGGCACGTCTCAACCATAGCCCGCGCATCTTCCAGCGTTGTCGCCAGCGGCTTTTCGCACAGGATCGCCTTGACGCCCGCGCCTGCTGCCATTTCTACTAACCGCCGGTGATGCACGTTCTCGCTGGTGACGACAACGCCGTCTAAGTTTTCATCCAGCAGCGCCGCTTCGCTTGCAAAGAACCGCGTGCCGAACGCCTGCGCCTGCCGCCGCCCGCGCTCCGGGTCGGCATCTGCAATCCCCACAAAGTCTGCGTTCGGGTGTGCCGCCAGCGCAGCGGCGTAAGAAACCGCGTGCATGTGCGCGAACGACAGAATGCCGATTTTGAGACTGCTCACAGAGTCACCAACTTTCCTGTTGTGATGGACTCCAGCGCCGCCAGCCCGATCCGCACCGCTTCCCGCGCCTCATACACCGTCACCGGCATCGGGGAGTTCGTTTGAAGCGCCGACACGAACGCCGCCAATTCTTTGTAATAGGGGTCATCAGCCGGGGCCATCGGGCTTTCCGGGAACGCCACCCCGCCCCCGGTATTTCCCGCTTGACGCAGCGACGACAGCAGCGGCACGCTTTGGGCTGAGTCATGCGCGATCAGCCCGCCGTCCCCCGCCACTTCCAGCGTCGTTCGAAAGCTGCCCGGATGCGCCCACGACCCCGTCACATGGCCGACGGCCCCTGACTCAAACCGCAGCGTCACCAGCGCATAATCCAGCTTCCCCACATGCTCCGGCCTGCCCCACAGCCCCTGGGCAAAAATGCGCGAGACCGGGCCGAACGTCCACCGCAGCCAGTCAAAGTCATGCAGGATCAAATCCAGCGCCACGCCCCCGCTTTGCGCCGGGTCCGCGTACCAGTTCGGACGCCCCGTAATCTGCGGAAACCCACCCATCCGCGCCGTCCGCACCGCCGCCGGTGTTCCCACCGCGCCTGCATCCACCAGCCGCTTGGCCTCGGCATACTCCGGGAAAAAGCGCACGACATGGCCCACGCCCGCCGGCACGCCCGCGTTCTCCACCGCCGCCACAATCGCATCACACTCTGCCAGCGTCCGTCCCAGCGGCTTTTCCACAAAGATCGCCAGCCCCGCCGCCACCGCCCGCTCCACATATTCTTTATGCAGGGGCGTCGGAACACAAATATCTATGATGTCCGGC
>CAXUBO010000039.1:11593-28656 GCA_964249345.1 uncultured Armatimonadales bacterium | reverse complement strand
CCGCGCCGCCGTCAGCGTCGGCACCAACCCCACTACCGACACCGACAATCGCCGCAAAGTGGAAGCGTTTCTGATGGACGACTTCCGCTCCGACTTGTACGGCCAGCCCTTCGCCTTAGACTTCCGCTTCAAGGTTCGTAATGAACAAAAGTTCAGCGGCCTCGACGCTTTAGTGTCGCAAATGGCCGCCGATGTCGCCGGCATCGCCGAGCGTCTGGCGCAGGACAGCGGATAAGCCACGGGTTGAAAAGCCACGGGTTGAAAAGCCACGGGTTGAAACCCGTGGCTGAAAAGTGCCCAACGTCCAGGGGACGTAAGAACAAGAAGGCCATTCCTGACACTCTGAACGTCGCTTCGACGGCGGGCGCTTTCCAGCCACGGGTTTCAACCCGTGGCTTTTCAACCCGTGGCTCTTTTGTCCCTTATCTTCCGCGCGTCATTTGCTTGCGGTTGTTTTGGCGGTGCTTGGCGCATTGACAGTTAAATCGCCATCGGTCGTCACGCTCCAAGTGCAGGACTGCTCCACAAGCACTTTGTGGCCGTTCCAGGGAAACGATTGGTATGTCTTGCCGTCTTTAGTGACTTTGGTGATTGCAATGTCCGTTCCATTAATCTGCATTGTCCCAGTGCCGTCCGGATTCAAATGCGCTGCATTCCCCTCTGGACCGCTGACATCAATGCCATTTTTGCCTTTTTGCACGAGAATTTTTCCATCGGGACCAGTGATAGAGCCGCCGGTTGGGGTAACCGCGAAGTTGTATGTTTTGTGACCATCGCTCATGCTGACTGGGCGACCATCTGAGCCAATAACAATTACTGCGCGTGAAAACGGTGGTTGGGTGGAGTCGGAAGTATCTTTTTGCTGATGAGTTACAGAAATCTTAGTCCCGCTTATGTCGGTGCTGTATTGGAAGCTGAACTTCGCAGGGGAGATGACGGGGATGGGCGTTGACCAAAGCTGCTTGCCGCCTTGATCTTCCAGCGTGAACAAGAGTTGATGTGGCACCACTTTCGTGAGAATGGCGAGAATCTCTGGCGTCGCGGTGGTACATGTTGCCAGCGTTTCTTCGTCTGCATCTTTCACAGTGATCTGCTGGTTGTATCGCTCAATATGATAGGTCACTGAGTCAACCGGAGCCGAAGCGGCAGGGGCGGCGTGAAGGGGCATGGCGGCTGCAAAGGCAAGCGTCGCAAAAAGAAGGCCGAGCGAGAAGCGGAAAATCATGGCGGCGTCTCCTGAGATGGAACACGGGGCTGAACCCCCGTGCTTTAAAGGGCAAATTCCCGCCTGCGCGGGCAGAAGAGCCGATTGCCGGAGTGTTTTTTCGCCCGCGAAGGCGGGGGCTTGCCTTGTTAAAGCCTTGCCGTTCAGGGCAGGGTACGAAAACGGGCGATTCATCGCGTGCAGGCTGCTTAATCATACCAAAAACGCCGAGCGATTGCAAGAAATTTAAGACCCTATGTTGAAACGCACGGTTTCTTTCGGTGCCGGGTGACTTTTCTGTTTTTGGGTACAAGAGCGTCATGGATAAAAGCACGGATAAATGGACTCGTCTTCTTGTTGTTGTCGCTACGTTGCTGCTGCTGCTGACGCTCATTGCGGCGTCGGTGCGCCTGGCGATGTCGGTGCATCATACGCTGCTGCTGTTTGCGCTGGGCGGGCTGGTAGCGTATGCCCTCAGCCCGCTGGTGGAGCGCCTCAGCCGCACCCGCCTGTCGCGGCCTCTGAGCGTCACGGTGGTGTATCTCGGCCTGCTGGTGATTTTTGGGCTGGGCGCGTGGGCGCTGGAAGGCAAGATCACGGCGCAGGTGCAGGATGTGACCCAGAACTTCCCTCAGTATAAGCAGCAGGCGCTGGTGCGGGCGGGAGACCTAGACCAGAAACTGGCCGCGCGTCATGTCAAATTCAGCCTGACCGACACCATTCAGCACCCGCCGGCCAATGTCGCGGCGATTGGCGAGCGTATCGGCAAAGACGCCCTGCCGCTCTTGCAGCGCTCGTTTACGGATGCGGCCGAGGCCGTGATTGTGCTGCTCATTGCCCTGTATTTTCTGATCTTTGCCCCCGACATGCGCGAAAAGTTTAATGGGATGCTGCCGCCGGATTTGGCCCGCCGGGCGGACCTCTGGGAGACTGACACGAGCCGAATTTTGGGCGGCTTTGTGTCAGGCCAGCTCATTATCGCGCTGATCATGGGCGCGGCGGCGGCTCTGGGCTGCCTGGCGATCGGTCTCGGCCCGTGGCTTTTGATCGGCGTTTTTGTCGTGGTGGCGTCGCTGATCCCTGTGTTCGGCCCGTACATCGGCGCGATCCCGGCAGTTCTGGTGGCGCTGATTAGCCCGACGCACATTCACAGCCCGATTGTTGCAGCAGTCGCGGTGCTGCTGCTGTTTGTGATCATCAACGAAGTGGGCGGCAAAGTGCTGTACCCGAAGCTGGTCGGCAGTGCGCTCGGCCTGCATGAAGTCGTCGTGCTGTTTGTTTTGTTTGCGGGCCTGGAAATTGACGGCATTGTCGGAACGCTGTTCGCCGCGCCGGTCACGGCACTGGTCATTGTGACGGTAGTGCATCTGTACCGCCTGTGGCAGGACTTGCCGGACCAGCTTATTTCCAACACGAGCCGGCGCGAAGCCAAGAAAAAAGGCGAGATCGCCCCGGAGCCGAAAGCGCCGGAACAAGAGCTTCAAGGCGCCCGCTGACGTTTATCTGCCGCAGGCATCATGCCTGCGGCTTTTTCTTGTGCCTGGGCCGCGCTTGACAACTGCGGCTGTGATGAGGTAAAGTAAAACGATTATCTAAAGTTTAAAACAGAACCGCAGGAGGAAAAGAGCGACATGGCTCTGCTCACAGAACAAAAACAAGTTGTCATCGACGGCAACAAGACGCACGAAGGGGACACCGGCTCGCCGGAAGTGCAGATTGCACTTTTAAACTCGTCCATCAAGAATTTGACCGAACATCTGAAGGTGCATCGCCACGACAACCACACGCAGCGCGGGCTGATGGTGCAGATCGGCAAGCAGCGGCGTCTGCTGAACTATTTGGCCGACAAAGACATCAACCGCTACCGTGCGCTTGTCGCCAAGCTCGGCATTCGCAGCAAGCACTAAGTTTTCCCAAAAGCCTCCCGGCGAAGAAGCGCAAGGGAGGCTTTCGGCATTTCATTTCGCCTGTCCCCAGCGCGGGATAGGAACCCACCCCGCCTCGTTCCTCGGCGACCTTCCCCTTCGGGGAGGGTAAAGAGTTTCAAGCAAGCCTGCGGGCGACACAACCCTCTTTGTCCTCCCCTTTGGGGAGGACCCCTGCGAAGCAAGGAGGTGGGTCTCTTTCTGAAGAAACTCACACACATGGAACAATTTGTTGAAACAGAATGGTGCGGCGCGACACTGCGTATCAGCACCGGCAAGCTCGCCCAGCAGGCCAACGGCTCGGTTCTGCTGTCGAACGGCGATACAATTATTCTCGCCACGGCGACGATGTCGAAAGAACCCAAGTCCAACTTAGACTTTTTTCCCTTGACCTGCGATTATGAAGAAAGAAAATACGCGGTCGGCAAAATCCCCGGCGGCTTTGTCAAGCGCGGCGGACGGCCCGGCGAAAAAGCGACCTTGACCTCGCGCCTGATTGACCGGCCCCTGCGCCCGCTGTTCCCTTACGGCATGAGGAACGAAACCCAGGTCATCGCCATGCCGCTGTCGTATCAGCCGGAATTCTCGCCCGATGTCCTGTCCGTCACGGCGGCGTCCGCCGCGCTGATGGTCTCCGACATCCCGTTCAACGGCCCCATCGGCTGCGTCCGGGTTGGTTTAGATGCCGACGGCCAGTTTATCTTAAACCCATCGTTTCCGCAGCAGCAGGAAAGCCCTTTAGATTTGATCGTCGCGGCCTCTGATGACGCCATTGCGATGGTGGAAGCGGGCGCATCGGAAGTCACGGAAGAAAAGATGCTGGAAGCGATGGACTTCGCGCACGACGCCTGCCGCAAGCTCTGCGACATGCAGCGGGAGCTTGCCGCGAAAGTCGGCAAAGCGAAGACCGACATTCCCCTGCACCATACCCACGCCGAGATTTTAGAAGTCGTGCGATCTCGCTTCGCGGCGATGCTCCGCTCAGGATTGCAGGACCCCGACAAGTCTTCTCGTGAGGCCGGCCTGTCACTTCTCATTAACCAAGTCGCGGGCGACCTGAAAGACGAGTTCCCTGACAACGGCGCGGATGTCAAAGAAGCCGCCGACAAAGTGGTGAAAGAGCAGCTTCGCGACTTGATCCTGACTGAAGGCAAGCGGCCCGACGGGCGCGGCACGACCGACATTCGTAAGATCACCTGCGAAGTCAGCCTGCTGCCCCGCGTCCACGGCACGGGCCTCTTTACACGCGGCCAGACGCAGGTCCTCACGACGCTTGTTTTGGGTTCAGGAGAAGACGCGCAGATGGTGGACACGCTGGAAGAAGACAGCGAAAAACACTACATGCACTTCTACAACTTCCCGCCCTACTCGGTCGGCGAAGCGCGGCCCATGCGCGGCCCCGGACGGCGTGAAATCGGCCACGGCGCACTCGCCGAGCGGGCGCTGCGGGCCGTTATTCCCGCCCGCGAAACATTCCCGTACACGATGCTCTTGACCTCGGAAGTTTTGGAGTCTAACGGCTCCACTTCGATGGCCTCCACCTGCGGCTCAACTTTGGCGCTGATGGATGCCGGCGTTCCGATTAAAGCCCCCGTCGCCGGCATTGCGATGGGCCTCATTGAAGGGCCGGAAGGCAGCGGCGCAGGCGGGCAGGGGCGCAAGTACGCAGTCCTGACCGACATTCAAGGCATGGAAGACTTTTCCGGCGACATGGATTTCAAGGTGGCCGGAACCGCCGAAGGCATCACGGCCTTGCAGCTTGACACCAAAATCGGCGGCGTCCCGCGCGATGTCTTCGTGCAGGCGTTCGCTCAGGCCCGCGACGCCCGCTTGTTTATCTTGGGCAAGATTACCGAAGCGATTGCAGCCCCGCGCGAGACCCTCTCGAATTACGCCCCGCGCATCATTACGCTGCACATCGAGCCGGAACAAATCGGCCTTGTGATTGGACCGGGCGGCAAGACCATCAAGAAAATCACCGCCGACACCGGCGCAAAAATCGACATCGAGCAGGACGGCACGGTCTACATCGCCGCTGTAGACGGCGCGGCAGGCGACGCGGCCAAGAAGGCCGTGGAAGACCTGACCCGCACTCTCAGCCCCGGCGACGAGTTTGAGGGAACGGTGGTTCGGTTCCTCCAGTTCGGCGCGTTCGTGGAAATCCTGCCCGGCAAGGACGGGCTGGTTCATGTCTCTCAATTGACCGACTCCGATGAGCGTATCGGCAAGCCCGAAGACGTGTTGAAACTCGGCGACAAGCTTCGTGTCCGCGTCACCGAGATAGACCCGCAGGGCCGTGTCAACCTGACCGCGCGTGGTTTGGACCAGCCCTTCGACCCGGCGAACCCGGAGCCGGGCCGTCCCGCCCGTCCGGGTGGAAGCGGCGGCGGAGATCGCGGCGGACGCGGCAGCGACCGTGGCCCGCGCCCCGACCGTGGAGACAGGCCCGGCGGCGGGGATCGTCCGAACGGCGGACGCGGCGGCTTCAACGGCGGTGGCCCGTCCGAGCGTTCCGAGCGCCCAGCCCACTTCGAGGCTCCGCGCCCTGAAGGCACGGGTGACGTAGCCCCGGCGTCTGCGCCCCTCACTCAGCCCGACCCGGAACCGCTCGCCCAAGCCGACGACGAAGCCCCCCGCGCCCGCTTCCGCCCCCGGCGCTGAAGCATGATCATAGAAAAGGCTGCTGTAGAGATACGGCAGCCTTTTTTGTTCTCAGCAATGGCGTTGATAACAATGGCGTGAACGCCTTCGCTGAGGGGCGAAGCGCCAAGCCGCCACCTGCGTGGCGGAAAATTACAGACAAATTTATTCTTGTCCCGCGCAGGCGGGTCATTAGCGTCTGCGCTCCCCAGCGAGGGCATTCATGCCATCGTTCATCAATGCCATCGTTCATCAACGCCATTCCCCAACAACATCGGCTTCTTGGCATTGGAAACCCGCCGTGCGGCATGAAGGAAACGAACAAGCAGGAAAGCACCCAGGCGGCAGAGAATAATTCTCTGCCGCCTTTTTGCGCTGCGGCGGAGGCTGAGATGCACGAAGTTTACTACCAAATGGGATTACGGCAATGGCAGAAAAGTTTTCAGGTAGGTTTAGCACATATGACCCCCTTGTCCCGAATTATGTGGTTCGTCTTGCTGCTGCTGATCCCGATGAGCAGTCTGATAAATCTGTGGCTCGCTCATTATCCGCTCACTTGGCCGCTAACACAGTTGCCGCCGCTTCCTCCGCTTTTCCAAATTCGACTTCATCTTGTTGCCAATCTATGTGGCTATGTGATAGGCGCTGTTTTGGTCGGCTGTTCGTCGCAACTACGCACGGTGCAAGTAACGCCTAACTTTCTTGTCAGCAGAAAGTGGGGTTTGTCTCAGCGAACGCGCTGGCGGAACGTGACTGCGGTTCACGATACCGACGACTACATCTGCTTTTGCAGGAATCTCCCTGCTGCCATTACGATACCGAAGACGGCATTTCGCAACGATACAAAAGCAAACGCCTTTTTTGAGACAGCTCTCACTTACTGGCACAGTGCTAAAGCAGGACGAACTCCGCTGAATGTACCCGCTCAAGACGGCGTTTGGCCGCCTGCGCCGCGCCCAAGTGCTTAATGACAGGGAAGACCGCTAATGGACTGGACGGAGCGGCTGAACCGGGACAGGGGGCGGATGCCGCTGGGGACGGGAACGGTGGAAGTGCTGCAATGGGCCTACGACCGCAACTTAGCGGATAACAGGCCGCACCGGCATACGTTCTTTGAAGCCTGCCAGGTCGGCGCACACGGGCAGGGGAAATTTATTGTGCAGGGCCAGGCGCATGTGATTGAACCGGGAGACGTGTTTGTTGCCCGGCCCGGCGTCATGCACCAGATTGTCAACACCGGCAAGCCGGACATGGAGCTGCGCTGGGTGTCGTTCCAGTGGACGCCGCCGGGGCATTCAAACGGCGAGGCCGACGCGCTGCTGCGGGCCTTTGCGGAGTCGCCGATTGTTGCCGCGCGAAGCCTCGCCGTTGCCGCCCTGTGGGTGGCGCTGGAAACGGCGGCGGGGGAGCCGCCGGGGCTGGCCGGGGAAGAGCAAAGGAAGCTGCTGGCGACGGCGCTGCTTTTAGGCATTGCCCAGGCCGGCGCGGAGCGGCGGGACGTGCCGGAAGAGGCGGCATCGGAGCCAGGCGACTTGTCCGCGCGTCTCGCCGTGCGCTTTATCCACGACAACCTCAGCCGCCCGCTGCCGCTGCCGGAGATCGCCGCTCAGGTGCATCTGTCGCCGCGCCAGTTGTCCCGCGTGTTCACAAAGTTCACCGGCAAAGCGCCTGCCCGCTACATCACCCATGCCCGGATGGACCGGGCGCGAGGGCTGATCCTGCGCTCGGCGCTGCCGCTCAAAGAAATCGCGGCGTCGGTCGGCTACCCGGACATTCACCACTTTACCCGCGTCTTCACAGCGCATTTCGGCAGTCCGCCGGGAGAAGTACGTCGTCATCCAGAGTTATTCCCTGTCCCAAATGTCCAAAACCTCGGCGATTTGGTCTAAAGACAACTTTCAAGCGAAGCGGTAAGATGAGAAACCCACCCCGCCGCAAGCGGCAGATACGAAGTAATGCCAAAGGCATAGGAACGAGACGGGGTAGGTCCATAATGCTTATAAGGAGACCTTTCATGCTGACACCCGAACAAAAACAATTTTATGCCGACAACGGCTACGTTCTCGTTCCCGGCCTGCTTTCCCCGGAAGAAGCGGCCGCGTACCGCAAAGAAGCGCACGACCTGAGCCGCCGCCTGAGCGCGATCCGGGACACCAATGCCGCCTGGGGCAGCGCTGCCGCCGTTTCGATGGGCAAGCAAACCCAGCTTTTGCACTGCCACGATGTCCAGTTCCAAAGCGCTGCTTTCACCCGCCTGCTGGTGAATGAGCGTCTGGCTGAGGCCGCCACCGACATCGTTGGGCCGAATGTGCAGCTCCACCATACCAAAATGTTCATCAAGCCGCCGGAGAAAGGCGCACCGTTCCCAATGCACCAAGACGCGCCGTTTTTCCCGCATGAGAACCATTCCATGATCGCCGCGATTGTCCACTTTGACGATGCGCCCTTAAACCGGGGCTGCGTCCGGGTCGTTCCCGGCTCCCACAAACTTGGAATGCTGCCGCACAACCCGGAAGGCTCCTGGCATCTGCCGCTGGATGAGTACCCGCTGTCCGATGCTGTCCCGATTGAAGCCCGTGCCGGCGACGCCCTGTTTTTCTCGTACCTGACCATCCACGGCTCCGGCATCAACGAAAGCGACGCCCCCCGCACGACCATTCTGATCCAGATGCGCGACCCCGCCGACCCGCCGTCGTTTCGCGCCCACGAATCGAACGGTCAGGGCATGATGCTGGCGGGCATTGACCCCACCTGCGCGTCCCGTCCGGCAGAAGTGCGTTCTCAGAACGCCAACGGCACGCTTGGCGAAGCCAACGGCTCTGAGCCTGCGCCCGTGAGCATGGGCAGTGCAATGGCTGGGTCTATGAGCGGCGGGTCGGGGAAGATGTAAACGATTCGCCGGCAAGCGTGCTTCACGGGGCTGAACCCCCGTGCTTTGAAGTGCAAACTCCCGCCTGCGCGGGCGAAGATATTAAGACTTTTATTGATTTGGCATTTTGCCCGCGCAGGCGGGGAATTGCCCTTTAAAGCACGGGGGTTCAGCCCCGTGAAAGCCTTTTTCTATAGCCTTTCAGCAGGACAAACAGCAGGCGGCGGAGAATTACTCTCCGCCGCCTGTTTCTGCGGCTGAGGCCGCCGATGACAGTTTCATTCCGACTTTCCCTGGTAGATTACTGGCACATAATAAGCAGCCGTGCGACTAAAACATTGATCGGTAGGTGTGTTTTGGTCTTGCTTTTAGCTGCTCCTTTTATCGGGTCTTCTGTCGCGCTTTACCACACAAAACATGGATCAAAAGCCGAACATATACTAAAGCTTTATTTTCTGCCCATTGTCGGCGTAACTTATCTGTTTCTTATCAGCGAAGTCACGCTTGGTCTTCTTCTAGCAACAGCACTGGCAGCTAAATTGACACCCAAAATAACAATAACCATAAGTCCTCAATTCTGCTATTATAAAGCGTTCTTTGAACGCAAATCATCCTGGCGTGTTTTTCTCGCTCTCCGAGAAGAAGCCAACTACTTCTACTTTGTAGGTTGGCTCCGTGCGTTTTATATTCCAAAATGCGCTTTCGACAGCCGTGCCGAAGCAGATGCTTTTTATCAAACGGCACTTGGTTTCTGGCGTGAGGCAAAGGGTATTTTGCCTCCTGCGCTGCCGGATAGCCCCGGCGTTTGGCCTCCTGCGCCTCGCCCCGGCAATTCTGCGGAACCCGGTGGCAGGCGGGAAGGTTAGCGGGGTATACTAAGACAGTAACTCACACACCAAAACTCACACTCCAATCTAACAGTCAGGATTTAACCATTTTATGATACAGCGTGAAGTGCTTCCGAACGGCGTCCGCATCGTCACGGAAAATATTACTTATGTGCAGTCGGTCGCTTTAGGCATCTGGGTCGGCGTCGGCGCACGCGATGAAGCCCAAGACGTGCGCGGCATTTCCCATGTGATTGAGCATATGCTCTTCAA
This sequence comes from uncultured Armatimonadales bacterium, assembly GCA_964249345.1. GTDB lineage: Bacteria > Armatimonadota > Armatimonadia > Armatimonadales > Capsulimonadaceae > JANXMY01. The sequence goes on along the minus strand of CAXUBO010000039.1, from coordinate 18,918 downwards.
GGGAACCCCGACGCGCACCGCCCAGCAGATCGCAGACCAAATTGACTCCGTCGGCGGCGACATCAATGCGTTTACGTCCAAAGAAAGTACCTGCTACTATGTGCGGATTTTGTCCGAGCATGTGCCGCTGGCCGTGGACGTGCTTTCCGATTTATTCCTGAACTCGATCATTGACCCGGAAGAATTAGGGCGCGAGCAAAACGTCATTCTGGAAGAAATTAAACGGCGCAACGATGAGCCCGATGACTTAGTCCATGACGTGTTCACCGAAACGCTCTGGCCGGGACATGTGCTGGGCAAAAGCGTCATCGGGACGCCCGAAACAGTCGCGGCGCTGTCTTCCGATGACCTGAAAGGGTACATGAAAGGGCATTACACGCCGGATACCATTGTGATTGCCGCCGCAGGCAACTTAAACCATCAAGAAATTGTCGAGATGGTCCGCGAGCGCTTCGGGCATCTGACGGGCCGAAAATCAGACTGGCGCGAGCCGGACACGACCCCGCAGTTTGTCCCCGGCACGGCCTATGTGGAAAAGTCCATCGAGCAGGTCAATTTGGTTCTCGGCGCACCCGGCTACTCGCAGATGAACGACGATAAGTACAAGCTGTCCATTTTAGATGCCGTGCTGGGCGGCTCCATGAGCAGCCGCTTGTTTCAGGAAATCCGGGAAAAGCGGGGGCTGGCGTACTCCATCGGCTCTTATGCCCAGTCGTTTCGGGAAGGCGGCTACTTTGCGGTCTATTCGGGAACCAGCCCGGCGACTTCCGAGCAGGTGATTGATTTGGTCAAGACCGAGTTCGCCAACGTCCGCAAAAACAACATCACCGAAGCCGAACTGAACCGGGCCAAGAACCAGTTCCGGGGCAGCGTCGTGATGAGCCAGGAAGGCATGAACTCGCGGATGCGCCGCATCGGCAGCAACGAGCTGGTCTACGACCGGGTCATCCCGATTGACGAAACGATGGCAAAAATTACGGCAGTCACGCTGGACGACATCGCCGAAGTGGCCGAGTACCTGTTCGGGCGGGACGCTTACGCACAGGCGACCGTCGGCCCGAAGCTGGAAAAGTAACCAAGTATGGCAGAAAAAATCACCGTCGCCGTGGCCGGCGCGGCAGGCCGGATGGGCCGGGAAACCGTGGCCGCCGTGCAGGCCGAGGATGACCTAGAGCTTGTCGCCGAAATCGGCAGAGGTGACAACCTCGCCGACATGCTGGCGTCGGCCAAGCCCGCCGTGCTGGTGGACTTTTCGGTTCCCGACTCCATTGTGGATAACATCGAGGCGGCGCTCATTCAGGGCGTCGTTCCGATTGTCGGTACCACGGGCCTGTCCCAATCCGACATCGCCATTGTCCGCGAGCTGTGCTGCCAGTATGAATTAGGGGCGCTGATCGCCCCGAACTTCGCCATCGGCGCGGTTCTGCTGATGCGCTTCGCCCGCGACGCCGCCCGCTTTCTGCCGGACGCCGAGATTATCGAGATGCACCACGAGAAAAAGCTGGATGCCCCTTCGGGAACTGCCGCCAAGACCGCCGAAATGATCGCCGAAGGCCGCGCCGAAACCGTCCCAGCCGCGCTTCCCGAAGGCGCGTTCGAGAAAATCCCCGGCGCACGCGGCGGCAAGGGGGCGGGGGACGTTCCCATCCACAGCGTCCGCCTGCCCGGCTTCGTTGCGTCCCAGATGGTCCTCTTCGGCGGTTCCGGCCAGACGCTCACCCTGCGCCACGATTCCATCGACCGCAAATCCTTCATGCCCGGCGTCCTCCTCGCCATCCGCCAAGCGCCCGTCTTGGCCGCCAACGGCGGCGACTTAGTGTACGGCCTGGAAAACTTGCTTTAAGAAGCTGTGGCGGGTTTTAGGGGCAGACTCCGCCATTGTGAATGGACGGGACGAATGGAGCGCCGCCTGTTTGCAGACTGCTGATTACATCACCGCCGTTCCGGGAGGTAGACGCAGCCGCTTGGGAAAACTTGTACCATTTGACGTGACTATCCAGAAAAGACACATTAGAGCCATCGGTGTGCCGCACAGAAACACTGTCCCCGTAGAATAAGCTGAAATAGCCGTCATTGGTGGACGCAGGCTGCCAGTATCCTAAGTCCGCCGCCTCCTCCGCAAGTAAAATCTCGCCCGCCGGCGCCTCGAAGGCCGCGAGTGTCTTGCCTCGCCGTGGCTGCGGAATACTGGCAGACGTACCCGAAACTGTATTGATGTCGGCGGAGGTGTCTACCGTGCAGGAGTTGAGCGCATAAGACAGCCCATTTGCTTGGCCGATACTATCATCAGGGCAAACAAAGACCTCACGATTTCCAACATACGGACAAACGCTCCCTCGCGTCACATCAAACATGGCATGACTAAGACCACTGCCAAGTGCTGTGTAAAATACCCACCCGCCTGAAATACTTGTTCCCTGCGGCCCATCAGTGGCTCCCGGCATGGTGTCGTCATTATCCTGCGTGTAGAGGGTGAAAGCGACGGCGAGCTGCTTGAGATTGGACTCACAGGAGGCACGGCGGGCATTCTCGCGGACACGCTGAAACACAGGAAACAAAACCGCCGCCAGTACGGCAATGATAGCAATCGCAACAAGCAGCTCGATGAGCGTAAAGCCTCGCCTACTTGGTTCTGCTGTCTTTGAGTTTAGAGTTTGACGCAAATCGCTCACCCTGCATTCTATGCTTGGATAAAACAAGCAGTATATCGTTACTTGCACTATGATACCGCACAAAGCGGCTTTGTGCTGTCGGTAATTTTAGGACCTTTTTTATTTCCTGTCCATCCCCTGTTTCATCGCCCGCGCGTGCCAGCGCAGCTTTAATGGCATGAGGAGTGATTCCCAAACGACGCCTTTGGACAGCTTGGACTGGCCGGCGCGGCGCTCCATGAAGATGATTGGGACTTCGGTGATCGCAAAGCCGCAAAGCTGGGCGCGAAAAGTCATTTCCACTTGGAACGAGTAGCCGTTGGAGCGGACGCTAGGCAGGTCCAAAGACTCCAAAACGCGCCGGTGATACAGGCGGTAGCCGGAAGTGCAGTCGTTGACAGGGAGGCGCGTGACGGTGCGGACGTACCAGTTCGCGCCCCAGGACAAGAGAATGCGGCTCAGGGGCCAGTTGATGACCGAAATCCCATTCAAATAGCGCGAGCCGATGACAACGTCGGCGCTTGCGGCGGCTTCTGAAATGCTGTTTAAGTAAAGCGGGTCATGGGATAAATCGGCGTCCATCTCAACCACGGCATCATACCCAGCGTCCAAAGCCCAGGCGAAGCCGGCGAGGTAGGCGCGTCCGAGACCTTCTTTGCCGGGTCGGTGCAGAACATGGACACGGCCCGCGGTGTGGGGCGACGCAGCAAGCGCATCGGCGAGCTGGCCGGTGCCGTCGGGCGAGTTGTCATCTACGATGAGCAGGTCCACGAGGGCGGGCTGCTTCAGAACTTCCTCGGTGATCTTCTCGATGTTGCCGGCTTCATTGTAGGTGGGAATGACCACGATTGTGCGGGTTTTCGGGTATTCTAATGCTGCTGGATTTGATGGCATAATTATGACGTTTGGGCGCAAAATCGCAAACCGGATTGTGCTGGCTTACCTCGTGCCGGTGGCGTTTATGCTGGCGCTGGGGATTCTGGTCATCCATCTGCACGGCGACCAGATACAGCTCCGGGACTACATGCTCGGCATGGCGCTGGTGCTGATCCCGGCGCTGGTGATCGGGCGGCTGCTGACTTATTCCATTACGCTGCATTTGGAGCAGCTTCGGCGCGGCGCGGAGCGGATTGAGCGAGGCGACTACCAGGCCCGCGTTGTGCCAAGCTCGGAAGATGAGTTTGCCGATTTGGCCCGCGTGTTCAACCACATGGCCGACGTGCTGGCATCGCGCGAAAGCGCCCTGCGGGAGCAGAACCAGACGCTGGCCGCGCTGAACCACCGATTTGAGGCTGTGCTGAACGCCGCCAATGACGGCATCGCCATGCTGGATTCCAGCGGCTGCTTTGTGCTGGTCAACCGGCGCTTCGGCGAGCTGCTGGGCGTCCGCTCTCAGCTTTTGCTGCACCACACCCTGGAAGAAGCGCGGCCATTATTGATTGACAGTCTTTCCCACCGGCTGGCTGCGCTTGCCCCGACCGAGACCCGGACCGTGGCCGAAGAAATCATCGCGCTGGACACGCCGGATCGCCGGTGTCTGCAATTTTATACGGCCCCGGTCGCGGGGGAAGACGGCACGGAAACGATTGGCCGCATCATCGCCCTGCGCGACATCACGCGCGAGCGTGAACTCGATAAGATGAAGACGGATTTTATTTCCGTCGTTTCGCATGAGCTTCGGACGCCCCTGACCAGCCTGAAAGGCTATACGGACCTGCTTTTATCAGGTGCGGCGGGCGAGACGACCGACTTGCAGGCCGAGTTTTTAGGCATTATCCAGCTGAGCACGACCCGGCTGTCCCATTTAATCAATGACATTTTAGACATCTCGCGCATTGAGTCCGGGACGCTCAAAATCAAGCACGAGCCGATTGATTACTGCAAAATTGTCGCCGACACGCTGCGGCTGATGAAAGCCGCCGCTGATGCCAAAAGCATCAGCATGGACGCCGCCCTGCCCCAAACGATCCCGCCGGTGCGCGGCGACGCCGACAAAGTCACCCAAGTTTTAACCAACTTGGTTTCCAATGCCATCAAGTATACCCCAGAAGGCGGCTGGGTCAAGGTGAGCCTGGAAATGACCGGCGAGGCCGGCGTCACCACCTGCGTCGCCGACAGCGGGATTGGAGTCGCGCCTGAAGACCAAAAGAAGCTGTTCCAAAAGTTTTTTCGCGCCGACAACACGTCCACCCGCGAAGCCGGCGGGACAGGGCTGGGGCTGGTCATCGCCAAAACTTTGATTGAGCTGATGGGCGGCGCGATTTGGCTGGAAAGCGAGCCGGGCCACGGAAGTCGGTTCTACTTTACCCTGCCGCTGTTTTTGGAAGCAAGCGCTCACCCCGCGCCGCTGCCTGTGGCGCTGCCGGAGCGCGGCATTGGCCTGGTGCTGATTGTGGACGAGGACCCTTATGTCCGCAGCCTCATCCGTCACGCCCTGCACCGGCGCGGCTACGGGACTTTGGAAGCATCGGACTGCGCTGAAAGCCTGCAAAAAGCGCGTCTGCACAAGCCCGACGCCGTGACGCTGGACATGATGATGCCGCAGATGGACGGTCTGCGGGCCTTGCGTGCGCTGAAAAACGATCCGGCTACCGCGCCGATCCCATTGGTGGTGGTGTCCGTGCTGGGCAACCCCGATCACGGCGATCTGACACTCGGCGCGTTCTCGTTCCTGCAAAAGCCGCTGGCTCCGTCCGATCTGCCCGCTTTGGTGGCCGCCGCGTTCGGCGGCAAGTTTGAAGAAAACAAGGCATTAGTCGTCTGCGGCTCCGAAATGCAGGTCTGCCATGATTTTGAGACCGCCGCGCCGGAATTGTCCGCCGATCACGGCATCGCGCTGACCGTAGTAGAGTCCGCCCCGGAAGCCGTCGCATTTGTGATTACCGAAATGCCGGGCCTGATCTTAATTGACACTGCCATGCCCGACGCCGAGCTATTTGATTTGCTGACCGCCCTGAAAGCCGAAGAAGAAGCCGCCCGCATTCCAATTATGCTGCTGACCGACGACATCACGCCCCCCGGCCCGCCGCTGCCCGCCGGCGCAAGCGTAGGCGGCACAGGGGCGGGGCTGGACACGCTCTGCGAGCAGTTAAGCCGGGCCATCCCGGCGTGGGAAATGCCGGCGAAGTAAAAACGAGGCAGCCAATGAAGTGGACAAAGCTGAAGGGTTTGACAGACAAGCAGAGGGACTTGCAGACGGGATGGTCCTGCCTGTTTATTGGATTTGCTTCCGTGGCGAACATCTTTACAAGAAATCATTTTATTGCGATTACTTTTCCGATGGCTCTTGCGGCGTTTGCTCACATTTGCTTTATCAACTTTAGGCGGCAGTGATGCCGTCAATACCCCGCCCTGAACGGCAGGGCTTTGAAGTGCAAGCGCCCGCCTGCGCGGGCGAAGATTTTAGTCGGGTGCGTCTGTTGCCCGCGCAGGCGGAGAGGATTATTTGTATCCTTCCGACTGCTTTCTGGCCGTGGAGCTGCCGCAGCCGGTTCAGCAGGCGTTGGCGCTTGCAGCGTAGCCATTATCTGAGGCGAGAATTATATCTGAATACAACATTATGGTTATCAGGGTGTGGACTATGAGTGCGTAATACATGTTTATTTGATTGGAACCGGGCGGCGCATATCTTTCGAGACGAGGCAGGCCATGTCAGCCCTTCCTCTTTGGCCTCACAAGAGCGATTTGCACGTCTTTTTGAGCAAGTCTGCGCAACTCCCGCGAATGTGCGAATGGATGCCGTTGCCGCAGGACTTACTACGGCGCAAGGGGCGGCGGCAGGGATTGACGCATATACACAGGCTTTCGGCAGGGGAAGGCAAGTTTGGGTGCTGGTTCGCAGCAGCACGATCATTAATGCCGGCGTTAATGCCGCAGGAGCGATACGATGATGTCATTACAAGACGCGGTGCGTGAAGACATGAATGGGAGTTTAGTGCGGGCGGCGGACGGCTACGAGCAGATAATTCAAGCCGAGTGCGCTCCTCTGGGAGCCTATCTCAACCTGGCCGTGCTTTACTGGCAGTGTACCGATTACGGCTTCAATGCAGGCCACGCGCTGGGGCTGGAGTTCATTCATAAAGCGGGGGAGCGTTACCAAGCGCTTCTCGCCGAAGCGGGCCGCTGTTATCCGCACCATTCGGAAATCCGGTTCTGGACGCTTTACTGCGATTATGTCACTCTTGGTGAGCCGCCCTTTGTGGAAGAATGCCGAGCGCTGGTTGCTGCCGCAGGCAAGCCTTTGGTTCCTTACTTTTACCTGTACGCGGCCTCTGAGGGACAGGAGTATCTGAGGGAAGCAAGCGAACTGCTTGCAGAGTGCTTGAAGCATCCGACGGTGAAAAACAAGTATGTTATTTCTGTGATTAAAGGGGTCGCTTCGCGGGCGAAAAGCAGAGTTCTGGCAGGGCAGAAATTATGACAGATTACAACATTGCGGTTGTCGGGGCGGGGGTGGTCGGACAGGAAATGCTGCGCGTTTTGGCGGAGCGGCGGTTTCCGGCGCGGGACGTGCGGGTGCTGGCCCGAAGCGAGCGAACACTCACCGTAGACGGGCGCGAGTACGCGGTGTCGGCGACGACCCCTGAAGCGTTTGACGGGGTGGACATTGCCCTGTTTGCCGGGACCGAAGGGGACAAAGGCGCGGCGGTGACATTTGGGCCGGAAGCAGTCAAG
>CAXUBO010000039.1:0-11583 GCA_964249345.1 uncultured Armatimonadales bacterium | reverse complement strand
AGCGCGGCGCGGTGGTGATTGACAATGGCGCGGATTTTCGGATGCGTCCCGACGTGCCGTTGGTGGTGCCGGAAGTCAACGCGGCAGCGCTGCAAACACATGAAGGGATAATCGCGAACCCGAACTGTTCGACGGCGCAGCTTGTTCTTGCTTTGAAGCCGCTGCATGATTTCGCCAAAATCACGCGGGTTTGGGTGGCGACGTATCAAGCCGTGTCGGGTGCGGGCGGGGCCGGGGCGGACGAGCTGAAACTGCAAAATGAAGGGCTGGCGGCGGGCCGGGCGGTGGCGCAGGCCGGACCGGTGTTCTCGGTGCAGATCGCGGCCAATGTCATTCCGCAGATCGGCGGGTTTGATGATTTGGGGTACACCTCAGAAGAAATGAAGCTGGTGCATGAGACCCGCAAGATTATGGGACTGGACACGCTGCGCGTGACGCCGATTGTTGCGGCGCGTGTCCCGGTCATGGTGGGCCATTCGGAAGCGGTCAGCGTCGAGACCGAGCGGCCTGTGACGCCTGCCGAGGCGCGGGCGCTCTGGGCGGACGCGCCGGGTCTGGCGGTGCTGGACGAAACCGGCGGCGCGGACCCGTACCGGGCGTACCCCATGCCGCTGCTGGCGGCAGGCAAGGACACGACATTTGTTGGGCGCATCCGCCAGGATTTGGACAATCCCAACGGCCTGAACTTTTGGGTGGTCAGCGACAACCTGCGAAAAGGCGCGGCGACGAACGCTGTGCAGATCGCGGAAAGTTTAGTCGCGCAGGGATTGTTGAGGCGATAGGAAATGACTATGGAACCGAGATTTGGCCGGGTGCTGACTGCAATGGTCACGCCGTTTGATGCGGCAGGAGATGTGGATTACGATGAGGCCGGGCGGCTGGCCCGGTGGCTGGCCGACCACGGCTCGGATGGGCTGGTGGTGACGGGAACCACAGGCGAAAGCGCGACCCTGCACCGGGAAGAGAAACTGCGGCTGTACAAGGCCGTCAAGGACGCCGTCGGCCTCAAAGCAACCGTTCTGGCCGGAACCGGCAGCTATGACACGTCGGAAACTGTGGTGCTGTCGCTGGAAGCCGAAGAAACCGGCGTGGACGGCCTGTTAGTAGTCACGCCGTACTACAACCGGCCTTCGCAGGAGGGTTTGTACCAGCATTACAAGGCTGTCGCCGAAGCGACGGAGATTCCCGTCGTGCTGTACAATGTCCCGGCCCGTACCGGGGTTAATTTGGAAGCGGCGACGGTCCTGAGACTCGCCCAAATTGAAAACATTGTTGCGGTCAAAGAAGCCAGCGGCCTGATGGCTCAGGTCGGCGAGATTACACTAAATGCCCCCGACGGCTTTCAGCTTTACGGCGGGGCGGATGAAGTCAACCTGCCGATACTCGCACTGGGCGGGGTCGGCAATATCAGCGTCATTTCTCATGTCGTCGGCCCTGATTTACAGGAAATGCACCAGGCGTTCTTCGCAGGCGACATGGACCGCGCCCGGCGTCTGCATCTCGGCACGCTGCCGATGACAAAAGCGATGTTCAGCGCCCCCAGCCCGGTCCCGACCAAGACTGCGCTTTCCATGATGGACGTGCTGCCTCACAGCCGGGTTCGCCTGCCCCTGGTGGATGCCAGCGAGAAAGAGCGGGCGCTTATCCATGCAGCGCTGAAAGACTATGGGTTACTGCGCGTATAAAGATAAGAACCCGGCACTGGAAGTGCCGGTCTATTGTTGAGTGAAAGTCGAAGCGACTAAAGATTAGGATGGCCTACAATTATTTTTATCTGTAGTCGCCTCGACTTACACTCCAAAGTAGACCGGCACTTCCAGTGCCGGGAAGCAAAACATATTATGACAACACAATCAACTAAAACACCAACCAAAAAGCAAAGCGGCGCGAAAACAAGCGCCAAGACCTCTCAAACTGCCCCTGCCGGGGCAGCGAACACGAAAACACTGCAAATTATCCCGCTCGGCGGCATCGGGGAAATCGGCAAGAACATGACCGCCATCCGCTGCGGGGACGAGATTATCGTCATTGACTGCGGCCTCGCCTTCCCCGGTGCAGATCAATTAGGCGTAGATTTAGTCATCCCCGACATTTCTTATTTGCTGGAACACAAGGAAATGGTCAAGGGAATTATCCTGACCCACGGCCACGAAGACCATATCGGCTCGCTGTCGTTTGTGCTGAAGCAGCTTAATGTTCCTGTGTACGGCACGCGGCTGACCATCGGCTTCACCAAAGGCAAGCTGAGCGAGTACCGCGTCTTGGACCGCGCTAAGCTGCACACGTTCAGCGCCGAAGATCGGTTTAAAGTCGGCTTGTTTGACATTGAGCCGTTCCGGGTGTCGCACTCCATTCCCGACGCTGTCGGCTTTGCCGTACATACGCCGGCGGGGACGCTGGTGCATACGGGCGACTTCAAGTTTGACCAGACGCCGGTAGACGGGCAGCTCTTTGACATTGCCCGCCTGACCCGCATCGGCCAGGAAGGGGTCTTGGTCCTGCTGTCGGACTGTACTAATGTCGAGCGGCCCGGCTTTGTGCCGTCGGAGCGCATTGTCGGCGACTCGTTTGACCGGATTTTCCGGGACTCGCAAAAGCGCATTATTTTGGCGTGTTTCGCGTCTAATGTGCATCGGGTCCAGCAGGCAATTGACATGTCGGTCAAGTATGGCCGCAAAGTTGCGCTGATGGGCCGGTCCATGGAGCGCAACATGGAAATGGCCCAGCAGATGGGCTATTTGCGTATTCCTGAAGGCACGCGCATTCGGGCGGATGAAATCGAAGACTACTTCCCGCAGCAGGTGACGGTCATTACCACGGGGTCCCAGGGCGAGCCGATGGCGGGCCTTTCAAGAATTGCCCAGGACGAGCATCGCAAGATTAAGATCGTTTCAGGCGACTCGGTCATTTTGTCGGCGTCGGCTATTCCCGGCAACGAAGATGCCGTGTACCGGACGATCAACCATCTGTTCCGGCGCGGCGCGAATGTCTACTACGACAGCGTTTCCAGTGTCCATGTCTCCGGCCACGGCTACGCGGAAGAGCTGAAATTGATGCTCAATTTGGTCGAGCCGCAGTATGTCATGCCGGTCCACGGCGAGTACCGAATGCTGCACCGCTACGCGAAGATGGCGGAAGACATGGGCTGGCCGCCGGAAGACATCATTCGGGCGGAGATCGGCGATATTATCGAAGTCGGCGAAGATGTCGCAGGCATCATCGGGCGCGTCGAGAAAAGCGGCGCGGTTCTGATTGACGGCACCGGCATCGGCGACGTGAGCGAGATTGTTCTGCGCGACCGTTTGCATATCGGCTCGGACGGCTTCTTGGTTCTGGTTGTCGGCATCAGCCAGGAAACCGGCGAGATTGTCAGCGGCCCTGAAGTCATCTCGCGCGGCTTTGTCTACATGGACCAGTCGGAAGAATTAGTGGAAGAAATCAAGCAGGTCATTATCAACAAGATCAAGAACCTGCCCGAAGAAGACAATGACTGGATGGTAGTTCAGCAGGACTTAAGAGACGCCGTCTCCAAGTTCCTGTATAAAAAAACCGCCCGCCGCCCGATGATCCTGCCGATCCTGCTGGATTTGTAGGAATTGTGCTGAGGAGAATGCCATGCAAGCGATGAGATACAAGGCTGAAGTCGGCGCAGACGGGGAAGTGACACTTCCCCGTCTGCGGCTTGACCAGGGGACGCCGGTGGAAGTGATTGTGCTTGTCCGAGATACAGAAAGTGAAGATCAGGAAGGACTGCGGCGGCTGGCGTCAAAAACAATGAGTTACTGGGACAATCCCATTGATGATGAGGTCTGGAACAATGCCTAAGCAGCGCGAGATTGTGCTGATAGCAGTTCCATATGCCGACCTTAGCACTGCCAAACGGCGTCCGGTGCTGATTCTGTCATCCGACCAACATCTTCGGCAGTCGCCGGACATGCTGGTCGCGACGATTACCTCCAATTTGACCGCCGGCAGTATCGGAGTCATTATTGATACGTCCGATATGGAAGCCGGCCAGATACAGGTAAAGAGCCTGATTCGTGCCGACAAGATTCATAATCTGAGCCAATCGGAAATTATTAAATCCTTTGGCTTCCTCAGCCAATCGGCGTTTGATAAAGTGCTGACGGAACTTGATAGTGTTTTTGGGCGGTGAACTGTTCGTCTCCAAGTTCCTGTATAAAAAGACCGCCCGCCGCCCGATGATCCTGCCGATCCTGCTGGATTTGTAGAAAGAAGAGATTATGACCGCCGAACTGAACGCTATCAGCACTGTGGATCGTGGCCGGGTTGTCCTTGAGGAACAGATCGCGCCTCGCCTGAGCGGCGAGAACCCGGACGATTTTTTGTTCATAGATGTTCTCTTCGGGGACTACGAAATCTCGCAGGACGAGATCAGTGGCCGAAATTTGCTCCGCGCTCGTCATCCCAGCGCCGTCATTTACCTGCGCCGGACTGGAGATGAAGCGGCTTATACTGTTGGCGGAGGGTTTCAAGAGTAATCTTAGGAACCGTTGACCCGCGCCGTCGTGCAACTGTCAGGTTTTGGGAACTGGCTTGCTGGATGCCTATAATCTCAACGCGGACATCAAGCCCGTGGAACTGTCACCATAACGGTATTGTAAAATTAAAGGAAGCACGAACATGGTCATCGGCAAAATCGGCGCAGACCTGCGCCCAATAGTTCCAATCGTTGTGCAAGGCGCGGAAGGGCAGGAGCGCAAAATCCCGGTCCTGCTCTCCACCGGCTTCGGCGAGACGCTTTTGCTGCCTGCCGCCGATGTTGCCGCGCTTGGCCTGCCGCAGACCGGAACACGCCCGGTCGAGTTTCCCGATGGCAGCCGGATTGAAGCGACGGTGCATCCCGCTCAGGTTCTTCTTATGGGTGAGGCGCAAAACGTGGACATCCTCGCAGGAGGCATCGAGCCGCGCATGGGAATGCACCTGCTGGACGGCTGCCAAATCCGTATGCGTTTCGTGCCGGGCGAAGCGGTGGAAGTCGAGCGGCTTTGACGGGTATTTCAGCCCCGTGAAACCCTTGCAGAAAGAAACTGCGCTATGCCTCGCTGCCTGCCGCTCTTCTTGGCCCTGCTTGCTGCCCTGCTCCTCGTCTCCCCCTGCGCCGCACAAACTCCTCCCCCGGCGACTGCCGCGAAACTGCGCCGCCTGCTGCCGTTCCCGGAAGCAATCCTTCGCCCCAAGATGGAGATGAGTGTTGGGATATACTCCGTACCGGGCGGCAAATCGGAGATACGGCGTCAAAGCAGTAATTATGCGGCGCAGATCGTCCAAGTGCGCCGGACATTGACGGGTAGCATTGCCGACGCGCCGCGTGACATCAGCCTCGGCTACTTGTACCGGCCGGCAGGGCTTGTCGGCAAATCTCGTGCGGCGTTTCGGCAGACCGAAATTCTCTGCCAAAATGCCCTGCGCCGAAACCCACGCAACGGATTCGCACTGGCGGAATACGGAAATGCGCTGGCCGCACTCGGACACACGGACGACGCCGAAGTGTCTTTGAAACACGCTGTTCAAACCGCTCCCAACAGCGCGGATGTTTGGCGGGCGCTAGGAGCCGTTCTTGCCCAACAAGTCTCGCCGACAGCCGAAGCAACAAAGCACTTTGCCCGCGATGCCTCGGCGGCTTACGCGCAGGCAATTATGCTGGCCCCGCACAACCCGGCGGTTTGGGCGGCTCGCGGCAGCTTCCGCACTTATATCCTGCCGCAGTTATACGGAGCCTCGTTTTCCCGCGAGGGGCAAAGTGACTACGAGCGAGCCGCAGACCTTTCTCCCAGTAATCCTTGTGTGCAGGCAATGGTTCCGACGATAGACTATGCCTGGGTCGAGATCAAGTACAGCATACCCACCAGCCCGGAAGCGGCGGGAAAAGAAACGCCGGCAGCTATTCGCCGTGCTGAAATTGCTTTGCGCCGCATCACAAACATTGCACAGTCTACGCACGGAGAGCAGGCGGCTCAGGCGTATGCCGCACGGGCTTGGGTACAGTTCCAGTTCTGCTATGACCCGAAGGGAGCGCAGAAGTCGCTGCATTTGGCTTTGCAGCAGAACCCGTCTCAGCAGGATGCGATTGATTACCAGATGCACGTTGCTGCCGTGACCGGCGATGATGTTTTGCTGGCGACTGCCTGCCGCCGGGAGCTGCGCCGCCGTCCGCAGGTCTACCTGCGTGTTCTGCTGGCGGACGCCGATTGTGCCATTGCCCGGCAAAAACCGAGATACTGGCAGGAAGCGCGGGTGCAGATGGAGATGGCCCATGCCGCCGCGCCGCAGGACGACGCCCTGCGTCTTGGCCTGGCCGTGCTGCTGCTGAAATCCGGGATCGCGGCGAACCAGTCCCGCGCCGCCGTGCTGCTGGGCGAAACCGCGCCGTCAGCGCCGGGCCGCTCCAAAGCGCAGCAGGCGGAGTACGATCTTACGCGCGGCATTTCGGCGGCGCTGGCGGGCCATCCCGCAGAAGCGCAGACGCTGCTCACATCCGCGCTCCAGAATGACCCTCACAATCAGCCGGCGCACTCGGCGCTGGCGCTGCTCTGACGCCCTGTTTTAGCCGCAATGAAGCTGTGCCAGCGTGCCGCAGACGGCGGCGGCGCTGAACAGCGCCAAGATGCCGCCGGTCTCCCAGCCTTTATTTCCCCAATTTGCACCCCGCGCGTTTTGCGGCGCCATGATCTGCCGGACACTCTGCTGCTGAACAAAATGGCGGTACGTCTGCCGAAGAAGCTGATACATCGCTCCATCCCTCCCTGTCTGTGTCTGCTGTTCGCGTTCCGGCAAGCAGTGTGGCACAAGGCACGGAATGGGAATGCGTCAACAGTCACACTGGGCGCGTAAATTGCGTCACAGTGTGACTTTTCGTTGGCGATGTAATCTACGATAACTTCACAGGAAGCGGCGAGAAAGAGCAGGGTGGATGAAGGCTACTCATTCGCACGGATCAGTGTCCTGCCGCGCGGGCGCTCTTCAGTTTCGCTCCGGTGAGTTTCGCCCTGGTTGATGATGGTAATCTGCACATCATTCCCCAGTGCATTCAGCCATCCGAGTAAACGGTCATAAGTCATTTGAGCAACCTGACCATGATATAGCTCGGAGATGCGGGCCTGACTGGTTCCAAGCAGGCGGGCCGCTTCGGTTTGGGTTAAACCGCGCTCGCGCAACAGGTGACGGATTTTAAACGCCAGATCGGCTTTCACTAAATGGGCATCGGCGTCGGGAACGCCGAAGTCGGCAAACACATTGCCGCTGGATTTTTCGAACAGTACCTGGTCCTTATCGTTGTCTTCGGTGTTCATACTGAGGGGCTTTCTACGCGATCAAACTCCGAACTCCACTTCATAATCCGCTTGGGCCTGCGCGTAACGCGCATAAACGGCGTCAATGTCTTTTTGAGGCGTCGCAATGCCAGAATGCGACTTTTTTTGGAATACATACAGCACATACACCGCCTTCGGAAACTTGGCGGCGTAGACGCACCGAAAAGTGTCTCCGTCATGCCGTGCCGTCAGCTTCATCACCTCGTTGGCACGACTTCCCTCAAAGGGCGATGCGTCAGTGGGCGTTTCTCCATTCTGAACGTCACGCAAGCCATACCCAAACCTTGTCTTGACAGGCAGCGGCATCTGCGAAATCTCCCGCCGCGCACTCCCAGCGAAACGAAGTGGTTTGGGAACCGGCAGACCCTCGGTATTCCTCATAGCGATATCATACCGGATACGGAATAACTGATCAATTAGGCGTCACTATTTCTCGTTAGCGATGTAGTTGACGAGGACTTCGCAGGGGGCGGCGAAGAACAAGGCGCGGGTCAGCTCGCTGGACAGGCCGCGCAGGCGGTCGGGACGGCCGCCGAGGATCAGCAGGTCCACTTTTTCTTCGGCAATCAGCGACAAAATGCGCTCTTTGGCGTTCCGGGTGCGGTGAATGACGGACTCGACCTGCACCTTGTACGGCCCCGCGGCGCGTTCGGCGATGTTGAGTGCGTTTGCGGCCACGGATTCAGCATCGGGCAAGGCGGCGTCAAGCGGCAGAATGCGCGGGACTTCAATGATGTAAGCAAGCTGGATTTGCGTTCCCGTGCCTTCAGCCAAGCGGTAGGCCATTTCTAAGGCGCGGTTGGAATACGCCTGGTCCACGGCGGGAATGAGCATACACGACCACTGGCCGGGGGAGGATCGCTCGCCGGGGGAGGATCGCTCGCCGGGGGAGGATCGCTCGCCGCCGGGCTTGCGGCCGGGCTGGACACGGCTGAACAGGGACATGTGACGAAGCCTCCTGGGAACGGGTCTGTTTCGGGTATAATTGGTGTGAGGATTGTACCCGAAATGGCGCTCACAACAGAACAAATTATACCAGAACAGATGACATCAGAGCAGGTGCTTGGCGCACTGAGCCGGGTGATAGACCCGGATTTCCGCAAAGACTTGGTCACGCTGGGAATGATTAAAAACGTCGCCGTAGACGGCCCCAACGTGTCATTTACCGTGGAATTAACTACCCCGGCCTGCCCGTTAAAAGAAGAAATAGAGCGCATGTGCCGCGAAGAAGTTGGGAAAGTCCCCGGCGTCGGCACCATCACCATTGAAATGACCGCCGTGGTCCGGGCCAACACCGGGCGCGGCATTCCCACTCAGCAGCCGCTTCCCGGCGTTAAGAACATCGTCGCCATCGCGTCCGGCAAGGGCGGCGTCGGCAAAAGCACCGTGTCCGCCAATATCGCCTGCGCCCTGGCCCAAATGGGGGCCAAAGTCGGCCTGCTGGACGCCGACATTTACGGCCCGTCCATTCCGATCATCATGGGCGTGGAAGACCGTCAGCCGGAAGTGGACCCCAAAAAAGAAGTCATGCTGCCGATTGAGCAATACGGCGTCAAGATTATGAGTATGGGCTTCTTGCAGCCCGGCGGCTCGGCGGTCATCTGGCGCGGCCCGATGGTTGCAAAAGCCGTTCAGCAGTTTCTGCGCGACGTGCAGTGGGGCGAGATAGATTATCTGATTGTGGACCTGCCGCCCGGCACCGGCGATGCCCAGCTCACGCTGGCGCAGAACATCCCGCTGTCCGGGGCCGTCGTCGTGATGACCCCGCAGGATTTAGCCGCCGCCGTCGCGGTCAAGGCCGTCGCCATGTTCAAGCGTTTGGACGTTCCCATTCTCGGCATTGTGGAAAATATGTCGTACTTTCTCTGCCCGACCTGCAACTCGCGCCATCATGTGTTTTCGCACGGCGGCGGGCAGCAGGCGGCGGAAGCGTTGCAGGTGCCGTTCTTTGGCGGCATTCCGCTGGCGCTTGACATCGGCTCGGAGGCCGACGAAGGCACGCCGTCGGTGGTCGCAAGCCCGAACGGCCCTTACGCCCAGGTCTTTCGGGAAGTCGCCGAGCGGATCGCCCAGGCCGTTTCTCTTGGCGCACGGGCCTTTGTGCCGCTGGCGATGAGTAAATAATAATTTAACAAACGAGTAGTTGAAAACTACTCGCTAGGTTGAGCGTCCTGCGGACGGGAAATAATCCTTCTCATACCCACAGGGTACTTCTCCTAGCGAGTAGTTTTCAACTACTCGTTCTTGTCTTCAGCGAGTACCCGCCACCGTGACCTGGCCTGAATACCTCATCCTCCTTGCCGCCCTCGCCTTTGGCTTTGGCGCAGCGGCCTGGCTGGTCCGGCGCTACGATCTGCGCCGCCTAAACTTTCTGGGGCGGCGTATTCCGTTCGTCGCCGGGCTGGCATTTGTGCTGGGCGGCGAGTTCTTCTATGGCAGCGAAGCGTCGCTGCAAGGCTGGCGGGCAAGCCTCGCGTCCGTCTATTTTCTGGTGACACTGGGGTTCGGCGGGCTGGGGCTGCTGGATGACCTCAAAGGGGACCGCAGCGCGGGCGGCTTTCGCGGGCATTTTCAGGCGCTCTTAGCAGGCCGGGTCACGACGGGAGCCGTTAAAGCCATTGCCGGCGGGCTGCTGAGTCTGGTTGCCGGTTATTATGTGACCGCGCCGGGGCCGCTTTGGGCCGCGCTCCTGGCCGCGCTCCTGATCGCGCTTTCCGCCAATACGCTCAACCTGCTGGATTTGAGGCCGGGCCGCTGCTTGTTCGGCTTCGGCGTGGGAACACTGACGGTTCTTTTCGTGCTGCTGGGCCAGCATTCGGCAGGGTCGGGGCTGCTGCTGTGGGCGGCGGCGGCATTTGCGCTGGTCTTGTACCCGCTGGATGCCGGCGGCTCGGTGATGCTGGGCGATACGGGTTCCAATGCTTTTGGGGCCGTGCTGGGCGTAGCCGGGGCCGTGTTTTTTTCACGCTGGGAGCAGGGCATTCTGGCTCTGGTCCTGCTGCTGTTCCAAGTCTGGTGCGAGCGGAACTCGCTGACGCAGATGATTGAACGCCATCCGCTGTTACGCGCTTTGGATGCCAAAATCGGCGTCCGCCGAAAGCCGGACAGCGCCGAGGTAGGACGCTGAGTAGTCTGCGGCGTCGCAAAAGTCAATCCGCACCCCGACGCCGCCGCGCGAATGCAGAAAGCGCCCGTCACCGAGCGCAAGGCCGATATGGGTAGGGCTTTTGTCGTCGCGGCGGCTGAAGGCGACCAAATCTCCCGCCTCTAAGATCGCCGTTTCCAGCGATTGTTCTTCCTCGACGCGCTCGAACCGCTTGTCGGCAAACTGCAAACGCGCATCCCGCAGAAGCTGGATGCCGTTCAGCTTGTACGCGAGCTGGGTCAGCCCGGAGCAGTCAATCCCAAACGGCGTCGTGCCGCCCCAGAGGTATGGGGTTCCAATCAGACGTTTGGCGGTTTCGGCGCTGTTGATGCCGAGGGCGCTGACAATGTCGCTGCGCCGCAGCCCGCTTTCCTGAGCGGTTTGAAAATTGTCGCCGTCATGGGTCCGGCTCAAGCTGACCGCATGGACATACCCCATGCCGTTGCCCGGCAGGCTGAGGGGAACCCAGTCGCCGGTGTCCGCTCGCCGGGCCTGCCGGACGCGCGTTCCGACTGTCAGCTTTGTTTGGATTTCCGAATAAGCATCCGGGTAAGTGTAGACATCGGCGAACAGGGTGGCGATGGTCGTGGAAAGCAGGTCGCTCAGATCGTTCTGCGGGGCCAGCCGCCGTGCATCTATCCAGCTTTGGTACTGGTCTTCCGTCGTGACGCGCACGAAGCCGTTTTGTTCTTCCCCCACGGAAACACGCTCGCCGAGAACCGCCTGCGACGCCAGCGCTGAAGACGTGTCCGGCTCGGCGTGCAAATTCGCGACATTTTGGGTGACAACTCGTAAATCAGTCATCACTCAAACACAATTTCCGTGATCTCGCCGACCCGAATCCGGTCGCCGTGGGCCAGCAGATGCTCCTCATGGGCCGGCAGCAGTGCGCCGTTGAGCCGGGTGCCGTTGGTGCTGCCGGTGTCGACCAAATAGTAGCCGTCGCTGCGCTTCACGACTTCGGCATGGCGGCGGGAAACGGCGTCGTCCAGCTCGATTTCCACATCCGGGTAGTAATGCAGGGCGCTGTCCGGCCGTCCAATCGTGGTCACGTCCCTTGTCACGTCAAACGGGGCGGAAAGCCGCCCCACATGAACAACAAGC
>CAXUBO010000038.1:7426-28974 GCA_964249345.1 uncultured Armatimonadales bacterium | reverse complement strand
GCCGATTTGATCAACCACTATTTAGACCTGAAAGCAAGGTCGCTGATTTGAGGCTTGACTGCAATTTGAGGACGAATATCCCTCTTGCAGCAGACGAAAAGAAACAAGGGAAGCGCCTTTTGGCTGACATGAAGCTCATTGCCACACCCAATTTTCAGGTGAGTTTGTTCCCAGACCTGTTGATAGTCCGACGCAGGAAAGTCGGCCCTCTCAAGTCGCTGATGGCAACGCTGTTTGCCTTGGCCTTTGCGGGCATTGTGCCGTTCTTTGGCATCTTCGTCTACCATTATCATATCATTGCTAGCAGTTGTTTTCTCGGAGGAATAACACTATCTGCCTTTGTCGGGATTTGGGACGCAGTGCGCCGATTTTCGCCAAACCCCGTCCTCTTAGATCGGTTGCGAAATCAGGTGATTGTGAATGACCAATGCCTGTTCGCTTTGACCGAACTAAGTAAAGTGGTGGTCGATAAATACTATTTTCGCGCACGCAAAGCCTCTTGTAAGATGGTACAGCTGCGGCTGGTCACTGCCGGCGGGCAGTATTATACGGTTCAGGAAGGCGTGACTTATAAAGCGGAGGAAGTTGAAGTCGTTGGACAAGCCGTTGCAGATTTTGCTTGCGCCGAGTTTGTGTCCCTTGTAGCGTAGTGCGTCCGGCAGTTAGTCTCCGAAGTCTGGGCAGCGAGATCAGATGACGCAAATTGTTGATTGGCTTTTCGCTGCTGGAATGGCTTAAGGAGTATCTTGCCGGCTGTGCCGTTTGCCGGGAAAATGTCTGCGGGTATGTTGAGACACAACCTCTCCTATTCAGAAAGACAAACAAATGAAATGTACTTTATCGCCTTTGAACATCGTCAAGCGGCGCGTTCTGCCTTTGGCGGCGCTGGGACTAGCGGCTCTGGTATTTGCGGGCTGCGACAGCGGCAACGGGCCGACGGTCAGGACAGACTACGACAAAAACGTCAACTTCGCGCAGTACCATACGTTCGCGTTCCAAAGGGGCCGCATTATCAACCGCTTCGGGGTAACGGACACCGACAACACGCTGGTCGACGGGCGCATCCATGACGCTGTCGTGAACCAGCTTTCAGCGAAAGGGCTGACGCTGAACACACAAAGCCCGGACCTCGTCGTGACGTATGTGGCGGGAGCGAGAACCAAGCAGGAGGTTGAGAACTTAGGGCCAACTCCCTATGATTCGCCTTTCTTCGGCGGGCCGTTCGCGTTCCGCCGGGATGCGTTTTTTGAGCCGGGTTTTGACCAGTTTTATGTGAACACCTACACGCAGGGAACGCTGATTTTAGACTTTATCGACCCACACACGCGGCAGCTTGTGTGGCGGGCGTATGTGTCCGGGCCGGCGGACAAGCCCGACGCCAAGACGATCAACAGCGCCGTCGCGGCGGCGCTGAAGCAGTACCCACCCAAGCCGAAGGGGTAGAAGACCTCACCCGCTCGCTTAGGCTCGCGCCCTCTCCTTGACAAGGAGAGGGCCGCCATTCCGATGGCGGGGTGAGGTTCTCGCTATTCCTCTGCCCCGGCTGCCGTAGATGTAGAAAATCAACGCAGCGGCCTGGATGCCTGCTAGGCTGAACTTTGCCCAGTGCGGCAGGAAAGAATGTGAGACATTGCCTTCCAGAATGCCGGCAGTAATCCAAAGCGGGATCGTGCCGACCATCATTTTGCAGGCATCAATTCCGTTTGCGATTAGGGCGTCCTTGCGGGAGTAGCATCCCGGAGCGATCAGCGCCCAGCCGATGCAGAGGCCGGCTCCTCCGCAGATGAATGTTGCGGACAGCTCGCAAATCCCGTGCGGCAGCAGGCCTGCCCACATGGAAGCAAGATGGCCGGTCGGCTGAACGACCGCGTCCAGAGCGCCGATCATGGTCCCGTTCTGGAACATAAACAGCGTCGGCAAAATCAGTGTGATGCCGGTCGCAAAGGCCATAATTCCAATTTGGGTGTTATGGGTCATCAGGCCCGACGAAAACAAGATGCCTTCCCCTAAAGGAATGGTGCCGTTGTCTGCGCCGCCTTTTTTCCAGAAATCTACAGAGCTTTGCATTCCGTCCGGGAAATACAGGCTCATCTGCGCCGGGTCGCGGTGGACCATGAAATAAGCCAAAAATGCGCCAATGAGGTTGAGCAAAATCGCTGCAAGAATGAACGGCATTCGGCGGCGCAGGACCGCCGGCAGGCCGGCAGCGAGGAACCGGCCGATCCGTGACCAGCCGCCGGTTTCTTCGGCATAAATGACCCCGTGTGCGTTGCCGACCAGTTCGTTCAGGTACAATACCAGATTAGGGTTTGCGCCCTGCGCCCGTGCATAGGCGAGGTCGGCGGCGGCGCGGCGGTACAGCGAGCCGAGCGCGGGCAGCTCTTCGCGCGAAAGCTGTTTTAAGCCGCCGTTCTTGGTCCGCTCCACGATGACCGAGAGCTTCTCCCAGCCCGCCCGCTTGCCGTTGATGAATGCACGCTCGTCAATTGCCATGATTGCGCTATTATACCTGCAAAACCGCCCGGAATGAGGCCGTCTATGTCCCGCGAAATTTTAGTCGTCACCCCGGAAAACATTGAAATTGAGTATGAGCTGGCCGGCATCGGCTCCCGCTTTCTGGCCAACATGCTGGATACGCTTTTTCAGCTCGCCATTTATCTGCTGATGTGGATTGTGGCCCTCATTGTGGTCGCCGTGGTTGCGCTCGGCACCAGCGCCGTGTCCACCGGGCTGGGCGCGTTCTTCGGCGAGATTGGGGTCGCGTTTGCGCTGATCGCCGCGTTTGTGATCTTGTGGGGCTACTTTATCTGGTTTGAAACGCGCTGGAACGGCCAGACGCCGGGCAAGCGGCAGATCGGCCTGCGGGTCATCCGGGACGGCGGCTACCCGATCAATATCTTTGCCGCCGTCATCCGCAACCTGATTCGCATTGTTGACGGAATGCCTCTGGTGGCGCTGGGGCTGATAACGGCAGGCATATTTGGGCACCAGACGGGGCTTGCCGCGCTGGGCGGTTTGTGCATTTTGCTGCCGGTCTTGTGCCTCCTGCTGTCGGGCCGCTATCAGCGCGTCGGCGATTTCGTGGCGGGAACCATGGTCGTGAAGCAGCGTGCGCCCCGCGTTCCGACGCTGGAAGCCCTGGCCCCGCCGCCGCGCGTTCTGCCGGAGCATCTGGCGGCTTACGCTTTGGCCGATATCGGTCGCCATGTGTACGAGATGTCGGTTCCTGAGTACCGCGCCGTGCGGCATTACCTTGACCGCCGCTGGCAGCTCCCGCCGCAAATCCAGCAGACCGCCGCCATGCGCCTCGCCGTGCCGCTCATGCAGCGCCTCGGCATTGTCCCGCCCGCCGGCGTTACCTCCGTCAACTACGCCGATTTTTTAGAATACCTCGCCGTTGCCTTTGAG
Source organism: uncultured Armatimonadales bacterium (assembly GCA_964249345.1). GTDB lineage: Bacteria > Armatimonadota > Armatimonadia > Armatimonadales > Capsulimonadaceae > JANXMY01. Next base: position 25,566 of record CAXUBO010000038.1, on the reverse strand, counting down.
CAGTACCGAGGCGTCAAGTAGAAAGATGAGTTCCATGAAGACCTTGATTTTGCTGAAGACCTTGATTTTGCTGATGCTGGCGTTCGCCTTGCCCGTCACAAGTTCTGCCGCGCCCGCACGTCACCCGGCCGCTAAGAAGCCGGTACATCACGGCGTCCACGCTGTCGGGGCCGCGCCTCAGCCCGCGCCCACTCAGCCCGCTGGGGGTCGCCCGTTCTCTGATGTGCCGAAAGATCACTGGGCGGCCTCTGCGGTCGAGACGCTGCGTAAGCGCGGCATTGTGGTGGGGTATCCGGCAGGCAAGTGAAGAGCTGCGGGGAACACGGGGCTGAACCCCCGTGCTTTAAAAGTGCAAATCCCCCCCTCTGCACCGGCAGGCCCGGAGGGGCGCGGGCATCAGACCTATTCTGACATCTTCGCCCGCGCAGGCGGGGGCTTGCCCTTTAAAGCACGGGGGTTCAGCCCCGTGTCCTCAGTTTGCGGTTGACGCGCTGCCTCGTTTTCTTGTATAATACACGGCACGATGCGAATACTGATTACCGGCGCGGCGGGGATGCTGGGAACTGATGCCCGGCGGATTTTTGCGGCGCAGGGGCATCATGTGTTCGCCACCGACATCGGCCCGGCGGCGACCGGCGGCATTGTGCCGCTGGACATCACGGACGCCCATGCGGTCCAAACGCTCTTTGCCGAGCTTCAGCCGGACTTGGTCTTTCACGGCGCGGCCTACACCAACGTGGACGGCTGCGAGCGTGACCCGGACCTGGCCTACAAAGTGAACGCGCTGGGAACCTGGGCCGTGGCAAGCGCCGCCGAGGCGGCGGGCGCGGCGCTTGTCGCCATTTCCACCGATTTCGTCTTTGATGGGATCAAGAAAACGCCGTACACGGAGTTTGACACGCCAAACCCACTCAGCCAGTACGCGGCGTCCAAGCTGGCCGGGGAAAACTTAGCCCGGTCGTCCTGCCGCCGGTGCTATGTGGTGCGAACGTCCTGGCTGTACGGGGTGCATGGGAAGAACTTCCCGTACACCGTTATCAATTTAGCCAAAACGAAGTCTGAGCTGCCGATTGTCGCGGACCAATTTGGAACGCCGACCTACACGGTAGATTTGGTGAATGCGATTGCTGAAATCATCTCGACGGGTCTGTACGGCGTTTATCATGTCAGTAATGGGGGCGAAACAAGCTGGGAAGGCTTTGCGAAAGCCATCTTAGCCAAGACGGACCAGTCGCACGTTCCCGTCGTGCCGATTTCGTCAAGCGACTACGCCCAGCGATTCGGCTCGCCGACCAAGCGGCCCGCGTACAGCGTCCTGCGCCATTATGCGCTGGAACTCATAGGCCGCGACACCCTGCGCCCGTGGGAAGACGCTTTAGATGCCTTTCTCGCCTCAGCGCGGGAACAGGGAAAGATTTAGAAGAAGGAAGCAAAGTACGAGCGAGTAAACCCCACTCGCTGAATAACGTCCTTCGGACGCAGGATTAGCACACGGCAGCATTTCTTCTCATCCGAAGGATGCGATTCAGCGAGTGGAGTTTACTCGCTCGCTTCTTGATACTGCAATTATGCGAAAACGAACTCACAATCTGACAAGGCTAATGGTGATGGAACCGGCGCGGGCTTCTTGCCTGCGCCGCATGATTGGAACCCTCTTGAGACGCCTGTAAACCAAGACCGAGCAAAAGGAGGAAATTCCCATGATTGAAGAACCCATCGCCAAACCCGATTACAGCAAAACACTCAACGTCCCGAAGCCCGACGCCAAGAACCCGGACGGTCTGGACACGAACCCAGACTCCATTCCCCAAAGGGCCAACCTGCCGAAGCGGGAACCCCAAATCTTAGACTTTTGGCAGCAGAACCGCGTTTACGAAAAGTCTCTGAGACCGAAGACCGCACTGGGGACGTTCGAGCTGCACGACGGGCCGCCGTTTTCCAATGGCAACATCCATATCGGCCATGCGTTCAACATCATCTTAAAAGACGTCGTCACCAAGTTTCGCTCCATGCAGGGCTATAACGCGCCCTTCGTACCCGGCTGGGACAACAACGGCCTGCCGATTGAAGTGCTTGTCGCCAAGGAGTTCCGCGAAAAGAAGCAGACCCCGACGCGCATGGAAATCCGTCGGCGCTGCCGGGAAGTGGCGACGGAATGGGTCGGCAAGCAGTCCGAGCAGTTCCAGCGGCTGGGCGTCCGGGGCAACTGGGACCATCCGTACCTGACCATGTCGCAGGAAATGGCGGCGAAAGAGCTGGACGTGTTCGCCGAGATGGTCGAAAAAGGGTTTATCTACCGGGACCGCAAGCCGGTCTTCTGGTCGTTTGCCGACCGAACCGCGCTGGCCGAGGCGGAGATTGAGTATGATGACCGGACAGACCCCTCGATCTATGTCCGCTTTCCACTCGTGCGTGATGACGCGGGAGTGTTTGGGGGTGCGGACCCAAGCCGCTGCTTCGCGATTATCTGGACGACGACGCCCTGGACAATTCCGGCCAACGTCGCGCTGGCCGTCGGTCCCGAAATTGAATATGCGGTCGTGCAGCACGGGGATGACTTTTATCTCGTCGCCTCGGCCCGGCTGGGCGCGACAATGGCAGCCGCCGGATTTACAGGCTGGTCTGTCGTGCGGACGCTCAAAGGCTCTGCGCTGATCGCACCGGGAAACAGCCTGGAAACGCTGGTGTTCCGTCACCCGCTCTTTGACCGTGAGTCGCCGGTGCTTCCTGCCGACTATGTCACGACCACCGACGGCACCGGCATTGTTCACACGGCGGGCGGGCATGGCAAAGATGACTACCAGACGGTGCTGAAGCGCAATACCCGCTGGGCGGTGAGCGGACACAAAGACGGCGGCTCGCCCCTGCCGCTGCTGCAAGTGCTGACCGACGACGGCTTCTTCAATGAGGAAGCGGGTGCAGACTTTCAAGGCGAAAAACTCGGCCCCGGACAGGAAAAGGTCATGGCGCGTCTTGCGGAGGCGGGGGCGCTGCTGTCGCGGGAAGAGTACACGCACTCTTACCCGATGGGCTGGCGCTCGCATGATCCTTTAGTGCAGCGGGCGACCCCGCAATGGTTCGTGTCTATTGACAACAAGGACCACCGGGAAAAGTGCCTCAAGGCCATTGACGGCGTTCAATGGTTCCCGGCAGAGTCCAGAAATAGAATTGAAGCCATGGTGAGCGGACGCCCGGACTGGTGCATCTCCCGGCAGCGGGCCTGGGGCATCGGCATTCCGATCTTTTACGCCCAGCCGTCGGGGACGCCGCTTTTGACAAAAGAAAGCATCGGCTATGTCCGCGATTTGGTCTTGAATCAAGGGACGGATGCCTGGTTTGAGGTGGATGTTCAGGACATCCTGCCGGAAGGCTTTAAGCACCCGGAGACGGGCGAAACCGAGTTCATCAAAGAAACCGACATTTTTGATGTTTGGTTTGACTCTGGTTCCACCTGCCGCACGGTTTTAGAAGAGTGGCCGGAGCTGACTTATCCCGCCGATGCGTACCTGGAAGGCGGCGATCAGCACCGGGGCTGGTTTAACTCCTCGCTGATGATCGGCGTCGCCACCAAAGGCGAAGCGCCGTACCGGCAGGTCATCACAAACGGCTGGACGCTGGACGAGACAGGCCGCAAGATGTCCAAGTCCAAGATGAACGGCGTCGCGCCGCAGGTTGTTGTAGACAAGTACGGCGCGGACGTGCTGCGCCTTTGGGTGGCGTCGTCCGACTACTTCGCCGACGTGCGGGTGGGGGACGCCATCCTAGAGCAGACAGCGACTTCGTACCGGACGCTTCGGAACACGCTGCGCTTTACGCTCAGCAACTTGTACGACTTTGACCCGGTCCGGCACGCCGTCCCAATCAATGCGCTGGAAGAAATCGACCTTTGGGCGATGCACCGCTTGAACGAAGTTGTCCATAAATGCGTTGGGGCGTATAACGTCTACGAGTTCCCGCGCGTCGCCCAAACTTTGCTTTCGTTCTGCGCCCAGGACCTCAGTGCGTTCTACCTGGACGTTCTTAAAGACCGCTTGTACGCCTACAGCGCCGGGTCACAGACGCGCCGGGCCGCGCAGACGGTTTTGTTTGAGATCACAAGCTGCGTGGCCCGGCTGCTCGCGCCGATTTTGTCGTTCACAGCGGAAGAAATCTGGCAAAAGCTGTCCATGCCCGATAAGCCGGCTTCTGTGCTGCTGGCCGCGCTGCCGAGTTACCGGGTAGACACGCGCAGCCGCGAACTTGAAGAACGCTGGGAGCCGCTTCTGGCCGCCCGTGAGCAGGTCAACAAGGCGCTGGAAGGCACGAAGAAACGGCTGGAGGCTGGTGTCACGCTCCACGCAGATGCGGAAACTTATGCCGTGCTGCACCCGTATTTAAGCCAGTTGCCGGGGCTGTTCTTGGTGTCGCGGGTCATGCTGCTGCCCTCGACCGTTCCGGGCCTGCGGATTGAAAGCAGTGGCCCTGCGCCGGGAACCCGCTGCGCCCGCTGCTGGATTGCGGTTTCAGACGGCGGCGAAGACCCGGCGGCGTTCTGCGCCGCCGGCTGCACCCGAAGCTGGCTGGTATCGAGTGACGGCGAAGTCGCGTCACGACGGCTGATTTAGAGATGAAAGGCACCAAATGACCGAAGAGAAAATCGCCGGGTTCAAGCAGCAGCTCTTGGACGAAAAAACAAAGCTCGAAGCCGAGCGCGAGCAGTACGCCGGGCCGGACCGCGACGACAGCGAGGAAAACGAAGCCGGCGAGCTATCCAGCAACGACGTGAACGATCCTGCCGACGAAGCGACGAACTTGTTTGACCGAGAGCGCAACCGTGTCGCCATTGAGAACTTTGACCGGATGCTGGCGAAAGTCAACCGCGCTTTGGCAAAGATAGACGAAGGCACCTATGGCCTGTCCGACATTGACGGAACACCGATCCCCGAAGCGCGTCTGGAAGCTCTGCCCTATGCGAACCTCACTGTGGAACAATCGGAAGATACTCTTGAGGACTAGTTATTGAGCCGCTGGGTCATTTACAGTCTGGCGCTTCTGGTGCTGCTGGCGGATCAGGCTGCAAAAGCCTGGGTGCTGGCGGCGCATTGGCGCTGGCCGGAAGACGACTGGGTGCTGGTTCCCGGCTTCTTCTCGCTGTCGTTTAATGTCAACACCGGCGGCGCGTTCGGCATTCTGCCGCACGGGACGCTGCTGCTGGCGCTGGCGGCGGCAGTTGCGGCAGCCGCGATCATCTACTATACCAGCCGGGCAAAGATGCCGCTGCCGCGAATGCTGGGGGTAGCCCTGGCCCTGCCGCTGGGCGGGGCAGTCGGCAATTCATTGGACCGGCTGCGGCTCGGCCATGTTGTGGATTTTCTCGCGCTGTATGCGGGGCCGGACCGGCGCTGGCAGTTTCCAGTTTTCAATGTCGCAGACACGGCGATCTGCATTGGCGTTGGTTTGCTGGCCCTGTACTATGGGCGTCAGCCGGCCCCGGCGCCGAAGCCAGCGGCCTTAAAAGAATAGGCTGAAAGAACCAAGTTATGTTTCCTGTGTTGTTTCATATCGGGACATTTGTTGTCCACACCTACGGCGTCGTGCTGATGGCAGCGTTTTTGGTGGCGCTGGGCCGCGCGTACACGGTTGCGAAGCGGCGTCTGGACCCGGACCTGCCGCCGGACAGCGTTCTGGATGTCGGCATCTGGATGATTGCGATTGGCGTGATCGGCGCACGGCTGCTGTTTGTTGTGATCGGCTGGAAAGATTACAGCCATGCTCCGGATTTTCCCGGTAACATCTTCAAAGTCTGGCAGGGCGGGCTGTCGTTTCACGGTGGCCTGTTCGGCGGTATCGGCGCGATGGTCGTCTACTGCCTGATCAAGCGCCTATCCATTCTCAAAATGGCGGATTTGTTTGTGCCGTCGGTGATGATTGCTTATGCAATTGGCCGCGTCGGCTGCTTTCTGAACGGCTGCTGCTACGGGGCGCCGACAAATCTGCCCTGGGGGGTGCGCTTTTTAGATGACGGCACGGGGCAATGGACGCCGCCGAGCCATCCCACCCAGCTTTATGCGACCGCGATGGCAACGGTATTTTTTCTTGGGTTGGTTTGGGTGGAGCGGCACCGGAGTTATCTCGGCCAGGTGTCCTGCTGGTTCCTGCTGGGAACAGCCACGGAGCGGTTCGTGATGGAAATCTGGCGAGCGGGGACGACCTCGGATTTGATCCGCGTCGGCCCGATCCACTTTCTGACCGATGTGCAGTGGCTGTGTCTCAGCCTCTTCGCACTGGGCCTGACCGGCATGGCGATCCTGCGGCGCTTCTTCCCGGTGCCGCCGCTATCCCTGCCGCCGCGCCGCGTAAAGGCGGTGGTTCGTTGACCGAAACCCTGCACATCAAAGACGATGAAAGCGACATTCGGCTGGACGTGTTTATCGCCGAGCGTCTGCCGCATCTTTCCCGCGCTCATGTGCAGCGGCTGATCGCGACGCTTGCGGTGCTGGTCAACGGCAAGCCGGGCAAAGCCGGCTACCGGACCCGCTTCGGGGACGAGATCGCGGTCGCTATTCCTACTTCCCGCCCGCTGGAAGATGTTCAGCCGGAAGCGATTCCGCTGGACATCAGGTACGAAGACGACGACGTTCTGGTTGTCAACAAGCAGATTGGGCTAGTAGTCCACCCAGCGCCTGGCGCGGAGTCGGGGACATTGGTCAACGCTTTGCTGGCGCACTGCGGCAGCGCTCACCTGTCCACCCTCGGCGGCCCGCTGCGCCCCGGCATTGTGCATCGCCTGGACAAAGACACTTCCGGCCTGCTGGCGGTCGCCAAAACCGACTTCGCGCATGAGCGTCTGGCAAAACAAATCCACGACCGAACGGCAGTCCGCAAGTACCATGCCTTGCTGTGGGGCCGCTTCCCCTACAAACATGCCGTCATTGATGTCCCCATTGGGCGGCATCCCGGCGACCGCAAGCGAATGGCAGTCATGGAGCAGGGCGGAGCAGATGCCGCTGATTTTGCTCCGGGAGTTCGGGAAGCGGTCACAGAGCTGCGGCTTTTGGAGCATCTCGCTGAGTTTAGCTGGACCGAAGCGATTTTGCAGACAGGCCGGACCCATCAGATTCGCGTCCACTGCTCTGCTGCCGGGTATCCGGTGGTCGGAGACGGCACCTACGGCGGCCTGCGGAAAGTCAGCGCGGATTTGTTCCGAGGGGCGCCGCTTCAAACACTCAACGGCCTGCTGGGCCGGCTGCACGGGCAGGCGCTTCACGCCCATTTTCTCAGTTTTGATCATCCGCGCACCGGGCAGCGGCTTCAGTTTCACGCACCGCTTCCCGGCGAGATCGGCGACCTGCTGGATTTCCTGCGCCGCTTAGATGAAGCCTTTGAGTTCTAACACAAAACAACCCGGCATCTTTGATGCCGGGCTGTTTTGCTTTCTGCGCCCGCGTGCCGCTAGGTCAGTGCGCCTGGGTCGCCGGAATCAGAGCCTGGATGCGTTTGTACTGCGCCCGCTGAGGCGGCGTCAGCAGGGCAAGGGAGCGGCTCACGGCGTCTTTGCGAAGATCACCAATTTTTGCAGTCTTAGCAGCGTCGGAAAGTGTTTTGTCCGCCATGACTGCCTGCATGGAAGATCGCGCCGAATCCGCGACTGCTTTGAGCTGCTGCGACTGCGCGGGCGTCTCCGAATGAGTAAGCTGTAAACTCAAGGTCTGAGCTTGTTCCATGGCAGCGTTCCGCTTTGTGGCCGCCGCCCGCTGAACAGGAGGCAGAAGCGCCACCGAGGCGACACGGGCGTTCTGCGTGATTTGAATGGCACGCGCCTCTTTTTGAGCCTGCGTCAGCGTCTTGTTCGCCTGAAGCGCACGCATGTCCGCCTGGAACTGTAGGTTGATTTGCCGCTGCTTCAGCACTTTTTCCCGCTGAGTCGGCGTCAGTATCGCCAGCATATCCTGGTTCATCGCTTGAAACAGCGTATTCTCTTTCGCCTGCTTTTCCGCGCTTGAAAGCTTGGGATCGGCGCTGATTGCCGCAATGTCTTTCTTGAACTGGGCCTGGCGGGCGGCCGCTTTTGCATTCTGGGCTGCGCTCAGGTCCAGCCCGGAAGACGACGCGGTCTGGCCGGCGGGTGCCTGAGCGTGCAGAGGTGCGCCGGAAAACGCGGTGAGTAGGAGGGGAACGGCAAAAAGCGCGGCAAGCGTGGATCGGGTCGTGATTGTCAAATGCGTAAGGTCCTTTAGGAAAAGTTTTAACAATCAAAACGAAAAAGAGGCGGGATAGGTTCCCGCCCCGTTGCTTGGAAATAAGGCTAGGCGTTGACCGCGTTGCCGACCGAAGCCACGGCAAGCTGCGGGATGAGCCGCTGGAACTGCTCGGCGGCAGACTTTTCCTCGCCAATAATCGTCTGGGCAAGCTGGGCTGTCTCCGCGTCGCCAATGGCGTTCGCGTAAGCATGGAGCGATGTGTATGCGCCAATCTCAAAATGCTCAAACGCGTACGCTTTAATGAGGTCTTGGGTTTGCTTGTCTTCCTTGCTATGGAAGATATTGACAGCACCGCTGGCCTTCGCCAGAAATTGGTTGAGAATGCCCTTCGGCTCGGACTTGTCGCCGCCAAGCGCCAGAATACGGGCGGAAACCCGGTCTGCCTGCGACTGCGTCACCGTGATATGCTGCTCCACCGCCTGCTTGACATCGGCATCCGTCGTCTCCGCCGCCAGGTCTCGCAGCGAAGCAACGCCGCCCACTTCCGCCGCATATGAATCGTTCAAGTAGCGCAGCAACTGCGCTTTTGTATCTTCAGCCATTTTCATTCTCCCTCGTTCGGTTTACCGCCGACGCGGCCTTGCCGGATTTTACCCGCCTGATTGTTTCTTTAATCCTGCAAACAATCTTCCTGAATACTTGCTAAGAGGCCGGATAAAAAGCAGGAACAAAAGCAGGAACAAAAGCAGGAACAAAAGCAGGAACAAAAGCAGGAACACGGGGCTGAACCCCCGTGCTTTGAAGAGCAACTCCCCGCCTGCGCGGGCAAAATACCAATCAGCAAAGGCTTCTATCTTCGCCCGCGTCCCTCCGGGTAGCCAGTGCAAAGGCGGGAGATTGCACTTTTGAAGCCCTGCCGTTCAGGGCAGGGACTTCCAGAACAGGCTCTCTATACAGTCTCTAAGGCTGACGATAAATGCGGCCCTTCCACGCGTTGCCCCGGCCCGATAAGCTGTGGTAGGCCGACGACAGCGCGATTCCGATGACCAGCGACCAAGCCAGCGGATTAAGCAGGGCGTAACCGGCGGAGTCGCGTCCGAATCGCAGGGTCAGTCCCAGCCGTATGCCGGCAAGTGCAAGATAGGTTCCCAGCGGCAGCGCCGTCCAAACGGCGTGCGTCTGCCAGCCCCAGCCGGCCCACACCGGCGGCAGGACAAACCAGTTGAGCAAAAGAAAAACAATCCAGAGCAGCAGCGGCAGGTTATTGGAAAAGGCGGGAAACAAGTTTTTGGAGAAGCCGGCCCACAGTTCATCCAGTCCGTGGTACATCCGCACAAAATAGGTGCGTGACCCGTCCCCGTACCAGAGCGACTTGCCCTGCCGCTTGACATGCTGGGCGAACTTGACATCTTCCGCGAGCTGCTGCCGCACCGCCCGGTGTCCGTCTACCTCAAAGTAAAGGTCGCGCGACAGAAACAAAAACGCGCCGTTCGCCGCCGCAAACCACGGAAACGGCGTCAGCCGAATGAGCGGCGTCGGCAGAAACGCGAAAATGACGAAGTATTGGATGGGAATCAAGAGGCGCTCCCAGAACCCTTCGCAGCGCAGGTCCGGCACCAGCGAGACCAGGTCGGCCTTTTGCTCCTGCCTCGCGCCCAGCGCCAGCAGCAGGGCATCGGGGGCAAACACGCAGTCGGCGTCGGTCATCAAGAGAAGCTCGCCGTGAGCGGCATGGGCAAGCTGCCAGCAGGCAAACGGCTTGCCGTACCATTCAGGCGGCAGGTCGGCGCCAACAAGAACCCGCAGGCGATAATCCTGGTCCCGCAGGCGGCACAAAATCGGGTAGGTGTCATCGGCGGAATGGTCATCCAGCACGATCACCTCAAAGCGCGGATAGTTCAGCGCCAGCAGGGACCGGACGCAGGCTTCAATGTTTTCTTCCTCGTCGCGGGCCGGCACCAGCACGGAAATGAGCGGCATCTCGCCGTCGCCTGCTTTCGCGGCAAAGGCTCGCGGCTTGCGAAAAAACAGAAAATTCAAGCAGGCCGTCCCCACAAGTCCCAGCGCCGCCAGCGCCACCGCCGCTTGATACCAAAAGAAAAGCCACATTGCGGCGTTAGTATACCCGGCTGGGGTCTTAACGCGCCCGCGACTGGTATACTGTTTTCATGCGCCTTGTTTTAGACCCTGCCGAAGAAGCCGCGCATGGGGAATGGCTGCGGCACACGCCGGGAGCTTACGAGTGGTGGTACTTTGATGCGCTTTCCGAAGACGGCGACTGGGCCCTGTCCTGCATCTGGTTCTTGGGCAATCCATTTTCGCCGTACTACCGGGCGGCGGCTCTGGGGCAGTCCACCCATCCCTTTGAGCAAAACGCCGTTTATTTCGCTTTGTACCGTTACGGCAAGCTGCACGCCTACCATTTCGCCCGCTTTTCCGAAAGTGATGCTCACGCGGCAGAATCGCTGCCGCTCTGCCTGCGCTTTGGGCCGAACTGTCTTGCTGTGACAGACCCCGGCCGCTGGCAGCTTGACTTGGCCGATGAGAACGCAAATGGCCGCAGGCTTGCGGCAAGGCTGACGTTCACTGCGCCGCTCCTGGCCGCCGAAGCCTTTCAAGAAACGTCCCTGGACAGCGAGCATTCCTGGCTGCCGATTGCGCCATTCTGCCGCGTTTCCGCTTTCATTGAGCTGCGTGAGCCGCACAATCCCGGCTGCGAGAAAATCAACTTCACGGGAACCGGCTACCATGACCACAATTGGGGGCGGCTGCCGTTTGACGCTGCCATCCGCGATTGGTACTGGGCGCGGGCCGCCCTCGGCGGGGAGCGCAGTGTCATCTTGTACCATGTGCAGCCGCACCGGGGCCGCCCCGTCAGCCATTTGCTTTTGTTTGAGCAGGGGCGGTTAGTGCAGCATGACTCCCAAGCGAAGGTGCAGCTTTCCTGGCCCATCTTGAACGGATTTGGCACGCGCTACTCGTCCCGCCTGACTGTTACCAGCGGCGATTATGAAGTTCGTTTCCGTTTCACGACACGTTTGGACAGCGCCCCGTTTTATATCCGCGCCCTTTGCAGTGCTGAAGTCCAGTTCGGCGATTTAACTGACAGCGGGCAGGGAATTGGCGAATACCTGCGCCCGCGCCTGATGTCCTGGCCCCTCGTCGCGTCAGCGATGAAAGCACGGATCGTCGAGCGTTGAAGTCTCTCAACCCAATCTACAAGATTATCGCCGTGCGGACAGCGCAGGCCTCCCTGGCCGGCTGGCTCGCTCACTGGCTGCTGCACTGGCCGCTGACGGGGCCATTTGCGCTGGGGCTGCTGCTGACGCCCACGCTCTGCCTGTATTTCGTGTTCGTGTTTGTCGGCCCGTGGACGTGGAGCCTGCCGATTTTGACGCGGCTGCCCGGCAGCAGAAATCAAGTCGCACTGACCTTTGACGACGGACCTTCGGAAGAAACCACGCCGCTTGTGCTGGACATCCTGAAGGCGCAAGGCGCTCATGCGACGTTTTTCGTGCTGGGCGAAGCGGTTGTCCGGCATCCCGGCCTTCTGCGCCGGATTGCCGCCGAGGGCCATGCTCTCGGCATCCATGCCTACCGGCATGAGCCGTTCGTGCTGAAAAGCCGAACAGCAATTGTCCGGGAAGTGCGCCTCACGGAAGACGCCATCCGCACTGCCGCGCCGGATGCCGTTATCATGGCGTGGCTGCGTCCTCCGCACGGCTTCAAGTCGCTGACCCTGGCCTGGACACTGCGCCGCGCCGGGTATGGCCTCGCCGCATGGAGCGTGAACAGCCGCGATTACCGGGGCAACAACCCGGAGCGCATTGCCGCGCGAGCCGCTGACGGCGCAAAAGCGGGATCAATCGTGCTGCTGCATGATGGACCGACAAACGCGGCGACTGCTGAGGCGCTTCCTCTCATTCTGCGCGGGCTGGCCGCGCGTGGTTTGCTGCCGGCGACGCTTGAAAACAGGGTATTATCTGTGAAACAAAACGACTAGGACATTAACGACTAGGACATTATGGCAAGCACACCCACAGAAGCTGAGGTACTCGAAGAAGAACACCTCGATCCTCCCCATCCGCAGGAGCGGCAGGCCGCGCCGACAGCCGCCGAGTCTCCCGCAAAACCCGGCGCGTTCCGGGCGCTGAAGAACCGCAATTTTCGCATCTTTTGGTTTGGGCAGCTCATTTCGCTCACGGGAACTTGGGCGCAAAATCTCGCGCAGGGCTGGTTGATTGTTCTGCTGGTAGACCCCGCTTCCGCGCACATGCTCCACACCACGGGGGCGGCGGCAGGGAACGCGGCGGCGCATCCTTCTGCGGCAATTGAAGCCGACGCGAATTTCTACTCCGGATGGGTCAACTTCGCCGGTGGCCTGCCGATCTTTTTGTTTACCCTGCTGGCGGGCGTGGTCGCCGACCGCGTGGACAAGCGAAAAATGCTGCTGGTGACGCAGGGGGGCCTGATTTTCTGCGCGTTTTGTTTGGGAATACTCGCGACGGAAGGCAAAGTTCAAATCTGGCATGTGCTGTTTTTTGCCGGGCTTTCCGGCCTCTTTGCGGCCTTTGACATGCCGACGCGCCAGTCCTTTGTGGCCGAGATTGTCGGCAAAGAAGACGTTGCCAGCGCGGTCGCACTCAATTCCAGCATTTTCAATGCCGCCCGTGCGCTGGGGCCGGCGGTCGCGGGCCTGCTGCTGGCCGCACGGGTCAAAATCGGCGTGGCGTTTCTGGGCAATGCGGCCCTCTCCTGCGCCGTTATTATCGGCCTTCTGCTGATCCGCCTGCCGCCTAAGCACGTGTCTGCCGGCGAGGCTAAGGCCGACAACACGCTGCGCGGAGTTTGGAACAGCACGCGCGAAGGATTTCAGTATGTGCTGCAAACGCCGACCGTCCGCAACCTCGTGATCTTGGTCGGCTCGTTCGGCACGTTCGCGTTCTCGTTCAATGTGCTGATTCCCGTGTTTGTGCGCTTTACGCTGCTGCCGAACTCTTCCGACAAAGTCCAAGTGGCGTCGTTTGGCTTCATGGAAACCGTGCGCGGGGTGGGGGCGCTGGGCGGGGCGCTGACGGTGGCGATTTGGGGCAATCCGGCCCGGCAGCGAAACATGCTGCTCATTGGCAGCCTCATGGCAACGGTTGTGCTGATTGTGTTCGGGCTGTCGCGGACGCTCTGGCTGGCCTATGTTGCCATCACGATTGTGTCTTATGGCTTTGTGCTGTGCTTTGCGACCAGCAACACGCTGATGCAGCTTCATGTGCCGAACGCTTTGCGCGGGCGAGTGATGAGCATTTACACGCTGATGTTTATTGGCACCATTCCGTTCGGCTCGCTGTTTGCGGGCTGGCTGGCAAAGTTCATCGGCGCACCGACGACGATTGTGCTGTGCGCCGTCATCTCGCTGATGACTGTTTTGGTGCTGACTTTCCGCCCCGGCGGCCTGCGGGATATGGATGTCGCGCCGGTTGCGGCGGGTCTATAAGTGCGGCGGCGCAGTTGTCGCACGGAGAACCAGGGTGGGGGCGATCAGCAGGCACTCGGCGGGGAGCATCTCGCCGGAAAGCCGGCGAAGCAGCAGTCTGGCCGCGCTTGCGCCGATCTGGAGAAGCGGCTGCCGAACCGTCGTCAGCGCGGGCTGCATCAGCGCGGCATCCGGGATGTCGTCAAAGCCCGTTATGGACAACTGCTCTGGAACGCGGACGCCGAAGTCCTGCGCCGCCCGCAGCGCGGCGATGGCGATTTGGTCATTGCCTGCGACAATCGCCGTGGGCCGCACCGGCAGCGACAGCAGGCGACGCGCTTCAGCGTCCGCCGCCGCCGCGTTTTGGTAGGAAGCCGCAGCCAGATACTCCGGCGGAACGCTGAGGCCGGCGGCCTGGGCCGCATCCTGAAACGCCGCCAGCCGGACGGCGGCGCTGAACATATTCAGCTCGCCTCCCAGAAAAGCGATCCTTTGATGCCCCAGCGTGTGAAGGTGCTGAACACTGAGATGAATCCCCGCAGCATTGTTCACATCCACGCAGTCCATCCCAAAGGAAGCGCTTTCGGACGAGACCGTGACGACTTGGAGAGCGGCTGACCGCAGGCTCGGCAGAATGTCGGTGTCGGCAGGCGGCGCAACAACAATGAGGCCGTCGGTGCGCTGGTCCCGCAGCTTCGGCAGGGACTTTTCCGCACCGTGCCAAAGCTCGGTAAACAGCGTGACATTGTAGCCCGCCTCGGCAGAGGCCGCGACAATGCCCTGCAAAATCCCCGACGTGTAGGGATGCCAGATCGCCATCTCCGAGCCGACGCTGTCAAACAAAACGCCGAGCGTGTTCATGCGCTTGTTGGTCAGCCCCCGCGCAACGGCGCTGGGGTGGTAGTTCATCTCGCGCATTTTCCGAATGACCCGCTCGCGCGTTTCCGGCAGCAGCGTGTTTTTTCCATTGATGACATAGGAAACAGTCGCGGTGGACACGTTGCAGGCCCTGGCAATATCTTTAATCGTTGGCATCTTGCGTTTATTATAAACCGTTCTGCGCCGGTTGTCAAAGAAAGCAAAAAATAAAACAAGACCCTTGACAAATGCGCGTCTGCGTGTTATGATGTTTTATCGCTTAACCGGATAAACTTATTGCAATGATGCATTCGTCCAATCTCCTAATCTTATCGCTTCTTTTGCTTTGCTGGCTGATGCCCTGCCGTCAGTCACCGGCTGCCGCTGGGCCGCTGCCGCTCTTGCACGCGCAGGGAATGGACATTGCAGACGCTTCGGGCCATGTCGTGACCTTGCAGGGCATCAACCTCGGCGGCTGGCTGGTGGAAGAAATGTGGATGCAGCCGTTCACGACGAAGCCGCCCGCCGGCTCGGCCTTTGCACCCATCAAAGACCACGTTTCGCTGTGGTCAACCGTAGAAAAGCGGTTCGGACCGAGCGGCAAAGACCGGGTTCAGACCGCGTTTCGAAGTGCTTGGATCAACGAAAGCGACTTCGAGCGGCTGCACGCCGCTGGGTTTAACTGTGTCCGGCTGCCGTTTCTTGCCAGCCTTGTCACTGAGCCGAACGGCCTGCACTGGCTGGACCAGGCCGTGGCCTGGGCCGGCGCGAATGGGATTTACGTCATTTTGGACATGCACGGTGCGCCGGGCAGCCAGAGCGATCAAGGCCATACCGGGCAAGCCGATCTGAACCGCTTTTTTCGCGACCCTGCAAACATCACGCAAGCGGAAGCCGTTTGGACCCAGATCGCGCGGCGTTACCGAGATAACCCGGCTGTCGCCGGCTATGACATGCTGAATGAGCCGACCGGAACACCGAACTCGGACACGCTCTATGTGGTGCAGGACCGCCTGTACCGAGCCATTCGCGCCGGCGATCCGAATCACCTGATCTTCATTGAAGACGGCTACACCGGCATTCAGTGGATGCCGTTTCCTGCCCCTGCCGGCTGGAAGGACGTCGCTTACAGCGTGCATTACTACGATTTCAACGCGAAATCGGCGGACGACCAGCAGCAAACGGTTTCGGCCTTTGTCGCCACGGTTCAGCAGGAACAAAGCCGCCGCCAGATCCCTTATTATATCGGCGAGTACGGTTTGGAGCCGCACGGCACAAGCGCCGTCCTCTCTGACCTGGTGCAGAGCCTTGCCGCCAAGCACCTTTCGTCTTCCCTCTGGACGTACAAAGTCGCCTGGGCGGGAGGCGGGCAGTCGCTTTGGAGCTTATACAGCAACGTGAACCCAATCACGCCGCTTGATCCCTTTCAAGACTCTGAAGCTGAGTTAATCCGCAAGTGCGGTCAGCTTCGCACAGACCAGCTTCAGATCAACCCGAATGTCGCACAGGCATTCCCCCCGGCCATGCCGAAGACCGCCGCCGACCGCTGATATGCAGGAACAAGAATTATCCTGCAAGAATTATCTCGTCAAGAAAGTAGGAAAAAATGAAACGCAGAGGTTTTACGCTGATTGAACTGCTCGTCGTGATCGCCATTATCGCGATTCTCGCCGCCATCTTGTTCCCCGTGTTCCAGAAAGTACGCGAGAACGCTCGCCGTACTTCCTGCGCGTCCAACCTGAAGCAGCTTGGCCTCGCCCTGATCCAATACTCCCAGGATGGTGACGAAAAGTATCCCTCCGGCGTGTTCGGGCCGTACTATGCCGTTTCTGGGTGGGCTTCGCGCCTCTACCCGTATGTCAAGTCTACCGGCGTTTACAAATGTCCTGACGACCCTTCCACGCAGCAGACGATAGCAGGCAATTCCGCCATTTTCTACCCAGTGTCTTATGCCATGAACGACAACCTGGACTCACTTTACAACAACAGCAGCCTGTCAGCCCTGCAATCGCCTGCGTCAACGGTAGCAATCACGGAAGTTACCGGTATGTACTGCGATTTGGCTAACCAAAATGACGACCCAAGTGGCTGGACTGCAAATGCCGGCGCGGCCCAGCCCGGCAATAACAGCAAATATGGCTCGGAAGAAGTGGATGGCGGCGACAATGGGGACGGCGACCTGTATGAGCTGAACAACAACACTGCCGCTTCAGCCAGCGGTGCTCCCGGCAACGGGGTCGGCATGGGTAACCCTCCGCGCATTAACACCACTTATTTCAAGGATGGACGGCACACCGACGGCTCCAATTTCCTGCTTGGCGACGGTCATGCCAAGTGGCTGCGAGCCATTCAAGTCTCGCCCGGCTTCACCAACTACAACGGCCCAACCTGCGGTCAAGACCAGGTTTCCACCAATGGTGGCGCGTGTACCACGCAGACAGGCTCCGGCTTTGCCGCCGCAACCGGCGCTTTGAACTCCAACGGTGCCAACTTCGCCGCAACCTTTAGCGGACTTTAAGCAGCACAACGCGAAAAGACCTCACCCGCCAATACGAAGTAATGCCACAGGCATACAAGTTGGCACCCTCTCCTTAACAAGGAGAGGGTCGGAACGTAGTTCCGGGGTGAGGTCTTTTTATTTGCTGCACTTCGCAAGGTACAGATAGACTAATGCGCCGGTGATGCTGTGAACGGTGAGCTTTTCGGCCAGTGTTTCGCGCATCTCAGAGCGGGTGAAGCGGAAAAACGGAATGCCGCCGTCGTGGCTGCCTTCTTTCTGGCTGAACGCGCGGGTCAAGAGGGAGTGCTTGTACGCCGAGAGCGCCAGCGTGCCGCCCGGCTTCAGAACGCGGTGTAAACTGGACACGGCGGCGGCGCGGGCTTCCGGGCCGGGGACATGCTCTAAGACCTGGCAGGAAACGACGCGGTCAAACGCGCATTCGGCAAAAGGCAGGCGGCACAAATCGGCCTGGACCAGATGAACCTTCGTGATGCCGGCGGCGTGCAGCTTGCGGCGGTTGACGCGCAGGGACTCAAACGAGAAGTCAATCGCGACAAGCTCGCGGACGTTTTGAGAAAGGATGCGGGTCATGCGTCCTGTCCCGCAGCCGGCTTCCAGCAGGCGGTCGGTCGGTTGAGGGCCAAGAGTGCGGAGGGTCAGGGGAATCTCGATTTTGCCGAAGACATTCAAAAAGGCCATCGCGTCGTAGTCGGTGACCTGAGCATCCCGCGCCGCAATTTCCGATTTCTGCGCGTCCAGCATCTGGCGCGGGAGCAGCCGGGGAATGCCGTCTTGAATGGGATACACATGGCCGGCCTCGTCGGTCAGGCTGCCGTCTGCAATGTCTTCGCCTGCCCTCTGGCGTACCGTCAGGGTCAACGGCCCGCCGGTTTCAGGAGATGCCAGCACGGGCAGTAAAGAGTGTAGCATAAAGGTCCTGTGTGGGTCAAAAACCGGCACTGGAAGTGCCGGTCTACTGTTGAATGAAAGTGTCTCCGACACTGAAGAGTAAGATTGCGTCATTTGTCTGTAGTCGCTTCGACTTTCACTCAACAGTAGACCGGCACTTCCAGTGCCGGTTCTTTTTCAGAATGCAAATCTTTTTCAGAATGCAAATCAGCGCGTCGCCATTGGC
>CAXUBO010000038.1:0-7326 GCA_964249345.1 uncultured Armatimonadales bacterium | reverse complement strand
TCTTTTTCAGAATGCAAATCTTTTTCAGAATGCAAATCAGCGCGTCGCCATTGGCGTCAGCGTCACCCGAAGCGTGTAATCGTTCGCAGAGTCGGCTCCCGTCGCGCCGAGTTTCCGGGCCGCGACCTGACGTACCGAGGCGAGATCGTCAAACGGCACGGTTTCGCCGGGACGCGCTTTGCGGCTCAGCGGGTCGGTCCAGATGCGCTCCGGGATGAAGACCGGCCCGGACGGCGCGAGGCCGGATTGATCGGGCAGCGGCAGGCTGACCCGGCAGGCGATCCAAAACGTGCCGTCCGGGTTGGCACGTTCGGTAATCTGGTACACCCGCAGCGAGCTTTCGCCGCCCAGCATGACCTGGACGGGAACGCCGTCCGAAAGCTTTTCTTCATCCTGCAAGCCGAGGATGCTGTCGCCGCCAAGCGGGCTGAGCTCCGCGTGCAGGTGCATCGGCTGCGTGTGAACATCGGCAGCGGCGACACGCGCCCGGAACAAGCTCAGGCCGCCGACTGTGCCGCGCACCAGCAGCAGCTTTTCGGCATCATACGGCACGACATCGGTCAGGCCGGGCGGAAAACCAGGGTCCGGGACACCCTGCTTGCCGTCCCGCGTGTAGCCGTTTTTCGTGCTGTGAGTCAGCCCCAGCTTGGCGAATACCACTGAGGGCGACGTGTTATAAACGTGAATTTTCACCCAGCGCAGACCGTTCGCCGGGCGGGCCGGCACGGGAAACATGCTGAGCAGAAACAAAACGACGACAAGAAAGAGTCGCTGCCGGGGAAAAATCGGCATCGGGGGTCGTTCCCCTTTCTAATTGGCACAGTTTTTAAGAGATGCGTAAATCGTTACGAGCTTCGCAAATCTTTGATGTTGAACTGAAGCAGGCGGCGTCCATTCCATTCGTTGATCTGCGGCGTGTAGACCGCTTCCAAGTAGTCACCTGGACTGGACACGTCGGCCCAATCGCCCTGGCCCCAGGCGATGCAGTCGGTTGGGTCCATCGCTTCCGCGCGGACACGCATCTTGAGATGGCTGGAGTCCTTGCCGATCCGCTTGGCATCGCAGACCAGCAGCTCCGAGGCAAACTTCGGCTCCGGGTTCGCATGGCCGAACGGCGCAAGCTGCGCCCATTCTTCCAGCAGGTTCAGGCTGAGGGCCGAGGGGTCAATCAAGCCGTCATGCGCGAGCTTCGGAATAAAGTCCTCGTCGGTCATGGT
Source organism: uncultured Armatimonadales bacterium (assembly GCA_964249345.1). Classification (GTDB taxonomy): domain Bacteria; phylum Armatimonadota; class Armatimonadia; order Armatimonadales; family Capsulimonadaceae; genus JANXMY01. Next base: position 6,109 of record CAXUBO010000038.1, on the reverse strand, counting down.
CGCCGCTGCATGAGCATTGATCGTCTGCTCGAACTGGGCCAAATTATCCATAGAAAGCGACAAGCCTGCCGCCATTTCATGCCCGCCGCAGCTTTGCAGCAGGCTTTTACAGTGCTGAATGCCCTCAAACATATCAAAGCCTTTGATGGACCGGGCCGACCCTTTGCCGAAAGTCTCGTCGTCGCTGACGCCGATCACAATCGCGGGACGCCCGTAAGCTTCCACTAATTTTCCGGCGACAATGCCGACGACGCCTGCATTCCATCCGGGCGAGGCGATGACCAGCACTTTCAGCGTGTCCAAGTCGCGGCTCTCGACAATGCGCTTGGCTTCTTCTAGGATACGCTTCTGCGCGGTCTGGCGTTCCGCGTTGAAGGCATTCATTTTTTCTACCAAAAGCCGCGCTTCTTCCGGGTCGCCTGTCAGCAGCAAATCCAGCGCCGTTGCCGCGTCGTCCAGCCGCCCGACCGCATTGATGCGCGGGCCGATGCCGAACCCGACTGTTTCCGCCGACAGCGGCTTGCTCGTGTCAATGCCTGCGCCGTCCAGCAGCGCCCGCAGGCCGACTTTGCGCGTCGTCGCAAGCTGCTTCAGCCCAAACGAGGCAAAGACGCGGTTCTCGCCGAGCAGCGGCATGACGTCCGCCACGGTGCCGCAGGCGACTAAATCCAAAAACTTCTGAATAAACGCGCTTTCGTGGGTCGGATGCACCAAACGCACGACGGCCTGCATGGTCTTGAACGCGACGCCGACACCGGCCAGATTGGGAAATTTGTAGGCGGAATCGTGCCGGTGCGGGTTGACTATGGCATACGCGGGCGGCAGGATTTCGCCCGGCTCATGGTGGTCCGTAATGATGACCGTCATGCCGAGCGAGTTTGCGTATTCCACCGCTTCCCGCGCCTGAATGCCGCAGTCGGAGGTGATGATGAGCGTCGCTCCTTTTTCGTGGGCGTACTCAACGGCGCTGATTTTCAGGTCGTACCCATCGCGCTTCCGGTGCGGCACTTTGTACTCCAGCTTCGCGCCCAGCGCTGTCAGCGCCCGGACATAAACCGCCGTCGAAGTCACCCCGTCCACGTCATAATCGCCATACACAAAAATCGTTTCTCTGTTATTCAAAGCTTCTTTGATCCGGTGCGCCGCGCGGTCCATGTCCGGCAGGCCGAACGGGTCCAAAAGCTGCGAGAGCGCCGGCACCAGAAACGCCCCGGCTTCCGCCGGGTCCGTCAGCCCCCGGTTGCAGAGCAGCCGCGCCGTCAAGGGATGAATGTATAGCTCCTGCACGAGTTTTTGCTCGGCTTTAGGGTTGCGCTCTGGCTCCGTCCAGCGGGTTTGAGGATGTGCGGTTTTGTTTTGGAATGGCATAATGCAGAGGGTACTCAGGGAAAATGGGAAAAAACGGAAAATCTAGGAACCGGCACTGAAAGTGCCGGTCTACTTTTGAATGAAAGTGTCTCCGACACTAAAAATTAAGTTACAATCACTGGCCTTTAGTCGCTTCGATACGCAGTAATGCCGCAGGCATACTTTCATGTAAGAGTAGACCGGCACTTTCAGTGCCGGTTCCTAGATTAAAAACGCTCAACTTAGAAACGTTTAACCGGCCCCATCTTTTTCGCTTTAATTGCCGAGATTTGTATCTCGCCGGGCGCTGCCGGGCGTGGGGCGGCGGGAGGAGTCGCCGGGCGAGTGCTTCCTCCGTTGCCGCCATTGGTACTGCCGCCACTTGTTGGATAAACTCTCGCGCCGCCGTCCGTTTCCGAGGCCGCCGCCGGCACCGGGGCATTGGCGCGGCGTTTCGCCAGCCAGTTTTCCCAGTCCACTAAAATAGACGCGGCGTTGAAGATGGACGAATACGTTCCGCTTAGAATGCCGATTAAAAGCGCGACGTTCAAGAGGCGCGTCGTTTGCCCGCCCAGCACCACAAGCGCCACCAGGGTCATCACGACTGTTAAAGACGTGTTGATGGACCGGGCCAGCGTCTGCCCGATGGAGCGGTTGACCAAAGACTCGAAGCTCTCGCCCCGCGCCTTGCGCCGCAAGTTCTCGCGGACGCGGTCAAAGATGACGACCGTGTCATGCACCGAGAAGCCGATGACGGTCAGCATGGCGGTGATAAAGAGGCTGTCCACTTCCCAGCCCAAGAAGTAGCCGAAGATCGCAAACGCGCCCAGCAGAACCAGGACGTCATGCAGGAGCGCCACAACCGCCGACGTTCCCAGCCGCAGGCCGGCCACAAAGCCGCCAATGCCGAAGACAAGCGCCAAATACAGCACGATCAGGCCGGCGGCGATGATGACCGCCTGAATGGCATTGGAAGTGACTTCTCTGGACACCACGGGGCCGGTGTTGTTGAACGCTTCCTCAGTGTTCGGGCCAAGCGTGTTCAGGGCCGTGGTCAAGCGCTGGTAGACCGGGCTTTGGGTTTTGCTTGTTCCTGTGGACTCTTCGGAAACCGTGACAATCGGCGTCGTGCTGCCGTTCGCCATCTGGATCGTGTCATCCTTAAACCCCTGCGCCGCAATGGCCTTCTGAACATCCGCTTGGGCAACGGCATGGGCGTACTTGACCTGAATCTGCGTGCCGCTGGTGAAGTCAATGCCAAGCTTCAGGCCGCCGAGCGCAAGGAAGATCAGGCCGGGAACGATAATTCCCAAGCTCGCTAAATAAAACCATTTGCGGCGTCCGATGATGTTCAGGCCGGCGCGGGTTCCGCTGCCGGTCGTCTGGCCGACCAGAGAGTTCACGCCGAGGCCGAACAGCGCCGGGTTCTTCGCAAGGCCGGGAAACACATCCACCAGCAGGTAAAGCAAGGTGCGCGTGACCGTAATCGCCGAAAACAGCGAAACCAAAACGCCAATCAGCAGGGTCAGGGCAAAGCCGCGCACCGTCGCCGTGCCAAGCGACAGCAGCACAACGCAGGTGATGCAGGTACAGATGTTAGAGTCACGAATCGCCGTGAACGCCCGCTTGAACGCCGAGTCAATCGCCGGGCGCAGGGCTTTCCCGTCGCGCATCTCTTCTTTGAGGCGCTCGAAAATCAAGATATTCGCGTCAACCGCCATGCCGATAGACAAAATGAAACCCGCAATGCCCGGCAGGGTGAGCGTGACGACGAGGCCCGGAAACAGCCAGTTCAGGCCGCCTTTGAAGATCGCCAGGGTGAACAAGGCATAAATTAGCAGCGCGATGTCCGCAAGCAGACCCGGCAGACGATAATATGCCAGCATGAACAGCAGGACAAGCGTGAGGCCGACGCCGCCGGCAATCAGGCTTTTGGTGACTGCGCCGACGCCGAGGCTTGCGGCGATGTCTGTGGTGTTTACCTGCTCCAATGGGATCGGCAGAGCGCCGGCATTCAGCAGATTAGAAAGACTCTGCGCGGAGGCAAGGGTCGCAAAGCCGCCGGTGATTTCGCCTTGTCCATCCACAATCGCTGAGTCAATGCGCGGGGCCGACAGCACGGAGTCGTCCAGCACAATGCCCATGATCTCACCGGTATGCGCCGTCGTGAACGCGGCAAAAGCCGCTGTTCCGCTGGGATTAAAGACTTGGGAGACGCTCGGACGGCCATCCTGGCCGAGATGGGCGCTTGAGCTTGGCTCTAGGTCCGCTCCGGTCAAAATCGGCTTGCCGCCGTTTGCGTTCACCGAGTCGGTCAGCAGGGCGTTCCAGCCTTGAAGCTCTTTGTTCAATGCCGCCGCCTGCTGCTGCTGGGCGGGCGTGAAGTAAACCGGGGTGTCCGAAAGGAGCTGGTCATAGCTGCTTTGAAGAACCTGCTGCTGTGACGGGTCGGGCGCTGGCGGCGTGTACGCAGCGTTGGTCCCGCTGGGCGTGTTGGTCTTTGCGGCAGCCAGCAGATTAGTCCAATCCGCTTTGATTTGTGAGCCGTCCCGAAACGTCTGCCCCGGCGTGAACCCGTTCCACGGCTGGGTGACAAGAAAGGAGTTCAGCTCTTTTCCCGTGGCTTTGTCCGTGCTTTCCGTGATTCGCAGGGGATTGTTGGCGGTCTTGGCAGTCGGAGCGTTGGTGTTGGGATCAAACGCCTGCACGTCCGCGAAGTAATAAAACGTCATCTGCGCCGTGGTGCCGAGCTGGGCCATGACGGCATCTTTGTTTTTGACATCCGGCAGCTCCACAATAAACTGCTTCTGCTGCGGGCGCGGCTGGACCACAGCGTCGCCGATGCCGGCAGAGTTGATGCGGTTTTCTAAAATGCGCTGCACTGTGGCCTGGTCATAGGGAACACCGGGGGCGCGTTCCGGGTGGGCCTGCAAAATGGCCTGGATGCCGCCTTTGATGTCCAGCCCGTAATGCGTCGGGAAGTTTGCGACCTGCCGGTGGGTCTGCGGGTCCCTGTGCGTGCCCAGCATGACCCATGCTGATAATGCGATGAGGACGATAATCATCAGCCCCATATACCGTGTGTACTTATCCTGCTTCAATTCTTCCTCCGCGAAGACGATAACGCTTCCAAATCTCGCTAAAATAACTTCTTATTATACGTTACGTTCTGTGGGCTGTCAAGGTTTCCGGCGCTCAGGCAGCGCGGCTTCCACAAGATCGGCACTGCGGGCGACGCCCGGCTCGGCCTGCATCCGTGTGCCGAGCGCCTGCACTTTGGCTTCGATTTTTGGGGAGCGCAGCAGGCGCTCCAGCCGCAGGCGCAGGCCAGGCGCCGTGAAGTTTTCCGGCAGCAGGCGCAGCCCCCAGCCTTCACGCTGAATGTGGGCGGCGTTTTCGAATTGGTCAAACCCGCGCGGCATGATGACCGAAGGAATGCCGTAATAGCACGCTGCCTGCGTTGTTCCGACCCCGCCTTGATGCACGATGGCACTGGCGTGCGGGAACAGCTCTGCGTAAGGCGCGTAAGGGATGCACTGAACGCGCCCGCGCAAGGCGTCTGGAACGGGAAAGTCTTCCGGCGCTCCGAGCAGCACCGCGTTCCAGGGCGTCGGCGCGACCGCTTCCAGCGCCGTGCGCCAGAACTCGCCGGGGTAATTGACAACAGAAGAGCCGAGCGTGAAGAGAATGGTGGGAACCCGCCTCCCCGCTTCGCTGGGGGTCAGCGCTTGCCCTCCGGGTAGCCAGTGCTGCGCTGGGGCGGGTTCTCCGTCCCATCTTGCATAACCTCCAACCTGAAACCAAGAAGGCCAGTCGGCAGGGCGGGGGAAGAACGACGGCGACCAGAGGCCAAGCGTCAGGCGGCGGGAGTACGCGCCGCCGGAAAGGATGTTCGGGCGAGGCGCGACTCCCAGTTTGAGGTACTCGGCGGCGGCAAGCGAGTCTAGGTCGCCGAAGAGCCGCGTTCCAATCTGCCAGCCAAAGCGCGATAGCCAGGCAGGGCAGCCTTTCCAGGCAACGCTTGGCGGGGGATACGCCGCCGTCTCGTAAATCAGCGTCGCCGCCGATGCGCTGATCCACGGTGTTCCTGTCCGCTGGGCCACTGCCGGGGCCGCAAGCTGGATGGTATGAGACAAAAACAAGTCTGCCTCACGGACCAGGGGCTCCAGCGAGGCAGTCGCCGGGCCAATCGCGGGAATGAGCGCTTCCTCAAACATGATACGGATTGGCTCAGTCCGGTGCGACGCCAGCATCCGGCGCAGGAGATCAGAGTCCCAGTCCGGGTCTTCTCCGGCCACAGCCGCCGAAAAGCCGAGCGCCTGCGCTTTTCGGGCGAACTTGGGGCTCAGGGCGAACTGAATTTCGTGGCCGCGCCTTCGCAGCTCCCAAGCCAAAGCAAGAAACGGGTTGAAGTCGCCGGACGAGCCGAGCGTGTGAATGAGAATCTTCGCCATCAGCCAAGAGTGTACCTCCAATCACGGTGAAAACCGCCGGCAGAAACGGCCAAACGGGGTATACTTTTGCCATGAACGAACAGATTTTAGCGGAAGCGCGGCGTCTGGCAGACGACGTATTCCGGCCTCATGCCCAGACTGCCGACCAGGGCGATATTCATGGACAAGTCGCAGCGAACGTGCGGATGCTGGCGGAACAAGGCTATTTCGGCCTCGGCATCAGCCCGGATTACGGCGGGATGGGCGCAGACGAAGCCACGCGGCGCGAATATACGGAAGTCATGGCGTCCGCCTGCGGCGTGACGGCC
>CAXUBO010000037.1:0-29231 GCA_964249345.1 uncultured Armatimonadales bacterium | reverse complement strand
CGCAAGACGCTCTCGTTCTCCAAGACGGACGAAATGCACGAGATGTGCCTGCGGCTCTTTCTGCACCAGCACAACAAAAACTGTCTAAACTAGGACACTACCTTCTCTTTAATAACTTTTCTCCTCATATCTTTTGCAGCAAGCAGGAGATTTCGTTTGGCATAGCGAACAGACACATGCTTGGCATTTTTCCAGCGTGTTCCACGCTCTGCTGTTTTATTGCTCGCTTCCTGATTTTTTCTGAGAGGAGTATTTCATGGCTGCCCCCGATTCCAGTGACCCCGGCATTTCTTCCAACATTTCTTCCAATACTTCTTCTCGTCCTGCGCCCCGGCCTTCCTGGGAGGCGGCCCCGCCCCGGCCTGCGCCGCCTGCCCGCCGCCCGGAGCCGCGTGAGCCTGCGTCGCCGTTCACCACGCCAGCCGCCGCCTATCCGCCGCCTGCCGCTGCGCCGGCTTACGAAGCGCCGCTTGAGACGGATGTGAAGTATGATCTTGCCGGCAATCCTATTCCGGGAAGCGGGCAGTCCGCGCCTGCGTCTTCTTCCCTCCCGGCGTCTGCGCCTTATGGCTATTCGGCGGCACCGGCCACCAGCGGAACCTGGCCGCCGCCGGTTGGCAGCGCCGGGTACGGTGCCCAGGCGTACCGCAACAATTCCGGGGAGCAGGGCCATCTGCCGCCGGAGATTGAGCGTTTGCGCTGGCACTGGGGCGCGTTCTTTTTTCCAATCTTCTGGACCAGAAAGCATGGCTTAACAACAGTCGCTTCCGTGCTGGCCGGCGGGCTTTTGTTTCTTCGGGTGCTGCGGTACATCTTCGCGGCGATTAACCCTTCCATTGTTCTCCTCATTTGGGGCATTTATGGAGTGGCTTATCTGAGCTTGCAGGTGTACGGCGGCTTGAACGGGCACAAGATCGGCTGGCGCAATCGTCATTTTCCAGGCGGGGTGGAAGAATACTTCAAGGTCCAATCCGCCTGGATGTGGTGGGGCTTTGGAATCAATCTTCTTCTCGTTCCGATGCTGTGGTTCCTGTTCTTCGCGGCGATTGTCGGAACCGCCTTGACCGGACATCAGCCTGTCCCCAGTGCTTATGGCGATTACGGCAATAACAGTTACGGCAATAACAGTTACGGCAATAACAGTTACGGCAATAACAGTTACGGCAGCCGCCCGGCGACATCCGGGCAATAATTCCGGGCAATGACCAGGCAAACAGGAAAAATGCACCATGACGCCGATTGACACTTCACCTCACGAGCCGGAAGACGCTGAGGTACGCTACGACTTGGCGGGAAACCCGCTTCCCTCCCTCCCAAAAGAGGCCGTGCCGATTCCCGTGCCGGGAATGCACTTTGCGCCGCCGCCATCCGCCGATTCTCCCGCACCAAAGGGCTTTACCCCGCCGTCTGGGTTCACGCCGCCGCCTAGGTTCACGCCGCCTGGCGCGTCCCTGCATTATGCGCCTGCGCCTGCCGTAAAAACGCCCGCCGGTCTGACGCTGTACCTGAGCCTCGGCGGCGGCTTTCTGGTGCTTCTGGGCCTCATCTTCGGCGTGCAGGCGCTGAAGCCCAAGCGGGTTGCCCTGCCCACAGCATACAAAACATACACTGCCATTGATAATTCGTTCTCCTGTGACCAGCCTGCCCTCTGGACTCTGCATGAAACCGGAGCCACGAGCGGTAATCTCGCAACCGCCACGTTTGAAGACGGCCATGCGCGGGTGCGAGTCGTTTCCGATGCGACGGGATCGCTGATGGGAGACATTGTCGGTGCGGGCAATGCGAACCTGCCGCCGGAGCAGCAGGTTCCCGCCGTGCAGAAGCTGCATGTGATGGACCAAAAACAGCTTGCCGCAAGCCTGGAAGGCTACAAGGAAGGCGACATTCAAAAGTTCCAGTCGGCGGTCGGCGATGCCCGCGTTTCCGAGTGGACGGCGTCAGGCGGCCTCGGCGCCGGCAGCCTGCACGGCTACCGCGTGACGATGCTTGGTCGCGAGCGTGAGTTTACGGTGATCTGCTTCTGCCCGGAGCGTGACTGGAAAACGCTGATGCCGGCGTTCCAGCGCATGATCAGCAGTGTCAAGCCCGGCAGTCCTTCCTAGTGAATGTTACATCGGGAAACACGCATGGTCATCCTGCTGCCGTATCGCGCGAAGAACCCGCCGGAAGTCTTTCCCTACGTCACCGTCGCCCTGATCGCGCTTAACACGCTGATTTTTGCGCTGACCAGCCACGACTTTCTGGTCGTCAAAGACAGCGCAGTGGAGCGGTTCGCCGTTTCGCACAACACGCTCAGCCCGTGGCGGCTGCTGTCCGCGATGTTTCTGCATGGCTCGCTGCTGCATCTTGCCAGCAACATGCTGTTTTTGTGGATTTTCGGCACAGCGACCGAAGGGAGGCTGCGGCCTCTGCGCTTTCTCGCCGTCTACCTGTTCGCCGGGACGCTGGGCAGCCTGCTGTCGGACTTGGTGAACGGACTAGTGGACCCGGACGTTCCCAACTTAGGCGCGTCCGGCGCGATCATGGGGCTGGCGGGCGCGTACCTGTATTTGTTCCCTTATGCGCCGATACGCCTGGTCTGGGGCTACTGGATTTGGCTGCTGCCGCGCGGGGGCGTGACCGAGTGGCAGGCCCGGTGGGTCATTTTATACTTTGTGGGCTTGGATGTTTTCAACGGCCTGATTTTAGGCGCACATGACGGGGTAGGGCATTTCGCGCATCTGGGCGGAGCGGGTGCGGGGTTTTTGATGGTCTGGCTACTTAAGGCGCCGCGCGATTCGGAGGACGTGTCCGAAGTGCAGGCCAGCCTCTCGGACATGCGCGATGTGTCTCTGCTGCCGCTGTACGACCTGGAAGCCCTAATGCAGCGTCCCACGACCGATGTGAAGCTGATCATGGCCTACTGCCGTCAGTCAATGGTCTCGCACGTCGGGGCGAGCGAGGAGAAATGTCTCTGGGCCTTGCGCCAGTACGGCCCGCTGCTCATGGACCAGGCCGAACCCGTGCCGCTGGCGCTGATCCTGCTGCCGCTGTCCCTGTCTACCGCCCGGCAGCTTTCCCCGGTGTTCTTTCTGCGCCTGGGTTCGCGCCTAGAACGCGTCGCCGCGTATGACCCCGCCGTCCGGCTGTACCAGCGGATGTGCGACATATTTCCGGCCGGCCCGGAGACGGAAATCGCCTACCTGCGCGTCGCGCGGCTCATGGACGACATCTACGGCGACCCCGTGCAGGCCCGCTACTGCTACACGCAGATGCTGACTCTGTTCCCGCAAGGCGCGATGGTTCTGGAAGCCCAGAGCGGCCTGCGAAAATTGCCGCCTCCGGTTCCTCGGTCTTAAGGCAGGTCTTGACAAGACCGGCTTGGCACACTACAATTACAGTATGACCAAACATCTCTTTCGGCTTTACGCCGGGCTGTCTGCGCTGACGCTGACAGCCGCTCCTGCCGCACATTCCCAGGGCTTGCCGCCCCCGCCTCCGCCCCTCGGACCTGCTCCAAATAACGCCGCTCCGAATAATGCCGCTCCCAATGCGGCCCCGCCGCAAGTTCAGTTCCCGCAGCAAGACCCGGCTCTCAATACTGCTTTGCCCCCGCCGGTGGATGTTGCTGCCGGGCCGGTTCCCATTACCGTTGATGCCGCTGCCAAGCGCCATGACATCAGCCCGCTGATTTACTGCGTTTCTTCGGCGACGCCAGCGCAGCTTGCAGCCCTCAATACGACGCTTGACCCGCGCCAGGTTGGGCCGGGCCTGACGACGTTTTCTTCAGCGCAGCCTGCGTTTCTCAGCCGCGTCTTCAGCAGTGACACGTCGCCTGAGACGCAGATGCTTCGCAACCAGTCTACCCGCCTTTTGTGGGACCCGCGCTACGGCGATCCGACGATCCGGGCGACTGGAAATGCGGAAGCGCTCATCCCGCGCCTCAAAAGCCGCCTGAGCGCCTACCCAAGCGGTACAAAGACGGGGATTACAAATTACAGTTGGGGTGCGGAAAATTCTATCGGCGGCGCGACGGCACAAGCCGACGTTTTGGGGATTTTCGGGCGCGAAGGTTTGGACATCGCAACCCGGACCACGCCGGACGCCGCCACGCCGACGTTCAAGGCGATGCAGATGTACCGCAACTACGACGGCCACGACGCCTTCGGCTCGGTCAGCGTCTCCGATAGGGTTCCTGACTCCGACACGCTTTCGTCGTTTGCCTCGGTACGCCGCTCCGACGGGGCGCTGACCGTTATGGTCATCAACAAGGCGCTGGAAGGGCCGACGCCCGTTTCGCTGGCAGTTTCGCACTTTCCGGGAACGACCGCGCAGGTGTGGCAGCTCACGAGCGCAAACGCCATCACGCACCTGCCGAACGCCTCCATCGCCGCCGGCCATTTAGCGGCGACTTTGCCCGCGCAAAGTGTGACGCTGTTTGTGGTGCCGGCAGGGACAGTACGCTAGGAGAAAATCCCCCCAGCCCCCAATAATGGGGGAGTCAGAGCAGAACGCGAGCGTTCGCTATTTTGTCTCGCTCCCCCATTATTGGGGGCTGGGGGGTCTTATTTTGGCTTACAGCCTCATCTCCTCTTTGACTTCGCCGAACATCTTGACCGCGAACGCCAAATCTTCCTCAGAATGCGCCGCTGAGATTTGGGTGCGGATACGCGCTTTGCCCTGCGGCACGACCGGGTAAGAAAAGCCGACCACATACACGCCCTTTGCCAGCATGGCTTCGGAAACGCGCCCGGCCAGCGCGGCGTCGCCCAGCATGATCGGCACAATCGGATGCTCGCCGGGCAGCAACGTGTAGCCTAAAGCTGTCATCCCCTCCCGAAAGAAGCGCGTGTTCGCTTCTAATTTGTCGCGCAGCGCCGTTGATGCGGACAGCATTTCCAGAACAGCCAATGACGCGGCGGCAATCGGCGGGGCCAGCGTGTTGGAGAACAAGTAAGGCCGGGAACGCTGCCGCAGCAGCGAGACCACTTCTTTGCGCCCGCTGGTGTAGCCGCCGCTGGCCCCGCCGAGCGCCTTGCCGAGAGTCCCTGTCAAAATGTCTACGCGGCCTATCACGTTCCGGTATTCATGCGTTCCGCGCCCGGTCTTGCCCAAAAAGCCCGTTGAATGGCAGTCATCAATCATCACTAAAGCGTCGTAACGCTCGGCCAAGTCGCAGATGCTTTGCAGGTCGGCAATCGTGCCGTCCATCGAAAACACGCCGTCCGTGGCGATCAGCCGCGTTCGTGCGCCTGCCGCTTCCTGAAGCTTCGTTTCCAACTCCGCCATGTCGTTGTGGGCGTAGCGATACCGCTGGGCTTTGCACAAACGAATGCCGTCAATAATGGAGGCATGGTTCAGCGCATCCGAGATGACCGCGTCTTCCGGCCCTAAAAGCGTCTCAAAGAGGCCGCCGTTGGCATCAAAGCAGGAGCCGTAAAGGATCGTGTCTTCCGTGCCGAGAAACTCGCTGAGCTTCGCTTCAAGCCGCTTGTGGATGCCCTGCGTTCCGCAGATAAAGCGCACGGAGGCCATGCCAAAGCCCCATTCGTCGAGCGCCGCTCGCGCCGCCGCCAGCACCGCCGGATGCTCGGCCAGCCCCAGATAGTTGTTGGCGCACAGATTCAGCACTTCCGGCCCGCTGCCGACCCGGACATGGCTATCCTGCGGCGTCATAATCACGCGCTCGTTCTTGAACAGCCCGGCTTCCTGAATGCCGCCGAGTTCTTCCGTCAATCGCTCTTTAATGGCTCCGTACATACGTTGTTCCTTACGAAAACTGCGCAGATGCGCGAGGGAGTGAACTCCACTCGCTGAATACCGTCCTTCGGACGAAGAAAGCGGTAGCGCGATCAGTGACAGCTCCTTCGTCCGAAGGACGGTATTCAGCGAGTGGAGTTCACTCCCTCGCACTTCCAATGCTTGACGCTTTCCCGTCCTAGAGTTACTGCTCCCAATCCAAAATCACCTTGCCCGACTGCCCGGAACTCATTACCTCAAAGCCCTGCTCCCACTCGGTGGCAGGGTAACGATGCGTAATAACGGGCGTAATATCCAAACCGCTTTGCAGCATGACGCTCATTTTGTACCACGTTTCATACATCTCGCGGCCATAAATGCCTTTGATGGTCAGCATGTTGAAGACAACTTTGTTCCAGTCCACGTCAATCGGGCCGTTCGGAATGCCGAGCATGGCGATCTTGCCGCCGTGACACAAAGCCCCAATCATGCTTTGGAGCGCAGCAGGGTTGCCGGACATTTCGAGGCCCACGTCAAAGCCTTCCTGCATCCCTAATTGCGCCTGCACGTCGTCCAAGCTGCCGTCACGGACGTTCAGCGCGACCGTTGCGCCCATCTTCCGGGCCAAATCCAAACGGTACTCGTTGATGTCGGTCACGACCACAAACCTCGCTCCGGCGTGACGCGCCACGGCGGCGGCCATAATGCCGATGGGACCGGCCCCGGTAATCAGCACGTCTTCGCCCAAAATCGGGAACGACAGCGCCGTGTGAACGGCGTTGCCGAAGGGGTCAAAGATGGCGGCAACGTCCTGATCAATGCCGGGGCGGTGATGCCAGACATTGCTCATCGGCAGCGAAATAAACTCGGCGAATGCGCCGGGGCGGTTGACGCCGACGCCGGACGTGTCTTTGCATAGATGCCGCCGGCCGGCCAGGCAGTTGCGGCAGCGCCCGCAGACGACGTGGCCTTCGCCGCTGACAATCTCGCCGGGAAAGAAGTCGGTGACATTCGCGCCGACTTCGACGATCTCGCCGACAAACTCATGGCCGATGGTCAGCGGCACAGGAATCGTCTTCTGCGCCCAGGCGTCCCAATGATAGATGTGCAGGTCGGTCCCGCAGATGCCGGTGCGCCTCACTTTGATCAAAACATCGTTGACGCCCACTGCCGGAATAGGCTCGTCTTCCAGCCACAGCCCCGGCTCGGCCTTGCTTTTCCTCAGTGCTTTCAATCCAGTCTCGTTTCTCCAGCCTTTTTCCCCGGCGCAATGAGGCCGTCGGTCAGCATGGTCAAAAAGGCGTTGTCGTCTACGGTCAGCGGCAAGTCAACGCGGCTGCGGGTGCGGCTGGATTCATACGCGGCAAATATCACCTCGGTCGATTGAAGCGCATATTTTGCGGACAGCAGCGGCTCGCGTCCGGCGTCCAGCGCGTCTGCCAAGTCGGCAATGCCGCGTCCAATGGCGTCCCATTGGTGCAGATCATCCGGCTGGTCAATGGTCTGCCAGCCGCCGCTTGCGGCGTTCAGCAGGCGCAGATGAGGGGCGTCCCAGCGCACTTCCATCATGCCTTCCGTGCCGAGGAGCCGGTGCGCGGCGTCTTCATGCGAATGCTCGCCGGTCGTCAAAAACGCCCGGACGCCGTTCTCGAACTGGAACTCACACAGGCCCTGGCTTTCCATCGCCACGGCAAAGATTGTGTGGTCTTTGCGGCTGTCAATCTGGGCTATGACCCACTTTGCCGGCGTTTCGTCCTGATAAAGAAAAAACATATTCAGCCAGTGAGTTCCCCAGTCGTACAAATCACTGCAATTGCCTTGAAGCTGTACCAGCGTTCCAATCGCGCCTTCGTCCACCAGCTTCTTGGCGTGCTGGAACGGGCCGAGAAACCGCCGCTGATGGTTAAATGTCAGCTTGACGCCGTTCTCGTCGCAGGCCTGGACCATCGCTTTTGCGTCGCCCCAGGTTGTTGCCATCGGCTTTTCGCAGTGAACGGCTTTGACGCGGCCCGACCTTGCAGCGCCGATGACGATCTCCGCGTGCTGATGCGGCCAGGTGCAGACGCTGACAATGTCCAAATCTTCTGCCGCCAGCATCTCGTGATAATCCGTGTACGACTTTAAAATGCCGTACTTGGCGGCAAATTCTTCGGCCAGCCCCGCGTCAAGGTCCGCACACGCCGCCAGCGTGCAGCGGCCCGTACTGAGGTATCCATCGGCGTGCAGGTGCGCCATGCCGAAGCCTTTGGCTCCCTCAGTTCCCTGCATCCGGCCTGTCCCGATAAATCCCACCCGATAATTGGCTGCCATAAGTTGCTCCTTTGGGTTAATTTGATGCTTGGAGAGAAGATTGCACTTGGAAAGACTGCATCAGCCGGGCGACGTTTTCTGCGGCATTAGGGCCAAAGAACAGGTCTTGATTGCGCTGTGTTTCTTCCGCCGCTTCCTGGGCGCGTTCCTGCATGACGGCTTCAAACGCGGCCAGTGCGTGTGTCATGTCAGTGTCGGCACACAAGCAGTGCACCAAATCTACGGCGTCCCGCATCGCGAGATTCGCGCCCTGCCCGGCGAACGGCGTCATTAAATGCGCGGCATCGCCGAGAAGCGTCAGGCCGGGGCGCGTCCGCCATCGATGCTCAAACGGCAAGCGCCGCAAAGGCCGCAGCACAAAGCGGTCCTCCGACGCTTCTAAAAGCCGCCGTAGGTGAGGCGACCAGTCCGCAAACAAACCGAGCGCCGCCGCCCGCGCCGCGGCCGGCGTCTCAAACCGAGCCGCGCTTGCTTTGGCCCAGTCCTCATCCACAGCAAGCGCGGCATAGAGACGAATATACCCGCCGCCGCTGCGCTGGGCGATCAAGGCTTTGGCGTCATCCAGCGCAAACAAGGTGCCATGACCGACCAGCGCAGCCACATCCGGCGCGGCTTTGTCGGCGTCCGGCACGCCGGTCTCAATGTAGGTGATGCCGGAATAGACGGGGACTTCGTGAGAAAGCAGGAAGCGGGCGCGGGACGAAGCCCCGTCGCAGCCGACCACGAGAGAGTATTCGCCGTGCTGTCCATCTTCCGTCGTAACTCGCCAGCGCCCAGCAGGCAGAGGCAGGATTTCAGTGACATGCGCGTCCCACAAGACCGTGTCCGGCAGGAGCGAGTCCAGCAGCAGATCGCGCAGGACGCCCCGGTCAATTTCCGGGCGCGAACCATCCCCCTCCTCGGCTTCTTCCTCCCAGAGCATATCGCCTGACTTGTTTAGGATACGCAGGGCCTGGCCTTCGGGCCTGGAAAGGGCGGCAAACTCCGCTTCTAATCCCATCTCGCGGATGGCTCGCTGCCCGGAATCTACATCTAAATCCAGCGTGCCGCCCTGCGAGCGTGCCGTGCGGTCTGTATCACGCTCGTAGACAGTGACGCCGCACCCCTGCTGCTGAAGCAGACGCGCCAAAGTCAGACCGCCGGGGCCGCCGCCAAGTACGGCAACTTTTATCCATGAGTTAAGGAACAATCAGAGCCTTGACCACTTTCCGGGACTCGACGGCGGCAAGCGCCGCCCCGGCGTCCTCCAGTTTATACCGTGCCGAAATGATGTCTGTCCAGGCGAAGCGGTCGCCGAACCGGGCCAGTGCCTCCATCGCCCGGTACACATGGCTGAAGTCCACGCCCCAGCAGCCCTGGATCGTTAAATGCCGGCGGTTGATGTCGTAATGCGGGTTAAGCTGGGCGTCGCCGTTGTCGGAATACTGGCCGACGACAATGTAGCGCCCGCCGTCGCGGGCCAGCTGGCAGCCTTGCGGCACAGCGGCAGGACTGCCGCTCGCTTCAATGACAACGTCCGCCCCGCGCCCGCCGGTCGCTTGACGCACGGCGTTTACCATGTCCGAGTCCAGCGGGATTAACGTGTCCGCCCCCATCTTCTTCGCCGTCTTTAATCGGTGCGGCACGGCGTCAATGACGCCCACCCACGATGCGCCGCTTGCTGCCGCCAGGGCGCAGGCGCTGAGGCCAACCGGGCCCGCGCCCTGCACCACCACGCGGTCTCCCAGCTTGATCCCGGCCAAGTCAACGGCATGAAGCGCCGTCGGCAGGCCGCAGCCGCCGGCAATCCATTCCTCCGGGCTGACGCTTGCCGCCATCTTAACAATCTTGACGCCCGGCTTTAGGTAGATGCGCTCACTCCACCCGCCCAAAAGGCCATCCTCCGCGCCGTAGGTAATGCCGTACACGCGCCGGTGCGGGCAGCGCGTTGACTGCTTGGCGACCAGGCAGTACCAGCAGTTGTAGCACGTTCCATGCACGTCCAGAAACGTCACCGCTTCGCCCGGCACAACTTGATCGCCGTTAATGTCGGAAACAGCGCCGCCTGTTTCCAAAACTTCGCCGACGGAGATATGACCGGGAATCAGCGGATAGGGGACACCGGCAAGCCGTCCATGCCACAGATGCACGTCGGTCCCGCACACTTCCGACGCCAGCGTTTTGAGCAGCACAGCCCCCGGCTCTAAGTTCGGCTCCGGGTACGAGCGTACTTCAAGGGGCTGATAAGGGGCAGGAATTACAGCGGCGCGTATCATAAATTATTTTCCAAAATTATTTTCCAAAGTTACTTCCCATAAACTTCACGGACGCCGCAGTCAACGCTCCGAAACGTCAGATCAAGCGCGGCATCGGCGTTGATGCCGCGCGACGTGTTATCAAACAAAGCAAACCCAATCAAGCCGCGCGTGAGCGGTGGGTGTGGCAGGCGCTCCAATACCCCTGCGGCGACAGCGCTCATTACGCCTGCCGGCAGATGCACGATTGGGCGGTGCCGCCCAATCACAGACATCAGCAGGTCCAAAATGGCGTTCGTGGTGAGCGTGTTTGGCCCGCAGGCATCCAAAAGCGCATTTGCGCCGCGCGGGTCATCCAAAGCGGCTGAAATCGCTTGTGCCAGGTCATCCACATGGATGGGCGCAGACAGCGCCCGTCCATCTCCCAGCACGGGAACAACCGGGCCGCTCTTAATCATCTGCGCCAGGCGCGAAAGGTAGTGGTCGCCAGGGCCGCAGACAACCGAAGGCCGCAAAATCGTCCACGGCAGGCCGCTTGCCTGAACGTGGGCCTCGGCGGCGAGCTTGGCGTCAATTCCCGGATGCCGCCCGGCAAGGCTCTCCTGCACCGCCGCGCCGCTGAGATAAAGCAAACGCGCCGGCTGTCCGTGCGCCGTGAGGGTGTCTATGACATGGCGCGTACCGTCCGCGTCTACTTCCCAAAACGTGTCGTGGGTTTTTGGCCGCTCAATCGGAAAGTTCGGGAACTGATGCCCAATTACGACAGCATTTATGCCTGCGGCGGCGGCTGTCAGACTTGACGGAACGCGAACATCACCACGAACAACGGGGAAGCCCTCGTACTGCCCTTCACGGGTGCTGGAAAGCAGCCGCACGTTATGGCCGCTTTGCCGCAGCGCCTTTGCCGCCGCAAGGCCAATAAAGCCACAGCCGCCGGTGATGAGTATACGCATGAAAAACCCGCGGGAGTCGAACACAAGGTTCGCCCCTATTCCAAATCTTCCAGCGCCCCTTGGAGCGCCGGGACAAGCTGCTTTTTGCGGGACACAATGCTGCCCAAATCAAACTCGCTCGGCCCCTGACGCGCAAACGGCAGGCCGGCGCGGATGGCCTGGTCGCCCCGGCAGAGCAAGCGGCTTTGAATGGTCACCACGTCCGTGACCATCAAGCAAATCAACGCAAGTCGTTCGCGCTCAACCCGTGCTTCCAGTGCGGCCAGCAGGTCCGCTTTACGCTCCGGCAGCTCCTGGAACCCGGTGACTTCCACCTGGGCGACACTGACCGCTTTGCCGGCCATTTCGTAGTTTTTGCGGTCGCCGTCCACAATGTCGTCGGCGGAGCGGTCCACCATGCCCGGCGACGCTTGGATCAGGTGCTTGCCGTAGTCGTCAATGTCCACTTTGCTGAGGCCCGCCAGCCAGTCGGCGGCATCCTGGTCACGCTTGGTCGTGGTCGGAGAGCGGAAAATGAGGGTGTCGGAGAGAATACCGGATAGCAGCAGCCCGGCAATTTCCAGCGGCGGCGCGGCATGATGGCGGCGGCAGGCTTCCGTGACCAGCGTGCTGGTGCTGCCGACCGGTTCCACGACAAAAGGGATCGGCAGGGCCGTAGAAGCATTGCCCAAACGGTGATGGTCTAAGACGCCGACAATTTCCGCTTCGTCCGCCCCGGTCACCGCCTGGGCCAGCTCGTTATGGTCTACCAGAATCAGCTTGGCGCGGGGCGGCTCCAGCAGGCACTGGCGGCTGGTCGTGCCGAGGTACTTGCCGTCCTCGGTGACGACAAGAAATTCCTCGCCGCCGCCGCGCAGCAGCGCCCCGCGCCGATCCCGAATGCGGTCGCTGCCCGGCAGCTTCGGCAGGTCTTCCACAAAGGTGCGGCAGTTCTGGTCGGACGCGCGTATCTCGCCGCTGGCGATCTGAGCATACGCCCGCGCCAGCGAAAGGGGAGTCAGGCCGCCGAGCAGCTTGCCGCCATCTTCAGCCACGGGGACGAGGCGCTCGCCCTGCGCGAGCCGCGCCATCGGCTCGGCCAGCGTGTCCCACGGGTGAACCGGCTCCTGCGGCGCGGCGACATGGGCAAAGGTCGGCGCAGCGCTGGAAAGAACGCGGGGGGGCTTCACCCCAAAGTAGCCCAGTGCAAACGCCGCCTGCGGCCCTACCTGCCCGGCGCGGGCCGCGACGACCGGATCATCGCTGATTTTGCTGAGGCACCAGGCGTAGCCGACCGCCGACGCAATCGCATCCATGTCCGGGCGCTGGTGTCCGATAATGTAGGTCAGGTCCGAGCGCCACGGGTCATGCCGCTCGCGGGGTATCGCCATTCAGTCATTCCTCACGATCTTGGAAAGAGTATACCCGCTACTTGAGGTTCCGCTGCTGCGTTGTTGATTGAAACCGGCTGGAAGCGCGGCTGAAGGAGGCGTCCGCCGCCCCGGAGAAGGCGAAGTAAGAAAAACGAAGTAAGACGTGCAGGCTTTTTGGAGAAATTGTCAAGGGAACTCGGAAAGAAAGCCAGTGGCGTTCCGGGCGGCGTCCTTGTCTTTAAGGCTGAGGACTGCCTGCCACTGCTGACGCGCTTCGTCTTTTTGCCCCTTTTGGTACAGCGCCAGCCCCAGCAGGTTCCGCGCTTCCGCCGAGCCTGGGTCCAGCGCGATTACGGCGCGGGCTTCCGAGACGGCGCCGTCTAAATCGCCCAAACGCAGCAATGCCCGCGCGAGCGGCAGGCGGCTGGAAACCCGGTCCGGCTTCAGGCGAATGGCGGCCTGGAACGCCGCCGCCGCTTGTTTGTCTTCTCCGGCGGACAGCCGCAGGTGTCCCAAAGCTTCATCGCCTTCCGCCGTTTCCGGGTACAAGCGTAACATTTCCACAAACTGACTTGCGGCCAGTTCCCGTCCGGCGAACTGGCTCAGCGGCTCCGCTAGGTCCAGCAGCGCCTGAGCCGGGGCCGCAGAAAGCTGAACGTCCTGCTTTAAGTCCGCCAGCCCAAGCGCGGACTGCCCCAGCTTGTCTTCTACGAGGCCGCGCGTCCCGTAGGCCGCGCCGAAATGGGGATCGTACTGAAGTGTTTTGCCGCACTCGGCAATGCTCTGCGTCAGGTTCCCTTCTTGAAGCAGAGTATCGGCTAAATTGTGGTGCGCGTAAGGATCGCTGTGATCCTCTTCCAGGGCTTTGCGGAATTCGTGTTCGGCCTGCTTCCACTGCTGGCGGTTAAAATAAAAGACGCCTAAATTGTTGTGGATCACGCCGTTATCCGGGTCGAATTGCAGCGCCTGGCGGAACTGCGCTTCCGCCGCGTTGCCATGCTCGCTGTCGCTGAGGATGAGGCCCAAATTCGCGTGCGCTTCCACGTTGTCAGGGTCAAGACGCAGCGCTTCCTGAACTTCCTGCAATGCCTCATCGTACTGCTTGGCGTTATGCAGGGCAAGAGCAAGGCTGCAATGAGAAAACGCTTCGTCTGGGTAAAGACGTACCTGTTCCCGGCAGTACGCAATGTCGGCTGCCTGCGGGTCTTTTGGCTGTGAGTCTTTTGGCTGTGGGTTTTTTGGCTGTGGGTTTTTTGGCTGTGGGTTTTTTGGCTGTGGGTTTTTCGGGGCGGCAGCCCCCGCAGCCGCGCCGGGTTCCTGTCCCCGGCACGGCAGGCCCAGAAAGAAAGACAACAGCCCGGCAGATAGAAAAATCGGGACGAGACACTCTCTGATTGATTTCGGTGTGTGGGTTCCCATGGCCTGATTGTATCATACCCGTTTTCTGCTCCGGCAGGCGGCACGGAAAACGAAAAAGCGGCTGTCCCTGCTTAGGAACAGCCGCTTTTACTCTACACACTCACTGAGAAAACCAAACGGATGAGAAAACCAAATGGAGGTTAGCGGGTTCGAACCGCTGACCTTCTCAATGCCATTGAGACGCGCTACCAACTGCGCCAAACCCCCAACAGCAAAGAGTATACTCCCTGCACCGGCAAAAATCAAGCCTTTAGGGGAAACTTTTACGGCAGGCTTGTCTGCATCTTGGAAAAGTCCAGTGTCGTCTGCGGCGTGATGATGTCCGGCGGCAGCGGCTTTTGGCGGAAGTCAAAGCAGTCGCGCATGTCGCTGGCGGACGCATCCCGCGTGGAAAGGGGCGGCAGGCCGTACTTGGCTTCAATCAGCTTCAGCGGCGAGGTGAAGTCAAAGCGCGTGTGGCAGATCGCGCCGCGCTTCGCATACGGCGAGAGAACCAAAGTCGGCACGCGCGGCCCGTAGCCGTATTGATCGATTTGGGGCGGCGGCACATGGTCGTAAAAGCCGCCGTAGTCGTCCCAGGTGATGACAACCGCCGTGTCTTTCCAAGCAGAGCTTTGCATGATGGCGTTAACTAAGTCCGTGACATGGCGCATTCCCCGCGCCGAGTCGGCGGGCGGATGCTCGCTATCTATCGCGGTCGGCACGATCCAGCAGACTTCCGGGAGATTGCCCGATTTGACGTCCGCGTAGAACTGGTCCAGACCAACCAGATGCGCCATCAAGGCCGGGCTTTTCTGGAACGCGCGGAAGCCGGGCATCGGGTTCCATAGGCTGTGCTTTTGCGGGTTCGGCTTTTCGTCATAGTATTTCCAGGAGACGCCGGAGCGTTCCAGCAGCTCGGCCATCGTCGGGAACGTATACACGCCGTCCTGCCCGTTGATGCCCGGCGGCGGGTTGTTGACGAGGCCGCCGGACTGGGCCGCGACCGTATACAGGTGGTTCGGCTCGCTCGGCCCGGCGAGCGACGAGAAAAAGTTGTCGCAGAGGGTGTACCGCCGGGCGTACTCCCAGTAATTGGGAATCTGGTGCCAGTCGTAATAAGACAGCGTGTTATTGACCCAGTCCGGCGTCGGGCCGCTCGGAGGGGCGCTCAGGTGCTGCGTCGGAAGCTGCCCTGCCACAACCGCTTCCTCCGCGCCGCCTTTCGGCTGATGGCGGCGAAAGAACTTCGTCAATTCTTCCAAGTCAAGCTGCGCGTTGTGGTCGGCATCAAAGTTCCTCAGCACCACCTGCGGGTCAGGGGACGCGCCGGGAACTGCCGGCAGCAGGGGCGCAAGTTCGGCGGCATCCAGCGTGCCGTCATGGTCTTTGTCATATTCCGCGATGGCGCGGGCAGCCCGCTCACGCGGATGGCCTCCGTTCTTGCCGCCGCCCATGCCGCCGGCTTGCACAAGTGCGCCGCTGACCGGCATGATGTCTTCGGGGTCCATCTGCGGCAGTGTTCCTTTCCAGTAGAACGCCAGCGCCTGCGGCCACTCGCCCCACAAAAAGCCGTCCATCCTGCCGCCGTCCGCCGAGACATGCTCGGCCTGCCAGCTATGGTTCAAGTCATGCGGGATGTGTGTCTGCGCCAGATGGAACGGCGCGACGGACGGCGTCTGGCCCGGCTGATACGCAAACTTCTCACCTTTTGGAAGGCCGTTCGCGCCCGGATATGTGCCGAAGTAGTGGTCAAACGAGATGTTTTCTTGAATAATATAAACAAAATGCTTGAGGGGCATAGGAACGGCTTTAGGCGCGGCTCCCGGAGTCGGCGCGGCGAACGCGCCCGATGTGGCCGTTCCTAAAGCTATTCCCAAAGCAAGCAGGCAGCGATGCAGCATAAACAATTACCTCGGCCTTCCAGACGCACCCAAGCCGGAAAAGTTCAATGGCCGGAAAAGTTCAATGGTATGTTTATCTGCTCGGTTCGTAAGCGTCATGGACAATCGCCGCGATGGTCTTCTCCGGCTTGCCTCCGACGTAGAACCAGAGCAGATAAGCGAAATGGCCCAAAGTCCAGACCGCCAGAAGCGGCCAGTAAACAAAGCCGCTGAACAAGGGGAAGTGGGCGGCAAGCTGGGGCAGAAGCTGGTAAGCGCGGTATGCCGCGAACAAATACAGCGTGACGCCGCCAAACGTAAACGAAACCGTGCTGGCCCCAATAAATGTGTAGGGGCGGCCCAAATCTATCGCCACAAACTTAGGCGCAGGCGTCCGGTAAATGTAAGCATCTTCGATTCGGTGGGCGATTAACAGCTCCGCGCCGATTGACTGGTTGATCTTCTTTTCCAGCGCCGTGGAATAAATACGCGCAAACAAGTTGTACGTCAGCAGGTACGCGCAGAAGAACCCGGCGTAGACAACAAAGAACGGCAGCAAAAGTATCGCCGCCCTAAGCGGAAAATAAAGGCTGATGGCAATGTTCGCCAGCGTCAGCACTGTGAATAAATGCGTCGCCTGGAAAAACTGAACGTAATAGCCGTAGTGCATCCCGCGCATCCGCTCTAATTGAGCCTGCATGACGCGCAGATGCACTTCGGGAATGGTCTCGGTGGTTTCAGAGGCCATCGGCTACTTCAGGCTCTCTAAAAACGCATACAGTGGGGCGCTTTTTTTGGCGTCCATGTGGTAGACTGGCATCGGCTTCTCCACATGGCCCCCATCTTCGGTGACGCCTGTATTCATCACGCGCTCAAACGTCGCCAGCTTGTACTGCTTGGTGACGCCGTTCGCCCGAATGGAAGGCGAAAAGCCCTGCTTGCCGGCATAAGTGGCGCTGTGGCATCCGTTGCAGCCGTTGTTCTCGGCGATGCCTTTGCCGGCGGCGACAAGCGCCGCGCTGCCTGCCACCGGCTTTTTCAGGGCGTGCAGCGGAGCCGCCGGGCTGGTCTGAGTTGCGGCCAGAACGGCACAGAGGCCGAGGGCCGCCGTCAGTGCGATTAAAGATTTCAGTTTTGTGTTTCTGGATTTTGTGTTCATAGGTTGAGTGATTGGAAGCTCCATTGTGAGACAAAAGAACACGGGAAAGGACACAGGGCTGAACCCCCGTGCTTCAAAAAGCAACTCCCCGCCTTCGCGGGCATCGGATTGTTTCGGTTCTTCGCCCGCGTAGGCGGGGGCTTGCCCTTTTAAAGCACGGGGGTTCAGCCCCGTGTCGTTCAGGGAAGAGACACTTCCTCCGCCACTTCCAGTCCCTGCCCGCGCAGCCAGGCCAGCGCCGAAGCGAGGCGGGTGTCGTCTCCGGTCAATCCCAGCACAAGCCAGCCGCCGTTTTTGGCATCAATGTCAGCCCGGAGCAGGTTGGGAGACAGGTCAAAGTCCGTCACCAGATGCGTAACAATAGGGGCGCTGATCTGGTCCAGCGGGAAGTGGATGCGGTACTTTTTTTCGGAATGTGCTTGCGTGGGTGTCATAAGAGTATGTTCTAAGGATACGTTCGGCGGGGTAGGGGAAAGTTCCTGCTTGGCAGCGGACTTACTCAGTCCCGGCCATAAATGACCGGGCTAATTAGAGTGCGAAGCCCTGCCGGGGCTGAATGCCAGCCCGCGACAGTTGCTCTTCAAGCCCGGAGGGCTTTTGTAAACTTTTAGCCCGGTCATTTATGGCCGGGACTACTCCGCCCGCACCACCGGCGTCACCTGGCCGCCGGCTTTGGCGGATTCCCAGGCGGCTTCGGTCAGCTCAATGGTCCGCAGGCCGTTGATCGGGGCGGCGGCGATTTCTTCGGTGCCTCCAATGGCCCGGACGAAATTCGTGTCTACGTCGGAGCCTTCGGGCATTTGGGAAGCGTCCAGCACGGCAGTCTTGCCGTCGGTGCCTTGCACCCGAAACGTGCCGTCATTGCGGACATAGAACGAGCCGCTGTCGCACCAGATGGTGATGTCCTCGTACCAGCCCGCCGCGTCCCCGACCACCGAGATATTGCCCTGAGCGCCGTTCGTGAACTTGATGGACAGAGCGCTGTTGATGTCTACCGGCGTTTCCCGATTATCCATAAACGCGGCGACTTCTTTTGGCGCCAGCCCCGTCGTCCACAACACGATGTCCAGCAGATGCGAGCCGCTGTCGTTGATCTGGCCGCCGCCGGACAGCGCGGCGTCCTGACGCCACGATCCCTTTGTTCCTTTCGCCCATCCCTGCTGCTGTAAGGCGTTGATGAACTGGACCTCGCCAAACTCGCCCGACGCGATTTTTTCTTTGATATAGCGGAAGTGCGGCATGGCATGACGCTGGTAGCCCAGCCCGACCACTTTGCCTGACTCTTTGATCTTCTCCAAAAGCGCATGGGCTTCCGTGACTTTGTTGACCATCGGCTTTTCCAGCAGCACATGGCAGCCGGCATCTAAAGAATCCATCGCCATCGGGAAGTGCAGCGTGTGAGGCGTCACAATGACGACTGCGTCGGGCTTTACTTCCGCCAGCATTTCCTTGTAGTCTGAAAATGTTTGAATGCTTGCCGCTGCCTCGCCGTGCCGCGTCTTTGTCCGCTCTAAAGCCTGCGGGTTAGTGTCTACAAACGCGGCAATCTCCACGTCCGGCATCTTCAAAAGCCGCTCGATATGTCCCTGGGCCATGCCGCCCGTGCCGATAATTGCGGTTCGAATAGTTTCTGCCATAGTTTTTCCTTTTTGTAAGTTTCTTCGTTATCAAGGCCGCGTCTGGCGGAAGCCGCCGTGAATGGGCTGGCCCGGCGGGTTGCGGCGCACCCACAGCAGCAGGCCGCTTTCGTAAACCAAGTAGTAGCCGAAGACCATCAGCAAAAGCGCCGTTGTCAGCGGGCTGGATGTCAAGCCGCCGACAATTGCCGACGGCGGATGTCCGCCGGCGGGCAGAGACTGCATCTGGACCGAAGCCTGCACCCAGCGGTACGCCAGCCGGGCTAGAAAGAGGCCGAACACGGCCAGCCCCAAGTAGGTGTTGGGCGTGTAATAATCCCGGTCCGGCCCGCGCTCGAACCGGGTGTGGTTCAGCCCCAGCAGCCCAATGGCCCCGCCGGCAAGCAGGCCGCCCACCGCCGCCGCTGCCGCGCCCAGCGAGATGAAGGCAAGCGCCAAAAACACCAGGGAAAGAACGGCCAGCAGTCCAGCTTGAAACATCAGCCTCCCCGGAACCAGCGGCTGCCGGCCTACGGTGCGCCGGAGGCGCCGGTAAAGCATGAAGCCAAAGAATGCGACAAAGATTACAATTGTCGTGGGCGAAAAATGCTGGCTTGTCATCTGCTTAAGCGTCCTTCCGTGTTAAGCGTCCTTCCGTGCGATGAGAGGAGCATTCGCCGCCGTCTGCGCTTCTTCCTGCCTTGAGGGTAAAATTCCTGCCGCTGTTTCTGCAAGCAGCGCCGGAACGTCAGGCGGCAGCCGCGCTGTGATCCTGCCGACGAGCTGAACTAGGCGCGTGAAGTTGTCTCCTTCAAACGCCTCCTGCCCGGCCCGGCGGCACACATTGGAGAAGCCTGTCGCCACGCCGCCGTCTTCGGCGTAGCCGCGCAGGTAGCCCGACCGGGCAAAGCGCGTCAGGACCAAAGAAAGATTTGGCAGCGGCTTTCCGGTGACTTTTTCTGTCCACTGCGTTACGGCAGACCAATCGGCAGCCGCGAACGCCGCGTAAAAGTCGCCGGCAAGCATTGGCTCCGAACGAAGCAGAACCGCATCCAGTGCCAGCTCCGTCAAAACGTGCGCGGCAAAGAAGCGGCGGACACGGATGCCCGCAAACTCGGCATCGGCTAGGATGCGTCCTACTTCTGCCTGCGCGTCGGCAAATGCTTTTGTTTTGTGGAACGCCGCGTCTGTTGCCAGATGCGCCGATACGCCCGCGCTCAAAGCTGCCTCAAATTCCGTCTGTGCCGTGGCCCGTTCAAGCTGTGCCGGACGAAGCCGCACACGCTCCGCTGCCAGCGGCAGCAAATCCGGCAGCGCGGTCCCAGCGACATATGCCGAAAGGGGATGCACGGACGTTAAGAAGCGTGTTGCAATGACGTAGTGGGCGAGAAAGTTCACAAGCGTTCAATTGTAACCGCGCCGCCATCTACCATTTCCACAATGACTCGATGACCCAGCGTAAGCGACATGCCCAGCAGCGGCTGGGTTCCCCCGGCAATAACGCGCGTATCCCGCAGCACACCATCCCGCAGCACACCATCCCGCAGCACACCATCCCACATCACGCTTGCCGCATAAACAGGCATCTCGGCTGAACTTCCGTCTGCAAGGTTGACGGTAACGGTTCGGCGCGGAAGCAAGCCAAGCGCTTCCACGACTTCCACCGGCAACGTCAACGCGCCGTTATAACCGGTGTCAAGCAAAGTTTCCGCCTCCGCACTTGTTCCAGAAGGTCCGCTCACGGTAAGGGAAACGATTGGCTGCCGCCGAGCATTGACTGAGCCGGTGATCATGAAAAATCGCTCCCCATGAAATAAGCGGCGGACGAACCGACACGCATTTGGTAGATGACAGCCTGCGGCCTTCGCGCAAAAAGGCGCTCCTCGGCAGCCAGATCATCACTGTCCACTTCATAATCGCCTGACTGGACATCCACCATTAAAAAATCGTTCAAGTGCTGCGGCTCTACCTGCGCTCGGATTTTTTCCGCATAAAGCGCTCTACCTTGTGCGGCGATTTCTTGGGAGCTGAGGGCGGTTTGCATGAGTGGTTTCTCCTATCCGAACAAGTCCATTGTCATCTGCGTTGGGTCGGGGCGCTTGGCGGCGGGGACGGGCTTTGGGAACAGCACGTCAAACTGGGCTTCGCCGACGGCTTCTTTCAATCGCCCGGCGAACTTGTAGAGCTTTTGGGCGTAGTAGTCGGTGTCTTCGTCTTTTTCGTAGTCCTGCACCAGCCCAAGCGACTTGTCGCGCTTCTGGTACAGGGACACGAACTCGCCCTGATTGATGCCTGCCCCTTTGATGGCATCGGCGGCGCGTTTTCGCATCTCCGATGACAAGAGCTTGTCGGTGACGCGCTCGCGCTTCGCCAGCAGGTCAATCGGCATTTGCCCGGCTTCAATGCGATCAATCATGTCTTTGTAGAGATGCGAAAGCTGGTTCGGGTTTTCGTCCAAAAGCAGATTAACGGCGTCGGTCAAAAAGACGCGGCCATAACGCTCATCGGCGCGGGAGCGCAGAGATGACCCTTTGAAGATTTTGTGGCCGCTGGGTTCCACCAGCACATAGTTTTTCATCTTCAAGGACAGCATGGCGGCATACGAGCCGTCATGCGCCAGCCGAATGCCGGGCGGCAGGGCCGACCCGATTTTCTCGACATAGGTCAGCTCGTCGGCCTCAGTTTTGACGTACTCCGGGGGCTTAAAGTAGACGCCGTCGGTGTCAATTTCAATGACGTGCGCTCCGTGGGCTTCCAGCTCTGCGGCGATCTGCTTGACAATCGTTTGGCCCGCTTCGGTGACGCGCCGGGCGGCGTCGTAATCATTGAAGTAGAACGGCCCGCCGATGTAGCCGTAGAACGAGTTGATAATGGTCTTGAACGAGTTTTGCAGGCCGTCCCAGTAGGCATGGTCCCGCGTGCCTTTGGGCGTTGTCTTCAAACGGCCTTTGGCTTCCAAGCGGCGCTGAGTCAAATCCGACAGCAGCGGCAAAAAGATGCCGAGCGTGTCCGACGCCGGGCCGATGCGCTGGGTCAGCATCAGGCTTGGATACAGGCTTTCCACATCGGCTTTGACAATCGGCTTAACCACGCCGGTGACGCGCACTTCCGTGTAGCCGCCGGGGTACGGCTGGGGCGCTTTCTGCTTGGCGACGGCCCGGCCCAGCCTGAGATACTCGCGCAGCAAAATGGCGTTGATCTTTTCGCCGTTGCCGGTCACGGCGACGTTCTGGTACGAGTCCGGCACCATCTGGGTCTGGTAAAACTCCGTCGGCGCGACGAGCGCCGCAAGCGCGGCGGTTTCTTCCACATCCTGCGCGGCATAGGTCTTGACCCGCTCCGGGTCTTTTTCAAATATCTCTACAATCTCCGCCCGGTCCAAATAGACCCGGTCCGGCGGGGCGATGCCGTAAGTCTGGGCGCATTCTTTCAGGCCATAGGAAGACACTTGGCCGCGTGACCAGTCAAAGCGCTGCACTTGAAGCAGCGTGTCCAAGATATGTCGCCCGTACAAGTAAGACGGCGTGAATTGCCGGGCATTCGTGCCGATGGCGCAGTTGCGGGGCGCACTCACCACCGCCGGCGACCCGAACCGGCCCAAAAGCGGCGCGATGCTTAAAGCGCCCATGCGGGCGATAATGTAGGGCAGGTCAAACGAATAAAAATTGTGGCCTTCCACCACGTCCGGGTCCCGCGTCTCGACAATGGACAGTAGCTGCCGCAGAATGTCGGCTTCCGGGCCGATCAGCACGTCGGAAAATCCCCGGTTGTCCGAGACGCTGATCATGAAAATCGACGCGCCCGGCAAGTTCGGGTCCAGCGACGTGGTTTCAATGTCAATTTGCAGGCGCTTCAAGTCGTCAAACGCCATGCCTTTGAAGAGCGTGTAGCCCGAAGCCACCATGAACTGCTTGATCGCGCTGCCGTACTGGCACACCCCCGCGTGCTCGTCCCGCAGCGTCCGCTTGGCTTCCTGGTACGCCCGCCAGCCCGCCGGGAACCGCACCAGCCAGTTGTAGCCGTCGCCTTCCAAAGCTGTCGTTTCCGCGCCGGGAAAATAGCGCTCTTTATCCGTCACCAGCCACGGCACAAACGGGACAATCTTTGTGCGCGTCTCGTCGCCGTCCCGCAGAAACAGCGTTGCGTCCTTGTCACTCGTTTCCACCGCCATGATCTTTTCCGTCGGGTCCATCCCAAACAGCACTTCGTCTAAACGTGCATCACTCATACACTTATTGTACCCAAACGGCTCCCGGCACGTCGTATCTGGCAGCAAAAAAGCGGGGTGTGTAAACCCCCGCTTTGGTCTTAATTTTCTTATTTCGGCAATGCAGAAAGTTTAAGAAGTTCGCAAGCCCAACGCAACAGCAATAGCGGCGGCGTCGCTGGATAACGCTTTTTCTCTGGAATCATTGAGATTGCCCAGGCCGGTTGACTGTCCTTGATACTTGATTGTTTGCAGCACAACAACCCCAGTAGATGCCGAACCGCTCCCCGGCAAATCCTGCAACGGCCCGGCAGCGGACAAGTCTTGAAAGAACTGGCTGGTGAGCGCTGGCGGGACTGTTCCTGACCCAGTGGCGCCGGGAGGCGTGGAAGCGTAATTGGTATACGTTGCGCTTCCTGATGGCGTTAAGCTGATGCTGTAACCAGGGTTAGGATTAATCTCTACTCTTGCCCAGGAAATAACTGCACGGTCATCAACGCTGGAAGTGGATGTTGAAGAACTGTGTGACCCGCCGCACCCGAAAAGCGCCAAAGGAAGCAGCGCTCCGCCCCAGGCTGCCTTGTGCCGGAGTGATAAAGTCTTTTTTCGTCTCATATTTAACCTCCGTTCGCGGCGGCGATGTCGGCAAAAAGGTTTGCACCGTTCATTGACCCAAGACCCGTAGTCAAATCGTACCCAGCGACAGCATTGTACTTGCCATTACTGCTGTTGTCATTGATGTCATGGAAATCCGAATGGTATCTGGGACTCTGAGCCAAAGAGTACAAAGTGTAGTTAAGCCAGCCGGTAGGAGCAGCTTGATGGCTGTTAAGGCGGCCATTTACAAGTGCCATGAAACCCGCCCACAGCGGCGCACCCGCACTTGTTCCTCCTCCCGCTCCCCACCGCCCACCATAATAAATTGAGTAATTTATGTAAGCATTAATTGCAACATCCGGCACATTTCTGTAAGTAAGTGACGCACCGGAACCGGCAATTATAATTGTTTTTTGCCACGGCATGATCGCCCAGTAGTTGCTGCTCCCGCCACCGCTAAGGAGAGTAACAGGCCCTGTGGCGGGGTAGACAGTTTGGCTCCAAGTTGTTTCCGAGACGTAGTTTGCGTACTGATCGGTGGTCAATGTTGTGCCGCCGACACCACAAACGAAAGGCTGTGCTGCCGGTTCGCCTGCTGTGATGTAGCTTTTGTCAAGTGTTCCGCTGCTAGTAAGACCTGGGTATGGTCCCCAGTCGCCGGAGGCGGCGAAATAGGTTGATCCCGCAAGCGTCCCGCTCTCAAACGCGGTATTTTCGCTTTGCTTATAGCTCGCCGGTAAAGCCGCTTCAGGTAGTATCGCTGATGTGCTTCCCTGTTGGTTGGTATCATCTGCACACATGTAGTTATATAAGTCCAGTAAGGACTTGCTGACATTGCTGCCGTATGGCGCTTCGTAAACACGAATAAGCCGTGCGCCAGGTGCCATTGCGGCGACTAGCTCAATGTCGAAAGCGACCTCGCTCGGATCATTGTTGACGCGGCTATTATCAACGGTGTTTGTCGCGCCATCAACAGAAACGATCTGTATAGGTATGTGTGGCAGTTGATAAGCATCTTCGTATGCTTGAATGTCGCTTGGGTTGAAACCATTTAGTTCAATTAAACCAATTACTTGGTTTGCGCCAGTAGACGGAACTGAGTTGAGGTTGTAAGCTGTCTTGATGTCGTGAGGGCTTAAAGTGCCACTGAGCACGCCGGAAAGTCTTGGGCTGAGGCCAGAGCCGCTGCTTGTAACAATAGTGGTTGAAGCCTGGGGTGTGGTTGAACTTCCCGTGCTGCCGCCGCTCCCTGATCCCCCGCTGCCGCCTCCACCATCACCGCCTCCAGGCGCAGATGCTTTACTGGTGAAAACAAAAGGTTTGCCCACATGAATTTGTGCCTGTTCTTGGGCGGCACTGTCCAGACCAACAATGCCTTGTAAACATGCCGCGATGTCGGCAGGAACGGAAGGTTCAGAATCAGGGGCATAAAACGTATGTCCCTGACCATCCACATAATGCATAAGATGTATGGCGAACATGCTCTCGACAACACTGGCCGGACCAGCCACATCCACCAGCCAGCGATTGTCCCAAGATCGAGTCACAGTTAATCCTTCGGCTTTTGCATACGCAACTACTTTGTCATAGTCGGCTTGGGTAGGGGCAAAACGCTCTTTGATTTCTTCTGGTGTCAGGTAGTGCTTGTAAAGCGGATCAGTGGGGTCGGAAAGACGTTGGGTGAGATCATCCATTTCCGCTTTGTTGCGCGGCGGCAGTGTCAACGCCAAATCAAGTTGTGTTTGTGGGTCAAGACGAGTCTTAAGACACTTGGCTGTGGCTGCAGACGTAGAAATATTTCCATGCAGACGGACATGGGTTGGGGCAGGAAATTTGCCGTCGGCATGGGAAGAAATGGACAGAAAACACAGCGGCAAGACAGCGAAAGCCGCTAAGACACACGGGCGCAGAAAGAAGCTGGGGGGGGACAGTCTTCAAAGCTAACATTTCAATTAGTATCATTTTGAATAATGAAATGTATGGGAAGCCGGAGTTGCTTGCTGACAAGCAACCTTAACACATTTGACGTTTTTTGTCAAGCCAACTTGCAAAAATCTTTTTGTGATGCCCTTTTCTTGATTGGAACTCATGCGTGCACAGTGGTCAGTTCGCCATCCAAGCGGCAACAAATTCAAGCGGCAGTCAATGTGGTACAATATTAAAAGACACCGAAAGGAGCAGTTTCATGGAAAGCAGCAAGCGAGCGAAAGTTACGGCTGAGGAGGCTATTCGTCGAACGGAAAAATTTATCGGGAATGGTAAGGGAGCAGTTCAGGAAGCTAAGATTGAACGCCCCAGGCGTGCGGTGATCACAGAAGAACAGGCAATCAGATGGACCGAAGAATTCGCGTCCAAGCGAAAGGAGCGTTTCATTGCCGCTGTCCGAAAAAGCAAGGGTTGAGGTCTACATCCCGGATTTGCCGGCCCCGGCTTATCAAGAACTGCTGGAACGCCTGGAGCGGAAATCTACCTTCGGGTTTGGCGGCTGTACCAGCCTGCGCGGATTGAGCGGAAGCTACTTGTCCGACTTTGGTGTTCCAATCCAGGACCGGATTACGTTGATTTATACCGATCTGCCTTATACCCTGAGGCGCCATTTACCGACGCTGTCGACTTATGCAGATGAACTGCGGAACGCCGCTTTTCCCGCGCTGGATGAAGAAGCCATTCTCGTGACTGTGACGCAAGTATATCATTCTTGACAAGCATCAAATAGCCCTTACCATTAGCAACGAGGGCTATTCTTATCTGCCTTGATTGGTTATGGCTTGACAATCTCTTGGCGAATGGTGTAGAATGGGTATAGTTTTAGCACTCAGGACGTGCGAGTGCTAACGCGATTTACACCCAAGACAATTAAACACAACGAACTGTGATGAGGAGGCATTAATTATGGCAGTAAACTTTCGGCCTTTGTCCGACAACGTGCTGGTGAAGCCCAGCGAAGCCGAGACCCAAACTAGCGGCGGCATTTATATCCCCGACTCGGCAAAGCAAAAGCCGCAGGAAGGCGAAGTCATCGCGGTCGGCCCCGGCCGTATTCTGGATGACGGCAGCCGCTCGACCGTTGCCGTGACCGTCGGCGAGACCGTGCTGTATTCCAAGTACGGCGGGACCGAGCTGAAGCTGGACGGTCAGGATTATATGATCCTGGGCGAAGAGCAGATTTACGCCATTAAAGGCTGATCAATACTTTCAAGGAGATTAAAAAACTATGGCAGCTAAAACATTGCTGTTTGATGAAGAAGCCCGGCGTGCTTTAGAGCGCGGCGCAAACGCCGTCGCAAACGCCGTCAAAGTGACGCTTGGACCGAAGGGCCGCAACGTCGTTTTAGACAAGAAGTGGGGCAGCCCGACCATCACCAAAGACGGCGTCACTGTCGCCAAAGAAATCGAGCTGGACGACCCGTATGAGAACATGGGCGCACAGCTTGTCCGCGAAGTCGCCTCCAAAACCAACGACGTAGCCGGGGACGGCACCACGACCGCGACGGTGCTGGCCCAGGCGATTGTCAACGAGGGCCTGCGCTACGTCGCCGCCGGCGGCAACCCCATTGCCCTGCGGCGCGGCATCGAGCTGGCCGTCGAAGCGGCAGTCGCCGAACTGAAGAACCGCAAGATTGATATTACCGACAAAGCCTCCATCGCTCAGGTCGCGTCCATCTCCGGCAATGATCCCGAAATCGGCAGCATGATCGCGGAAGCCCTGGACAAAGTCGGCAAAGACGGCGTCATCACCGTGGAAGAGTCCAAAGGCACCGACACAACTTTAGAAGTCGTCGAAGGCTTGCAGTTTGACAAAGGCTTCATTTCCCCGTACTTTGTCACTGACCAGGAGCGGCAGGAAGCGACGCTGGACAACCCGCTGATCCTCTTGAACGAGAAAAAGATTTCGTCGGCCCAGGACCTCATTCCCTTGCTGGAAAAAGTCTCTCAGTCGCGCCGGCCCCTTTTGATCATCGCCGAAGACGTGGATGGGGAGGCCCTCGCCACTCTCGTCGTCAACAAGCTGCGCGGCATCCTGAATGTGATTGCCGTCAAGGCCCCCGGCTTTGGCGACCGCCGCAAGGCCATGATGGAAGACATTGCCATCCTGACCGGCGGACGCTTCCTGACCGAAGACCTCGGCATCAAGCTGGACAGCGTCGAGCTGACCGACCTCGGCACCGCGAAGAAAGTCGTCATCACCAAAGAAGACACCGTGCTTGTCGAAGGCGGCGGCACCGCCGACGGCGTCAAGGGCCGGATCGAGCAGATTCGCCGCCAGATTGACAACACCGATTCTTCTTATGACAAAGAAAAGCTGCAAGAGCGGCTTGCCAAGCTGGCTGGCGGCGTCGCTGTCATCCAGGTTGGCGCAGCCACTGAGACCGCGCTGAAAGAAAAGAAGCATCGCTTCGAAGATGCGCTGTCTGCGACCCGTGCTGCCGTCGAAGAAGGCATTGTTGCGGGCGGCGGCGCGACCCTGATCTCGCTCATCCCGGTCCTGGACAACCTCGGCCTGTCGGGCGATGAAAAAGTCGGCGCGAACATTGTCCGCCGCGCTTTGGAAGAGCCGCTGCGCCAGATCGCCGCGAATGCCGGCCTGGAAGGCTCTGTCGTGGTGCAGCGCGTCAAAACGCTGCCCCAGGGCCAGGGCCTCAACGCCCTGACCGAAGAGTACGTGGACCTTGTCGCCGCCGGCATCGTGGACCCGGTCAAAGTGACCCGTTCCGCTTTGCAGAACGCTTCGTCCATCGCCGGCATGATCCTGTCCACCAACTCGCTGATTGTCGAGAAAAAGGAAAAATCGAAAGGCAGCGCCAGCGCCGCCCATGACGACGACGACTACTAATCCGAGACTAAGAGAGGGGCGCGGCTTACGCCGCGCCCCTTTTCTATTGCGTGTCGTGCCAGGAAAAGAAGCAGCGTTGGCACTGCCTAGACTGCGGCGTTCGCGCCAATCCATGACATCGCGGGCAGTAGTTTAAGAACACTTCTTCGGAATTATCTTTAAGTATGCGCTCACGAATGCGGCGCAGGCAGTTCGTCCCGCCATCAGCAAGCAAGGCTTTGACTTCCGGGGGCTGGGAAGCGAAACGCCTTTCGACGAGACGCTGCCGTTCCGGCGATCCAGAAGCTTTTGCATGTTCTGACCAAAATATGCAAGATTTAGCAGCAGCCTCGGTAATTGTCATCAATCTGCTGTAATAGTTCAGCACATAGTTTGTCAATTCGTCCATTTTAGCTTGTTCTTATGGCAGCATTCGGATTTTCTTCATCGTTAGGTAAAGATGCCGCCCTGGTTTGTTCAGCGGCTGGAAGCCGTACTTCTCATAAAATGCCTGCGCCGCGTCATCCAGAGCGTCTACCACGACGGCGGCAGCGGCAATGGTATCGGCATGGCGGCGGGCGATACTGAGTGCATGAAGAAGCAGGTCGCGTCCTAGTCCTTCGCCCTGCCGAGATTGATCGACAGCCAGACGGGCCAGCAAAATCGCCGGGATTGGATACCGAGGCAGGTCTGCGTTTTCGGGATACTCGTCAAAATCAATTGTGGAAGAAGAAAGCGTATAATAGCCTAAGACCCGGCTTTGGCCTTCTTCCAAAAACATAGGTGCGGCCCATGTCTTGGTCTTGGTTCTGCCGGGCAGAGCGCTGAAGGTACTGGTTGAGGCTGGAAATGCCGCAGTCGAAGTCTCTGCGACCATGCGCTTTCGTCAGCGCCTCGAATTGAAGCAATGGAACCTCTCTGTCAATGCGCCTACATCCCGTAGCGTTGGTTGAACTGATGCGCTGCCTGTATCAGCGCTGTGTTCGGTTCT
>CAXUBO010000036.1:0-29387 GCA_964249345.1 uncultured Armatimonadales bacterium | reverse complement strand
CTTTAGTCCAGCCCAACCGCCTGTAAAGCGTCCTGCGTCGCCGCCTTCTCGCCGGCGTCTCCCGGCGCAATGTCTTCCAGAGGCGGCAGGTCTTCCAGCGTGTGCAGGCCGAAATAATGCAGAAAGTCCGGCGTGGTCGCGTACAAAATCGGGCGGCCTGCCACTTCCTTGCGGCCTGCTTCGGCGACAAGGCCGCGCTCGGAGAGCGTCTTTAACACGCCGTCGGCGCTGACGCCGCGCACGGCTTCAATCTCGGCCTGCGTCACCGGCTGCTGATAGGCGACAATCGCCAGCGTTTCCAGCGCGGGCTTGGACAGCCGCGCTTTTTGAATCGGCGCAGCCAGCAGCCGCCCGATGCCGGATGCCAGCGCGGGCCGGGTCGCCATCTGGTAGCCGCCGGCAATACGGACAATGTGCAGGCCGGAATTGATGCGCCGGGCATACGCATTGACCATGTCTTCCAGCGCCTCCTCCACCCAGGCTGCGTTTATCCCCAAGCTGCGGGCGATCTCGGCAGGCTGCACCGGCTCGGTGGCGACAAACAAATAGGCTTCCAACAGCGGCGGCAGGTCTGTTTCGGAAACCCAATCAAAATTTGGCTCAGACATCGGCGTCTGCCGTGGTTACTTCTGCGGCGAAAGGCGTCAAGATAATCTGCCCTAAATGCCGGTCCTGCGCGGCGTGAACACGGCGGTTTCGCAGCAGCTCTAACAGCGCCAGAAACAGCATGACAATCTCTAAACGCACATACGGCGGCTCAAAGCAGTCTTCCAGCAAAATCCCGTTTGGGCCGCCGCGCTGGACTTTGTGCCAGAGCGACGCCATTGCAAGCCGAAGCGTCATCTTCTGGCGGCGCACGCTGGTCACGCTTTGGCCGCCGTCGTCCCCGGCTTCCGCCAGCAGCCGGTTCAAGGCTTTCAAGAGTGCGCCCGGCTTCAGCGCTCCAAACTCGACCGGCAGGACATACTCGCCGCCGTAATCGCCCTGGCCGCGAAAGAACAGTGCGCGGCGACTGTCTTCCCACTCGGCCAGCGTTTCAATAAACAGCTTGTAACGCCCATACTCTTCCAGCCGCCTGACGAGATCGAGGCGCGGGTCTTCGCCTTCTTCGGCGTCTTCGGCACGGGGCGGCTTGGGCAACAGCATCCGGCTCTTGATCTCTAAAAGCGTCGCGGCCATCAAGAGAAACTCTCCAGCGACGTTTAAATTCATCGCTTCCATCGCCCGCAGATAAGCCAAATACTGGTCAGTAATCTGCAAGATAGGAATGTCGGCAATGTCAACGCGGTGTTCACGGATCAAATGCAGCAGCAAATCCAGCGGCCCTTCAAATGCCGGCAGGGCGACCGGCGGCAGCGTGGATAGGGAAGCAAGAGATGGGTTTGCGGCAGATGGGTTTGCGGCGGAAACGGGCATAATCTATCTTACACTTGACACCCGACATTTGTCAACCTCAGTTATCAACCTCAGAGCGCATGACGCCGGGTATAATAGCGGCAGCGTGGAGGAACAGACACAATGGCGGCGAATGAACTCAGCGGCGAACTTGCCGAAAAAGTCAACGAATTTCGGGTCATGTCGGCCCCGCTCGATCAGGCGATGCGCGAATTAGAATACGCCCAAACTCTGCTCCGGGCGAGAGCTGAAAGCGACATCGCCCAGACCGTTCCCGCCCTCGGCGCCCTCGCCGACATTTTAGACATCTCCAGCTTGGATTTACTGATGGCCCATGACCGCGTCTCGTTTGTCCGCGACGCCATGACCCGCCACAACCTCACCGAAGCCGAAGTCGCCGCCCAAATGCGGGCGCTCGTGTCCACCGACGACCGCTCCCGCAGCGACCTCAAAGCCCTGGGCATTGGGGAAGAAATCGCGTGAAAAGAGCGTGGAACTAAAGTTCTACGCTCTTTTGCCTCTCCCCTCCTCATTCTTCCGCCTGCTGAGTTTCCTGTGTTGCCTTCTTCCATCGCTCTAGGTGCAGACTGAAGGGAAGAACGGCAGCCTCTGCGAAGGCCATAGGCCAACTATCATTCGCCGCAGATTGCCATGATAACAGGGTCAAGCCAAAGCGGTAATAGTTACACACAGAATGAACCGCGTACCAAAGCACGGTGTTCATAGCCCACGCCGCCACGAAAACCAATAAACATGTTACGGCAATCTTTACGAGTTTCATCGTACTTCCTTCAGAGTGTCAACTCGGCAGCGTAGTCGCGCCCTTCGCGCTTCCAGGCGCGGGTGCAAAGGGGCAAAAAGTCGCACCAGGGGCAGACATCAGGCAACGGGACAGGGCGGACGGCCTCAAAGTCTTTTTCTAAAATCGTAATGCCGATGCCGCGCAGGTCTTCTTCGAGTTCCAGAAGTTCTTCGTCGGTGTAGGACGCCGACGCGGTGACGCCGCCGCGCAGGGCATGGATAGTCGCATAGACACGGCGGTCGGGGTGGTTGCGCTTGGCAAGCAGTTGATAGACGGACATCGCCAGTGCGCTTTTAACGTCAGCTTCGGTGACGCCCATGCGCCCGGATTTGTAGTCGACAATCTCCAAAGCGCCGTCGGACAGATGCTCATCAATCCGGTCAATCCGGCCCGTCAGCACGAATGGCCCCATGTCCCACTTCAGCATCTTTTCAATGAGAAAGGGCCGGGTTTCTTCTGCTCTTATCTCCGACGCGGCATGGTAGGTTTCTAAGATGCGGGCGGCTTCGACTTTGTGTTCGGCTTCATGCGCCGCGCTTTCGTAACCTTGTGACTGCCAGACAGTTTCCATCTTGGCGACCAGCTCCGGGGCGGAGACCGACGCGCTGCCGCCGTCCTCGTGGAACGTCTGCAAGGCTTGATGGAGCGTCGAGCCGAACGTGAACCCGGCGCGGGCGCGGTGGTAAAACTTGCCGACTTTGTCCACATAATCCAGCCGGTACATCATGGAGCAGGACAAAAACGTGCGGAGACGGGTCGGCGAAAACTCCGGCTTGCGGGGCTTTTTCGGCGGGGCAGGCTTTTTGGGCGTGGCGCTGGTAGGCATAGGGAAATTATACCCGGCGATCTCGGAAGAGCCGTTAGGAGAGCGAGGGAATGCATTCCTCTATGCCTTCGGCATTACTGCGTATCTGCTGAATAATGTCCTTCGGACGAAGAATGCGAAACGATGACCTATCCTACATCCGAAGGATGCTGTTCAGCGAAAGGGATTTATTCCCTCGCTTTCCCTGGCTGTTTTCCTACTCCGGCCCGCGCACTACGATTCTGCTTCCCTGGACCATCACTACCTGCACCTGCGTTCCCGGCGGGATAAACTCCCCTTCGGTCACGACAGAAAGCCGAACATCATCAATTTCTACCGTTCCCGACGGGCGCAGCAGCGTCACGGCAGTTCCAAACTGACCTAAATAGGACGTGTAATCATCGCTCGAAACGTAGCCGCCAAGCGCCGTCTGGCGCAGGGGCAGGCCAATCCGCTTCCAGACGCCGGAGCGCGGCAAATACAAAAAGAAGGCGGCGAGAATGGCGAGCGTCATCAGCAGCGCCGTCGCCGCCGGGTACAGCGCCCCGTTCCCCGGCCCCCCCAGCGCGTAAAACAGGCCGACAAAGATCAAGGCCAGCCCTGTAAACGCCGGCCAGCCATGCCCCGGCAGCACATGAGTTTCCAGCAGCAGCAGCGCCGCGCCCGCCAGAAACAGCAGGACGCCGACCCAGGTGGCCGCGCCGACGGTGATATAAGCTGCGAAAATCAGCGCGACCAGCAGGCCGCCGAAAATACCGGCGACGCCCCAGGAATGCAGGGTCAAAATCTCGGTCATAATCAGCGCGAGGCCGAGGGCGAGAATGAGGATCGTTGCCCAGGGCTGAGTCACCCACAGCGCCACCGTGTTCCACGCAGACAGCTCCACGGGAACAAGCTGTGCGCCGGCTGTCCCCGGCCCCATCTTTGCCAGAATACCCGAAGGCAGCGCGGAAACGATGTCGGCATAGCCGACCCCCTGTGCCTGAGTCGCCGTCAAGGTCAGCGGATCACCGGCTTTGACGCCGAGCACCGGCAGGTCCGCATCCGCCGAAACAAACGCAGCGGCAATGGCGGGATTGCGATTGTTTGCCGTGGCTGCGGCCTGAAAATCCGATTTTGAGCCGCCGTCCGCTGCGCCGAGCGTCCCGCCCGGCGCAAACGCCAGCGTTTTGCAGCTTATCGCAATCAGGCTGCCCGGCCCGGTGGCATGGTCATGGACATACGCAGCCATCGGAAACGCGGCGGCATGATCGGAAATCGCCTGCCTGATGTCTACGGCCGCTGTTTGGGAGCCGCCGGTTGTGTCTAAGTCGAAGATGACCCCGGCCGCGCCCTGCTGATACGCCGCGTCAAGCTGCTTGCGGACAAAGACCGCCGTGCCGGGCCACACCGTCCCGTGAATGCTGAGGACGTACACCTGCGGCGGCGCAGCGTGCGCGGACGGGCAGGCAAGCAAGAGGAGCAGAAACAGGAGGCCGAAGAAGACCCCCCCAATAATGGGGGGGTTGGAAGGGAACACCCGCTCCAATGCAGAAAGCTTTTTTCCTGTCTGCATTGCTCCCCCATTATCGGGGGCCGGAGGGGCTGCCCCAGAAGTTACCGTCATCAAGTTCGCCTCTCTCGTTCGGGATACAGCCGCTCAGAATGCAGATGCGGGCTAAGCAGATGCGGGCTAAGATGGTGGTGGGCGCGGCGGGCAAGGGCCTGGGTCCACAAAATGACGCCCTCGCTGACTGACGCCACGAACAGCGCCCAGTGCGCCCGCAGGCGTGCCGGCAGGCTGAGGCGGCGCTCGGCCCGGAACGCTTCAATTTCCGGCAGCATCTCGCGCCAGAGGTCAAGCGCCGGCTCACGCTCCGGCAGGCGGTGCAGCAGGGACAGCGTCCGCTCCAGCGCAATCAGCTCCGCCGCCGCGTCCGGGTCCTGGGCCAAAAACGCTTGCAGTGCATCGCGTGTCGCCGGGTTAAGTGCGTCTTCCAGGTAGTCGGAGAACAGCCGCCGCGCATTTTCCCGTGTCACTTCCCCATACTCCCTTGCCCCATACTCCCTTGCCCCTCTGTAATTTGCCCTAGAACATCCGAACTGACCTGAGACAAGTACGGCTCGAACTTGGCTTTGAACGCAAGTCTCGCCCGATGCAGCTTGGATTTGACATTGACCCGGCTGAGTTCCATGATTTGCTCGATTTCTTCATACGAAAGCCCCTGCAAGTCGCGCAGGGTCATCAAAAGCCGCTGCTCGTCGGTGAGCTGGGCCAGAACCCGGTCCACTAAACGCTGCAATTCGCGGCTTTCCACAATCCGCCCGATGTCGGCGGCAGGGTCGGACGGCTCCGGCACAAATCCAGGCATGTCCGGCTCTTCGTCCAGCGAGCCGGCTTCTAACCCTAAACGCAGCCGCCGGTCCCGCAGATGGTTCAAACAGACGTTGCGGGCGATGGTCAGCAGCCAGGTCCGAAACTTGCAGTCGGCTTTAAACGACGGCAGGGAGCGCAGCGCCCGCACAAAGACTTCCTGTGTCAAGTCATAAGCGTCTTCGCCGTTGACCATGCGCGACACAAAGCTGAAGGTCGTGGCCTGGTATTTGCGAAACAAAATCTCGAACACCGCCGGGTTCGCTGTGGCCCGAAACTGGCGTACCAGGGCCAAATCCGGGTCAAGGCGCGGCAGGGCCGTCAAGTTCGTCCAGGGCGAGCGGCGCTCACTCGTCATCAGGCAGTTTCCCTAACAAAAAAGCTCCTAAACAAAAAAGCTCCTAAACAAAAAAGCTCCTAAAGTGATACGACACGGGAGACGTAAAAAAGTTGCACGGCACAACTTCCGTTGTGCAAAGTTGCGAGCAGTTGAAAACTACGCGCTAGGTGAGGCGTCCTGCGGACGCAAGATTAGACACCGGGATGATCTTCCACTCGAAGAGTGCTTCTCCTAGCGCGTAGTTTTCAACTGCTCGTACCTCTTCGTACTTCCATTTTCGGGTATACTAAGGCGCTATGGCAATGAATACGGAAAACTTGGTCAGCCGCCCGCTGTTGTCCCTGCCGATGGCGGACGAAAAAGTGGTGACGCCGAAAGCGAAAGCGGAGCGGGCGAAAGTCTTGGCGCTGGAACCCGGCAGCCCGGCGGCCCGCGCCGGCGTTCAGCTCGGCGATGTGATCACGCATGTCAACGGGCAGCCGGTTTTAGACATCGTAGACTTCGCGTTTTTGTCGGCGGGCGAGCAGGTCGCTTTAGACATGCTGCGGGGCGAGGCCGAACTTCTGCATTTTGAGATTTCCAAAGAGTACGACGAAGACTTAGGCATTGAGTTCGGCGACGACCTGTTCGACCGGGTGCATATCTGCAAGAACAAGTGCGTGTTCTGCTTCTTGTACCAGCAGCCCAAAGGTCTGCGGCCTTCGCTGTATATCAAAGATGATGATTACCGGCTTTCGTTCCTGCACGGCAACTATTTGACCCTGACCAACATGGGCGAGGCGGAGTTCCAGCGGGTTATTGACCAAAAGCTCTCGCCGCTGTTTGTGTCGGTCCATGCCACCGACCCGGCCTTGCGCGGGCGAATGCTGGGCCGCAAGGGGCCGGAGCCGATCCTGCCGCGCCTGCAAATGCTGGCCGACGCCAAAATCCAAATTCACGGACAAGTCGTTCTCTGCCCCGGCTACAACGACGGAGCGCAGCTGGAACAGACCGTCCGCGAGCTGGCCGCGCTGCACCCGGAAGCACGCGGCACTTACGGCGGCGTGCTGTCTGTGGCCGTGGTTCCCGTCGGCCTGACCCAGTTCCGGGACCGATTGGCCGCGCTGACAACGTGCAGCCCGGACTTTTCCCGCTCCGTGGTCGAGGCCTCCGAAGCCTGGCGGGCGCGGTTCCGCAAGCAGATCGGCACGAACTTTGTCTTTCTCAGCGATGAGTTCTATCTGGCTGCCGGAATGGAAGTTCCTGCCGCCCGGCAATACGAAGGCTTTCCTCAGCTTGAAGACGGCGTCGGCATGGTGCGGCTGTTTCAAGACGACGTAAAGAAAGTCGCCCGCAAGCTGCCCTCGCGCCTGCCTGCGCCGCGTTCGGCAACGCTTGTGACGGGGGAACTCGCCGCACCGTTCTTGAACAGCTTGGCGGACACGTTCAATCAGGTGGAGAACTTAAACGTCAACGTCTGCGCCGTGCATAATACATTTTTTGAAGGCAACATCAGCATCGCCGGGCTTTTGACCGGCCGCGATGTCGCCCAGGCGCTTCGCACCATGGGCAACGCCGTCGGAGAACGGGTCGTCCTGCCGTCTATCATGCTGCGCGACCCCGACCGGGACATTTTCCTAGATGACATGACGTTGTCTGAGTTTGAGGCCAGGGTAGGCCGCGAAGTCCATGTCGTCGAGCGGATGCCGTCCGCCGCCGCGAAAGCGATTTTGAACTAGGGCGAACACAAGGTTCGTCCTTCTTTGTGTTCGCTTATTCTTCCATTTGCTCCACACTCACTTCCACCACTAATGCCGTTTCGGACGGCAGGGGGCTGCCGACGGCGGCGCGGACTAAGCCTTTGGTCGGCGGTACGTCGGCGTAGTCCCGGCCTACAGCGATTTTGATGTGGCTGCCTGCCGTCAGAATGTCGTTGGTTGGGTCAAAGCCGGTCCAAACGCCGGACGCTTTCCAGTCGTCCGACTGCGGCAGGAACAGCTCTACCCAGGCATGGGTCGCGCCCGCGCCCTGCGTGCCGTCGCCCGCGCCGGCATAGATGTAGCCGCTGACGTAGCGGGCCGGAACGCCGCGCGAACGTGCGGCGGCCAGCATGAGATGGGCGTAGTCCTGACAGACGCCGCGCTTTTGGGCGACAAAGTCGTTCAGCGGCGTGAGAAGATCG
Organism: uncultured Armatimonadales bacterium; assembly: GCA_964249345.1. Classification (GTDB taxonomy): domain Bacteria; phylum Armatimonadota; class Armatimonadia; order Armatimonadales; family Capsulimonadaceae; genus JANXMY01. The sequence goes on along the minus strand of CAXUBO010000036.1, from coordinate 21,531 downwards.
GTGGAACCCGGCACATAATTAAACTGAGTGTAAATCTCGCTGGAAAGCGCCTGCCCGTAGGCGAGAACGCTTGGCAGCGGCTCCGGGCCGCTCCATGCCCCAAACAGCGGCACCAAAGGCGTCGGGGCGAGGTACTCGGCGTACTGAGCGTGCAGAAACTTGTCGGCAAGCGCGGGCCAGTCTTCGGCCAGCAGATTCAGGTTCTCAAACGGATTGCTTTTCAGCGTTTCCACATCGGACTCAGCGCAGATGGACAGCGCCGAGTACGGCTCGCCGCGCACGACAAAATGGTTGACCAGGCCCATTTGGTGAAGCTGGTCGTAGCCGAAAACAGGCACGTCGGGGCTGACCGCAATCGCATACGAGCGGCAGACCTGCTCGCCCGGCACTGTGAGCGGGCGCAGGCGAGCCTCCATAAAACACTCGCCGGAGAGCGGCGCATCATACTCGTAGCGCGTCATGTGCGAAATGTGGTATTTCATAGGATACGTCAGCGCGGAACTTCAAGACCGTCCAGAATGTTTTCAATGACCCGGTCGGCGCTGACGCCTTCAATCTCGGCTTCAGGACGCAGCAGCAGGCGGTGACGCAGGGTCGCAGGCGCGATGGCCTTGATGTCGTCGGGAATCAGAAAATCCCGGCCCCGCATGGCGGCCAGGGCTTTGCCGACGCCCAGCAGCGCAATGGACGCACGCGGGCTGGCCCCTAAAACAAGCTGGCGATGGTCGCGGGTCGCAGCAACTAATCGCGTGATATACTGGAACATGTCTTCTTCCACGCGCACTTTTTTGATGAGCGCCCGGCAGTGCTGGATGGAAAGGACATCGGCGACGGGCCGGACGCCCGCTGTTTCTAAATCATTTGCATCAAAGCCGGAATGAACGCGGCGCAAAATGGACTGCTCGGCTTCGGGCGGGGGATACGCGACAAGCAGCTTCAGCAGAAAACGGTCTAGCTGGGCTTCCGGCAGCGGATACGTCCCCTCAAACTCAATCGGGTTCTGAGTCGCAAAGACCATGAATACTGCCGGCAGGGCATGGGTCTCGCCGTCCACTGTTACCCGATGCTCCTGCATGGCTTCCAGCAGCGCGGCCTGCGTTTTGGGCGGCGTTCGGTTGATTTCGTCGGCCAGCAGCAGGCCCGTGAACAATGGACCGGGCTTGAAGACAAACTCCATCGCCTGCTGGTCAAAAATGCGCGTTCCCGTGATGTCCGACGGCATCAAATCCGGCGTGAACTGAATGCGCTTGAACTCGCCGGATACGGCAGCGGCAAGCGCCCGGACCAGAAGCGTTTTTGCCGTGCCGGGAACTCCTTCCAGAAGCACATGGCCGTCGGCAAAGAGGCCGGCGAGGGCGTTTTCAATGGTTTCGTCCTGGCCGACGACGGCTTTGTGCACTTCCGCTGTGATCGCCTGGGCCACGCGCTGCACTTCGCCGCCGGTCTGATAAGACGGCGTAGACGCCGTTTCCACTGGGGGGGGCGTAAAAAAGTTGACCGACGGCGCTTCCCAGGAAGGCGCAGGGGCCGGAGCAGGCTCCGAGAGCGGCGCGGGCGGCGCGTAAGCTTCTTGCAGTGTTTCTCGTGTTTCGTCAGGCAATGCCGATGTCCTTTCTGATACTTTCCATTTGCTGGATCAAATCCAGCAGCTCGCTTTCCGAGACTTTTCCGGCATCCAGCCGCAGCTCGCAGGTCGCAAGCAAGCGGCGCAGCCGTTCGCGGTCAATCTGGCCGCGCCGGGCGGCAACGGCAGCCAGCCGCTCCAAATCCACATCCGGCGGCAGGGCGAGCCGCCCGCAGATGTCGCGCAGGAACTGGCGGTACAGCGTTTCTAAAGCCGTTTGCGAAGCGCCCGCGCGGCGGTACAAGCTGGCGAGCGACCCGACATAGTCGGCGGACGAACGGGCGGCGCTGCGAACCAGCGGCACGGGCGGGCCGAAGCGCACGGAAAGCAGAACGGCCAGCGCCAGCGCGGCTAGGCAAAGCTGGATCAGCGCAAGCTGCAAGGGCCGCCCTAAATCCTCCCAGATCGAGCCTTCGGCGCTGGAAACGTCGCCGTGATGAAACTCATCAAACAGCACCCGCCCGCCTGGCTTTCCATAGTGCGCCAGCAAGTTTGCCAGAAAGACGGAGTTTTCCGAGCGCGTCAACTGGCTGTTGGACAGCAGAGCACCGTCGGCAACGGCAATCAGACGCCCCTTCCCGACCGGGATTTCCAGGGCCAGCGGCCCGGCGCTGTCGCCGAAAAGCGCTAAGCCGTCATCGGCAGTGCGCTTGATCCGGCTGTCGGCGTCGCTGTGGACGCTCAAAATCCCTTGCGTGTCCGTGACCGGCTGAAGCGGCGCAAATTCGGTGCGTTTTGTGTCCGGCGCTGCCGACTCTACCACTAAATCTAAAGCATCCCCAAAGGAAGAAGTGTCATTGTTCGGCGGGCCGGATTTGGTTTGACTGCTTCCAATGCGCGAGCTGAGCAGAACGGCGGTATGCCCCGCGCCGGAGTTCAGCCAGCGGCGCAGAAGAGGCGCATCCTGCGCCGTGAGCTGCGTTTTGCCGCTCAGACCGCCTCCTCCAGTCAGCGTCACAAAGCTCTGCTCGACATCCGGGTCAATGACAAGCAGAACGCCGTTCTCCGAGGCCGGTAAATTGTTCCAGCTTTGACGCCACGGAACCGGCTTGTAGCCGAGCTTCTGCGCCCACAAAAACGCCCCGCGTGAGCCGGAAGCCCGGTTGTTCGTGTACGCAGGATTGGGAGCGCCTTCCGGTCCAGCCTGCCGCGCCGCGCCGGACCCACGCCCGCCAAGCAGCAGGCCGCCGGCAATGAACAGGGCTAAAAGCATGAAAACGGCGATGATGTCGCGGCTGTTACGCATTAGTCTTCACTCAAGCAATTCTTAAGATACGGCTGCCTCCGCCGGGGCGGCTTGCAGCGCCTGGTACTGGGCCAGCGCACGGGCATACTGGGACGCATCCGCCGTCGCAAGGCCATACCAGACCTGGTCAAACTCGCGCGTCAGCGGCGTCAGCGCCGTGTAAACATCGCCCCGCCCCGCCGCCCGCATCGCCCGCAGATACTCCCAGTTTGTTTTAGAACGGTCAAAGTGCAGGACGCCGTTTGTGTCCAGCGCGACGAGGGACGCAAGATAAACCAGGCGGAACGCCCGGCGGTAATCTCCGGCATTCGCCTGCTGCTCGGCCAGCGCCAGCAGGCTGTCCGTGTCACGGGCTTCCATCAGAACCGCTTCTTCCTCGTCCAGCGCCAGCGGCTTTCGCCGCGCTTCGCGCGTTCCAATCGCCTGGACCAGCACCCAAACCAGCACGGCGAATGCACCGGCGGCAATCGCAATCAAGATGCCTTTGATGACATAGGGATTGGCATTCGGCAGGTTCGGCCCCTGCGGGGTGCGGGACGAAAACAGCTTGTCAAGCCAGGCGGCGATCTTGTCGGTGAACGACGGCGGCGGGGGCGGATCGGACGCAAACTCAGGCTGGGACAAGACCGCCTGCGCCGAAGCCTTTTCTGCGGCCGGGCCGGTCTGCGCCGGCACCTGTACAATCGCCTGCCGGAGCAGGCCAATCTGCTGCGTGAGCGAATGCAGCGCACCGGCCTTCGCCGACGGGTCTTTCAAAGCTTCCGCTGCGCCAAGCGCCGAAACAAGCTGGGACGTGTTCACCAGCACCGGAGCCTGCCCCGGCAGCCCCACCGAATGGATCGGCGCCAGCTCCTGCTGGGCGACCAGAAAGGGAGACGGGCCGGACGAAATCACCTGGGCGCCCAGCGCCTCCGTCTGGCTCCGAATCGCCGCCTGGACCTGTCCCAGCGCCCGGTCGTACTCCTGCGGCGTCGCGGCGCTCAGCCGGCCCGCCGCAAGCGTCAGTGAAACGGCCATTCCAAAAACAATTGTGCGGAAAACGTGTCTCATTTCGGCGGTCTCCCTGCCGGCGGTCTCACCACCGGCGGCCTGCTGAGGGAAGCCGATCCGAGTGTCGGCACCGGCGGCAGGAACGGCCCCAGCGCACTCAGCGGCGGATACGACAAATCCTGGGCCATGAGTTCAACGTCAAAGCCTTCTTTGCGAATCCGCAGATCGTAATACAGCACGGTAATCACGCACACGATAAAGGGAATGAGCAGCAGATGCGCCAGCCCGGTGCTGATCAAAGTCACGACTTGCTGCTGTGCGGTTATCGCCCCGCCCGTCCCGCCGCCGTACAAGGATGCGGCCCCCGGCGCGAGGTTCAAGACGCTGTCTACTAAATAGGCCAGCGGCAGGCGCAAGCCTAACTCGACCACAAACAGCACGCCTCCCAGCAGCAGCAGGCAGCCAAAAACCCGGCTGCCATATCCGGCGACAAGCGCTCCAGAGCGCCGCATCGCTCCCATCGGCCCCAAGCCTTCCACCAGCATCGCTTCCAGCACAAACAAAAGCTGCACTGCCGGCACAAACCACAAGATGCCGCAAAGCAGCAGGCCGAGGGCCAGGGCGAACCCAGTAAAAATCGCCGCCCCCAGCAGCGCAGGCACCCGGCGCAGGCACAGCTTCAGCGCCGCCTCAACCGGCATAGCCTTGTCCAAGTAACGGGCCGACGCCGCGAGAACAACCGGCCCAACCGCAGCCAGGTACAGCGGCAGAAAAAAGACCAGCTTGGTGAGACTGGACACCAGCCAGACGGAAGACGCATCCGACTGGCTGGCGGTCAGCCCGAACAAGTCAAACACCGGCGGAAGTAAATGCGGGGCGAAAAGCGCCAGTCCGATGTCCAGGGGAACAACGACGGCGGCAGTTGCCAGCAGCAGAAACACGAAGTTCCGCTTGTACAAGTCAAAGCCTTCGTCAAAAACGTCGCCGACCCCAAGCGGCCTAAGTTTTTGTCCGTTCATACGCTGTGTGTTTTCATGTCCTGCCCCGGCAGCGCCGAAACCGGCGGTGCCGGTTTCGGCGCGTTACCCCTTCTTCGCAACCTTCACGAGAGAAGGCCGGATGACGCGGTCATGGAGGGTGTAGCCTTTGCGAAGCTCCGCCGTGACCGTTTCATCCGGCTCGTCGCTGTCTTCGTCCAGCATGACCGCTTCATGCACTTCGGCGTTGAACGGCTCGCCGATGGCGGGGATCACTTCAACGCCCTGCTTATTGAGCGTGCCGAGGAACTTGCGGGAAACGGCGCTGACGCCGCCGATGAGCTGTTCGTAGCTTTCGGTCTTGCGGGCGGCATCCAAAGCGAGGTCAAAATCATCCAGCACCGGCAGCAGTTCTTTGATCAGCCGCTCATTGGCGTCCCGGATTTGGCGCTTCATCGCTTCGTCGTTGCGGCGGCGGTAGTTTTGCAGCTCGGCCAAAGTCCGCAGGTAGTTTTCATTGGCGGTTTGTGCCTGCGCCCGCAGATCGTCCAGTTCTTTGGAGCTTGCCTGTCCATTGAAGCGGGCCTGGGGGGCGGCATCGACCGGCTCATCGTCATCAAAATCCACGTCAATCGGCGCGTCAGCACTGGCGACAGGGGCAGCGGACGCTGCGGGGGCATCTAAGTCTATCGGCTGCCGCTCCCGCTCCTGGTCTTCCAAATCATCTTGGACGCCGGGAATGGCGTTTGCGGCTTCCAGCGAGTCATCTCTATCTTGTTCGGCCATGAGTAGCAGTGTAGCTCCTTGATTGTCTTCTGGAATTGTCTTCTGAAGTTGTTTTCTAAAAAAGAGTGCAGGAAAACGGCGAGAGTTCAAAATGCGCGGGCAGATTGGCCTTTCACCGGAAGGGAAGGCAATTCCTTCTCTATTATACCCAAGTCTTGACAACAGGGCCGCCCTTAGATATACTGTGAGAGATACTCAAGGAATAAGACTCAAGCCAGCCTTCCTACTCCAATTGGTAGAGAGAATGCGTTTAGGCCGCATACAGTGTCGGTTCGAGTCCGATGGAAGGCACCAATTTTTTTTGTCAGAAGCGCCGTACCAGTTGACAAACTCAGGCAGCTTAGTGCATAATACTCATCGTCAGCATCTCTCCACGCTCTCAGCTTTGCTGCAAGCTTCCTGCGGGAGTAATTCAGTGGTAGAATGTCTCGTTGCCAACGAGAATGTCGCCAGTTCGAGCCTGGTCTCCCGCTCTGCTGAACCGAAACAGCCGTCTTGTTATCAAGGCGGCTGTTTTTTTGTGATCTATGAAAATACTGTTAGCGCCGGACTCGTTTAAAGGCAGCATGACCGCGCCCGAAGCCGCCGAAGCGATGGCGCGGGGCATCCGGGCCGTGCGCCCGTCGGCGGAGGTAGTCCTGCTGCCGCTGGCCGACGGCGGCGAAGGCACAGTCACGGCCCTGACGGCGGCGACCGGCGGGCGCGTACTGAGCGCACGGGTCACCGGCCCGCTCGGCGGGCGTGTCCGCGCTTCCTGGGGGCTGCTGGGTCCCGGTAAAGAAACGGAGGCGGGTGAAAAAACAGCCGTCGTGGAAATGGCGGCGGCGGCAGGACTGACCCTGGTATCGCCGGCAAAGCGGGACCCGGTACGGGCGACCACCTACGGCGTGGGCGAGCTTTTTCTGGAAGCCGCACAATTGGGGGTGACGCGCCTCATTACCGGCCTCGGCGGCAGCGCCACGAATGACGGCGGAGCCGGGGCGTTGTCGGCGCTGGGGGTGCGATTTTTAGATGCCAACGGAAAGTCTCTGCCGCGCACTCTCGGCGGCGGCGATTTGGCCCGGCTGGCGGTAATTGATCCGAGCGGCCTGCGCTTCCCCCCTTCGATTTCGCTGGTCATCGCCTCCGACGTCACCAGCCCGCTGCTGGGGCCAAGCGGGGCTTCGGCGGTTTACGGCCCGCAGAAAGGGGCGGATGCCGCCGCCGTGGCGGCGCTGGACGCCGCTTTAGCAAACTATGCCGACGTGATCCGGCGTGATTTGGGAAAAGATGTCGCCTTCCTGCCCGGCGCCGGGGCGGCAGGCGGCCTCGGCGCGGGCCTCATGGCATTTTTCGGGGCTGAAATGCAGAGCGGCGTTGACCTGGTGCTGGATGCCGCCGGATTTGACGACCACCTCGCCGGGGCGGACTGGGTCTGGACCGGCGAGGGCCGGATTGACGCCCAAACGCTGCACGGTAAAGCAATTGCTGGGGTTCTGCGCCGCTGCCGGAAGCACGCTGTTCCCGTTCTTGCCTTTGGCGGCAGTGTGGACAGCGCGGCGGCGAATGCCCTGGCAGCCTCTGGGCTGCGGGCGGCCTTTTCCATTGCGGCTGGTCCTTTGTCGCTGCGCCAGGCCATGCGCGGCGGCCCGCGCCTGCTGGCGGACGCCGCCGCGCGGGTCAGCCGTCTTTTATAACAGCCGTCTTTTGTGTTACTTTTTCCGGCGTACCTGGTATAGTAATCTCATGGCAGTGACTACCCCGGCGCCATCTTCTTCAAATCTTCCCTCAAAATTACCGCTGACCGGCTGGGCTTTTCCGGCCCTGCTGCTGGCGGCGGCTTACAGCCTGCTGGGGCTAACCTTCCTGCACCCGCCCCGCACCGACATCATGGAACGCTGCGTCCTGATGAACCCTCCCTTGTCGCGCATTTGGAGCGTCGGCCATGTGGAAATCAGCTTGTCCTACTTCGGCGTCTTCGGCGCGATGCTTTTTTATTTTCTTCGCCTTTATGCGCGGAACCGGAAGCACCTACAGGATTTAGGATATGCGCTGGCCTATGTGTTAGCCTCGTTCGGGCTGGACTTTTACTGCGTGCTTCACTTTGAGCCGTTTGCCGCTCTCTTGATCGGGGATGCCGTCGTGCTGACCTTTACGCTGCTGGTTTCGCGCCAGCTCTGGTTTCAGCGGCTGCTCGGCGTCTTTGTCCCGATGGTCTTCTTCACCTGCGGCGTCGGGCATTTATTGGAAGGGATGTCCTACTGGAAGCTGACCTACCCTGTCAATGTGCCGTGGACAATGGTGACGGCAGACATTGGATTCGCCATTCTGGTCAACGCCGTGCGCTTCCCGGCGTTTCTGCGGGGCGAGGACATTGTCCTGGAGATGGAGCGGTCGCGGTCGGAATCGCAGGCACGGCAGGCGTTCTTCCGCGATGTTCTGCTTTCGGTCACGGAAGGCCGGCTGCATTTGTGCGATTCGCCTGCCGACCTTCCCGCCCCGCTGCCGCTGGTGACGGAGCCGTTCGCGCTCAGCCGCGAAACCCTGGCGTCCGTGCGCCATCAGTCGGCGGCTGCCGGGGAAGCGCGGCAGTTTTCCGGCGATGAGCTGAACGCTTTGACGACGGCGGTGGGGGAAGCCGCCATGAACGCCGTTGTGCATGGCGGCGGCGGGGAAGCCGCAGTCCGGGGCGACCAAAACGCGGTGCAAGTTTGGGTGTCCGACCACGGTGCCGGCATTTCTTTGGCCCAGCTTCCCCGCGCGACTCTGGAACTCGGTTACAGCACCAAAGACTCGCTGGGCCAGGGCTTTTGGCTCATGCTCCGCTCCGCCGACTCCGTTTACCTGCTGACCGGAAGCACTGGAACCACGGTTGTTTTGACTGTTCAGCACCGAGTGTCTGCTGCGCCTGAGCATTAACAATGACGCACGCAAAAAAGCCAATCCTGACTTATCAGGATTGGCTTTTTCTGTTTCTTCTGCGAGACGCGAATGTTACGCGGCAGGCTCGTAGGCGGCGTTGAGCAGGCCGGCGAGTTTGCTGGAATGGAAAACGGTTTCGGGCTGGGAGCCGGGGCGCAGGCGGATGACAAGCGTGCGGCCCTGGGCGGCGATTTTCTCGCGGACGCGGAGCAGCATTTGGAGGCCGTCATGGTCAATCAAGCGGACGCAGCTTATGTCCACAGTCAGGACGCCCGCTTTGGGATGGTCTGTCCGCTCGACCGCTGCCAGCACGGCGGGCTGAAGCGTCGGGACGGTAAACGCATCCATGTAGCCCACAACGGACAAAACTTCGCTGCGTTCACTTTGCCCTTGCGTCAGCATCAGCGGAACTTGAGGCAGGTCTAAAATGGTCATCTCGGTCCTCCTTTACAGGCCCGGCGTCTCGGTCTCAGCATATCCGTCTGTGAATTGAATTATACTGGACATTACAAATAAAAGCACGAAAAAGTTACAGCAAAAATGGGGACGAAAATTACAGCAGCGGCGAGGACAAAATGCGGGACGCAATCGCATGGGCGTCGGGCAGCACAATGTCGTCGGGAACGCGCTGGCCGGTGGTCACAAACGCCAGCGGCAGGCCGAACTTAGCTTGCAGAGTCAACAGTCGGCCAAAGCATGTATGGTCGGAGGCTTCGTCTAATTTGGTCAAAATGACGGCGTCGGGCGTGAAGATGTTCTGGAACTTGGTGACGATGTTTTCCATGTCCCGCTGGCCCAGCACGGCGGGGACGGTGAGATACTTCTGCACCGACCCGATGCCGTCAAACAGATGCGCGGTCTCGCCGAGCGGGATCATTTCATTGGGCGAGCGGCCCGCCGTGTCTAATAAAACAATTTCTTTGCCTTCGGCGGCGTAGGCTTCAAGCTGCTGGATCAGTTCCAGCTTGTCATGGGCGACTTGGACGGGAACGCGCAGAATCTCGCCGTATTTCTGAAGCTGCTCCGCTGCGCCGATGCGCTGCGTGTCCAGCGTGATGACCCCTACGCTGCGCCGCTCCATCAAGGCATACCGAGCAGTGAGCTTGGCAATGGTGGTGGTCTTGCCGACGCCGGTGGTGCCGACAAACGCCAGCAGGCGCATTTTGCCCTGCGCCGGCAGGGCGTCTACGCCGTTAGCAATACGCAGCCGCTGGGACAGCACGGTTCGGAGGAACGTCGCGGCGTCTGAGGCTGTCAGCCCTGCCGGAACTTCCGAAAGGAGCTGCCGAGCCAGCGGCGCGGCGATGTCGGCCTCTAAAAGTTGCTGCATCAAGCCGGGGTAGCCTTCTTCGGGCGCGGCCGCTTGCGGCGACACGGCGGCGTCTTTGCGGCGGCGGCTGCGGGCCGGCGGCTCGGAGGCGACAAGCCGGGTTGCGCCTTCTTCCCTGCCGTTCTGCGCGTCGGCCTGCAAAGAGGCTGGGACGAAAGCAGGCAGAGCGCGGACAGGCTTGGGCTTCTCCGGCTTGGCGCTTTCTACCGGCTTGGCGCTTTCTGCGGGGGCGTCGCCGAGGCCGCGCACGCTTGCGGTCAGCTTTGCCAGCTTTTCTTCCAGCTCCTGAATCCGCGACGCTTCGGCCTCGGTGGGCTTCTCGCCGCCGGAATAGCGCAGATGGGAACTTGACAGATTGGAATTTGGCAGATTAGGACTTGGCGGCGGCATGATGGACTGCTGGTAGGTGCCAAACGTCATTTCGACCATCTCACGCCCGCCCCACCGGCCCAGCAGCGCTCCCTTCTTGAAGGTCTTTCGGCTGACGATGATCGCTTCCGGGCCAAGCTCCTGCTTGGCTTGCAGCAGGCAGTCGGTGACGGTCCGCGCGATGTACGTTTTGGTCCGCAGATTGAACTGCCCGGTCTTTTCGTGAATGCCGGGCATGATTGTGACATTGTTGGCGCTGCTCATTAAATGGCTTCCTAAATTATCCAGCAATTAAATTATCCAGTAATCGCGCCGACGGCGCGGACTTCGGTGTTGGGAACGATCTCGTTATAGGAAAGAATGACTAAATTGGGCAGGGACCGCTCGGTCAGGCGGCGCAGGGGCAGCCGGAGCGGGGACATGCACAAAAGGACCGGCTGCTGGTAGCCCAGCGCAATCATCCGCTCCATCTGCTGCCCTAAGTTCTGAATGAGCTGCCGCGAGACCGACGGCTCTAAAGCGAGGTTCGGCATTCCAGGCGTCACCGCCTCCAAAAGCTGCTGCTCCAAGACCGGGTCAATCGTCAGCGTTTGCAGCGCCCCGCTGCTGTCGTCTACATACTGCCGGCAGATCGAGCGGGCCAGGGCGCTTCGCACCCATTCGCCCAGCATGTCCACGTCCTTCGTGCGTCCGGCATGGTCGGCCAGTGTTTCCAATATCGTCACGAGGTCACGGATGGAAATGCGCTCCCGCAAAAGATGCTGCAAGACTTTCTGCACTTCGCCAATGGTCATCAAGTTCGGGATCAGCTCTTCGACGACCGCCGAGTTGCCCTGCTTGATATGCTCCACCAGCGCCTGCGTGTCCTGGCGCGTGATAATCTCGGCGGCATGGCCTTTGATGACTTCCGCCAAGTGGGTCGTGATCACTGAAGACGGATCAACCACCGTGTAGCCCGCCATTTCCGCCCGGTCCCGGTGGGAGCGGCTGACCCAAATCGCGGGAACGCCGAACGCGGGTTCTTTGGTCGGCACGCCGTCCATGATTGGGTCAATGACGCTGCCGGGGTCAATCAGCATGATGGAATTGGGCTGGACTGTTCCTGCGGCCACCGTTGCGCCTTTGAGCTTGACGGCGTAGTCGTTGGCCCGAAGATGCAGGTCATCCCGGATACGAACGGTCGGGATAATGAGGCCAAGCTCCAGCGCCGTTTTCTGCCGAATGACAATGATGCGCTCCAAGAGATCGCCGCTGACCGTCTGGTCTACCAAAGACAGCAGGCCGTAGCCGAAGTTCAGCTCCAGCACGTCCACATGCAGCAGCGGCAGGACGCTTTCGGGGGCCGCAGGCGCCGCCGGCTTCGCGGCGATGGCCGACGCCGCCGAAGTCTGCACCGCAAGGACCTGCTTCTGGTTCTTCACTAAAATGACGCCGATGCCGCCTAAGATTCCGGCGACAACGATTGTTTGAGGGATCGGAAAACCGAAGGGGATAAAGAGGCACACCAGCCCGGCGGCGATAAACAAAGGGCGCGGGGACGCGAAAATCTGGCGGGCAATGTCGCCGCCCATCGCCGTGTCCGAGGCTGCCCGCGTGACCATCAGGCCCGCCGCCGTGGAGATCAAAAGCGCCGGGATTTGGGCGACCAGCCCCTCGCCGACCGTCAGCAGCGTATAGTCATGCAGGACTTTGAGAACATCTTCGCCTTTGGAGAGGCCCATTGCAAAGCCGCCGATGATGTTCAGGACGATAATCACAATCGCCGCAATCGCATCACCCCGGACAAACTTGTTCGCGCCGTCCATTGCGCCGTAGAAGTCCGCTTCCTGCCCGACCGCCTTGCGCCGCACCCGCGCCTGCTCCTGGTTGATGACGCCCGCGTTCAGGTCGGCGTCAATCGCCATCTGCTTGCCCGGCATCGCGTCCAGCGTAAACCGCGCCGCGACTTCCGCCACCCGGCCTGCGCCGCTCGTAATGACCACGAACTGCACGACCACCAAAAGTAAAAAGACGATAATCCCGACAACGTAGTTGCCGCCGATGACCACCTGCCCGAAGGTCGCGATCACCTGCCCCGCACTGCCCGTGCCGATGATCAGCTTCATCGCCGACACTTCCAGCGCCAGCCGGAACAAAGTCGTAATCAAAAGCAGCGCCGGAAACACCGAGAATTGCAGCGGCTCAGTGGTATACAGCGCCGTCAGCAAAATCAGTACGGCCCCCGCCAGGTTCAGAACCAGTCCCAAATCTAAAAATGCTTCGGGCAGCGGCAAAATCAGCATGGAAATCATGCCGATCAGCGCAATCGCCATCGCAATATCGGTTTGCTGGGCCGCTTTCGCAAAGAACCCCATGAACCCGCCGCCGCCGGGGCCGACTTTACTTTTCGACTGCTGTGTTTGGACTGCCACGCCCGGATTATTCCACGCCGCCCCGTAAGTTTACAAGGTTATTTTTGATACACGTCCTCCTGGCAGCCGCATGGTACAATAGGATAAAGCAGGCAACTATGTGAAAAAACAAAACTTCTTACTTGACGGCCGGCAAGAAGCCACGGATTAAAATCCGAGGCTGAACAAAACAGTGTCGCGGCGACACAAGAGTGGCGAGAGATGGTTCGCCTGCGTGGACATCAAAAAGTCAATTTTTATATCTGCGGAGGCAGAAAATCACACTTTAAAAGCCCTGGTCTTCAGACCAAAAGCGAAAAAAAGCGGCAGGCTATTTAGCCTACCGCTCTTTTTGACTGCTGTTCCTAATTTTTCTGCGGCGGCTCGGCTCGGTCCGACAGGCGGATGGTGACGGCAGCCAGCGCGTCCGATGTTTCTTTTGCCGTGACCGGCGCCAGGCCATTCTTGGTGACGAGGGGCGAAGTCGGCGGCAGAAAGCCGCTGGCGACTAGATGCGTCAGCGCCCGGCGCTGATCCGGGCTGGCAGACGCAGGAAGAGGCGCCGGCACGGGAAAGACTTGGGCATGAAGCGGCTTGCGGCCTGCTTCAATATAGGAAACAAAGCGGTCCAGCGCGACGGCCAGCTCATAGCGCGTGACGGGCTGATCCCCCCGAAAGCGGCCATCCGGCGTGGTTCCCATGATGTTTTCATGGACGACGCGCTTGACGGAGCCGCTCGCCCAGTGTCCCGGCGGCAGGTCGCGGGGCGCAGCGGCAGGTGCGGCGATGGTTTTCAAGGGCAGGAAAGCCAGCGGCAGAAGAAGCGCGAGGCGCAAAGTTTTTATTGGTTGCATAGGATGTTCTTCAGTCGCGGAGCGACTTTGTGCTTTAAGTAGCCCGGCACTTCAGTGCCGGGTTCCTCTGCGCTGGGCCGCTCTTTATGCGACCGCCAGCAAGTCTTCCGTGATGCCGCGCCGCTGCTCCAATGCTCTGCCGGTGCCAATGGCGACGCAGCAAAGCGGATCGTCGGCGACATAGGTCGGAACGTTGGAGGTTTCGGCGATCAGCGTGTCCAGCCCCCGCAAAAGCGCCGTGCCGCCGGTGAGGAAAATGCCGCGCTCGATGATGTCCGACGAAAGCTCCGGCGGCGTCTTTTCCAGGACGTTTTTGACACGGGTTACAATCTGGCTGATCGTCTCAGACATGCACTCGCGGATTTCCTGCGACGTCACTGCGACGGTCTGCGGCAGGCCGGTTAAAAGGTCGCGCCCGCGCACTTCCATTTTTTGCTCTTCGCGCTGGGGGACCGCGCTGCCGATGGCGATTTTGATTTCTTCGGCAGTCTGGTCGCCGATGAGCAGGTTGTAGTTCGTGCGGATGTGGCGGATAATCACGTCATCAAGCTTCATGCCGCCGATGCGTAAACTTCGGGACAAAACAATGCCGTCCAGTGACAGCACGGCAATGTCGGTCGTGCCGCCGCCGATGTCTACCACCATGTTGCCGCCGGGCGCGTCAATCGGCAAGCCCGCGCCGATGGCCGCGGCCATCGGCTCTTCAATCGTGAGGGCTTCCCCGGCTCCCGCAGCAAGCGCAGCCTGCTTGACGGCCCGCTGCTCCACGCTGGTCACGCCGGAGGGAACCGCCAGCAGGACGCGCGGCTTGAAGAGGCGCTTGACGCCGCAGACTTTATGCAAAATGTGTTCTAAAAGCCGCTGGGTCGTGGTGTAATCGGCAATGACGCCGTCGGTCATCGGACGCACAGCGGCGATGTTGACCGGAGTGCGTCCCACCATTTCCCGCGCTTTTTCGCCGACTTCGATCACCCGCCGCGTGTTGATGTTCATGGCGACCACCGACGGCTCGCGCATGATAATCCCCCGTCCATGCACATATACCAGAACATTCGCCGTTCCAAGATCAATGCCAATATCCTGGCTGAAACGCATTAGGTCGCGGCTCCCATCCGTACTCGCGGGGCCGTTTCCCGCGCCCCGGCCTCTTCGGCAAAAGTGCCCGGCGCGTAGAGGTCTTCTTCCGTCAGCCGCTCGATGCTTGCGCCGACGCCGCGCAGCTTCTCTTCGAAGTTTTCATACCCTCGGTCCAGATAATGGACGCCGCTGACATCCGTGGTTCCGTCGGCGGCCAGGCCAGCCAGCACCAGCGCCGCAGTCGCCCGCAGGTCGGAGCCCGCCACCGGGGCGCTGGTCAAGCGCGACACACCTTCAATGATGGCCGCGTTTGATTCCGTTTTAATGTTCGCGCCCATCCGCGCCAGCTCATTGATGTACTTGAAGCGCCGCTCAAACATAGTTTCCGTGATAGTGGACGTTCCCGAAGCCAGTGTCAGCAGAGCCGCGAACTGGGGCTGGACATCGGTGGGAAAACCAGGGTACGGACTGGACGTAATGCGAATCGCATCCAGCATTTTGCCTTTCGGAACGCGCACCCGGACGCCGTCATCGCTGAAGTTGACGAGGGTGCCGGTTTCTGAAAGCTTGCGCGTGATCGGCTGGACATGGTCCTCCACCGCGCCTTCAATAAACAAGTCGCCCTGCGTGATGGCGGCGGCGACCGCAAATGTTCCGGCTTCAATTCGGTCGGTATCCATGCGGTACTCGGCCCCATGCAGCGCTTTGACGCCTTCAATCGTGATGTCTTTGGTGCCGGCGCCGCGCACTTTGCCGCCCATCAGGTTAATGATGTCGGCGATGGCGACCACATCCGGCTCCTGGGCGGCATTGGAAATTGTTGTAATCCCGCTGCCGAGAGCCGCTGCCGTCATCAAATGCGCTGTTGCGCCGACCGAGCTGCGGTCGAGATAAATGTCCGCACCGCGCAGGCCGTTTGGAATGACGGCCTGCACGAACCCATGCTCTACCGTGGTCTTCGCTCCCAGCCGCTCCAGGCCCTTGATATGGTAATCTACGGGCCGTGCGCCGATGTCGCAGCCGCCGGGCAGCGCGACGCGGGCCTGTCCGAACCGGGCCAGCAGAGGACCGAGCACCCCAAAAGAGGCCCGCATTTTTTGGATCAGTTCGTAGGGAGCTTCCGAGGTGACAAGGGAAGAAGAGTCAAGAACGACGGTGTTGCCGGTAAAATCCACTTGGACGCCAAGATATTTGAGAATCTCTAAAAGCGTCACTACGTCGCTGATGCGCGGGACATTGGAAAGAACGGTCTGGCCCGAAGCGGGCAGGATCGCGGCGGCAAGGACCGCAACAGTGGCGTTCTTGCTGCCGCTCAGGCGTACTTTGCCTTCCAGGCGCTGTCCGCCGACGGTTCGTATTTTCTGCAAATGCGGTTCCTCCTGCCTGGGGCGCGTGTCGCCGGCGGCGCGTGATCGCTCTGTTTCAGTGACTTTTTTGAGCGTGTTTCAGACAGATTTTGGACGGAAACGGGGAAATGACCGAGGGCCATTGTTCTCACTTGTTTGCAGTATACAGGGCTTGCAGCAAATTGTCAAGCGCGGCGCACTGGGAAGCAGCCTAAGAGGCGTCAGCCCGGCGCGGCGATGCCGGGCTGACAGCTTCTTTCGCCGGGCGCTTAGGGGAACTCACTGAGCAGGCCGGCGGCGTTTCGGGCGGCGTCTTTGTTGTCGGATTTCGCCGCTTCTTCCCACTGCGCCCGGCCTTCATTGGTCTGCCCGGACTGGTACAGCGCCAGCCCCAGCGTGTTCATGGCATCGGCGGACTGCGGCTCCAGGCGCAGCGCTTCCCGCGCCTCCGCTTCGGACTCCGTCAGGAGGTTTAAGCGCAGCAGGGCGCGGGCCAGCAGAAAATGGCTGGTGACCCGGTTTGGATCAATGCCGTTCACAATGCGGAACTCGGCGGCGGCTTCCTCGTCTTTGCCGTCTGCCAGCAGCAGCCGTCCCAGCGCCTCTTCACCGTCGGCGGTCTGCGGGTACAAGCGCAGGATTTCGCGGAACTGCTGCACGGCCAGCTTGCGCCCGGCAAACTGGCGCAGGGGGTCTTCCAGATTAAGCAGCGACTGGGCCGGATCAGCGTCGGCATGGACGACCAGCTTCAAATCCGCCAGCCCCAGTGCAGCCTGCCCCATCTTGTCTTCTACTAAGCCGCGCGTACTGTAAGCAGCATAGAAAGTCGGCTCATACTCCAGTGTCTTGCCGCATTCGTGGATGCTGGCCGCGAGCCGGCCTTCCTGAAGCAGGACATTGGCAAGGTTGTGATGGGCGTAAGCATCGCTGTGATCTTCTTCCAGCGCCTTGCGGAACTCATATTCCGCCTGCTTCCATTGCTGCCGATTGAAATAGACTACGCCTAAATCATTGTGGACTGCGCCGTTTTCGGAGTCGAGCTTGAGCGCCCGTTTGTATTCTTCCAGAGCCGCGTCACCGTGCTTGTCGCCGTTCAGGATCATGCCGAGGTCGGTATGGGCTTCTACCGAGTCGGGGTTTAAATGCAGGGCGGTTTGGACCTCCTGCAAGGCTTCCGCCTTCTGCTTTGTGTGGTACAAGGC
Organism: uncultured Armatimonadales bacterium; assembly: GCA_964249345.1. Lineage (GTDB taxonomy): Bacteria > Armatimonadota > Armatimonadia > Armatimonadales > Capsulimonadaceae > JANXMY01. The sequence goes on along the minus strand of CAXUBO010000036.1, from coordinate 4,439 downwards.
CAATGCCAGATTAGTGTGCGTAAATGCTTCATTAGGATAATTACGCACTTGTTCCCGGCAGCGCTGGACTTCCAGGTCCAACACGTTGAGCAGGGGGGCGCTGGCCGGCGCGGGTTTCAGCAGGTAGCGGTCCAGCATTCCCTGGGCTTCGGCGGCGGCGTTTGGGTCATGGCTTTGTGCCAGGCGACGCCACTGCTGCCGCGCTTCTTCTTCCTGGCCGCCTCGGTAGAGGGCGAGGCCAAGTGTCAGGGCGGCATCCGTGCGGGCCGGATCGTGCTGCACGGCTTCCTGAAGCTCCGGGACCGCCTCCCCTGCCTTGTCCAGCGCGAGAAGAACGCTGCCGAGGCCGTAGTGGGCGGACGCATTGGAAGGGTCTAAGGCAAGGGCGGCTTTGTATTCGGCCACGGCTTCCGGCCTGCCGAGTTTCGCCAGGCGGTCCGCTTCGGCGAGATGTGCCTGAAGCATGGCCGGGCGCAGGGCCGCTTTGAGGGCAGGACGCAAGCGGATGGCCTGCTGGTACTGCATCAAGCTGGCCGAGGCGACGCCGCTTTGCAGCAGCAGATGAGCCAAATTCGCGTGGGCCTCCGCAAAGGACGGCGCGAGGTCCAGCAGCTTGCTTGTTGCCGCAAGCTGCCCTTCCATCGCGATTTTTTGCGCTGCCAGCTCATCCGCCTGGGTCAGCGCAACCGACGGAGCCTGGCGCTGCACTTGGAAGATTTGCTGCTGAAGCGACTCGGTTTGGGAGGTCAGGTCCGCTTTTTGGGCCGCCAGGGCGTTAAAGTCCGGCTCATGCTGAAGAATGGGCAGATACGCGGCGATGGCCTCTTTGACATGCCCCTGCCCCATCAAGGTCGCGGCCCCGTCGAGGCGTGCCAAAAGCTGGCTGAGGGCGCTGTCCTGCGTTTTCCGCGCCTGCTCCTCAGCCGTCGGCGCGGCATTGTTGACGGGAAGCGGCGCGGAACCCGCCGAAGAGCTTGCCGAAGAAGAGCTTGCCGAAGAAGAGTTTGCCGAAGAAGAGTTTGCCGAAGAAGAGTTTGCCGAAGAAGAGTTTGCCGAAGCCGGCGGGATGTTCAGGGCGGAAAGCTGGGTTTGGGCCTGGCCGTGAGCAAGAAAAGAAAAAAAGACAAGGCCAAGCGCGGCGGCAGTTGTTTTAGCGTGCATAGCAAAAGTTCTCCATGCCTAAAAGAATGTGTGGAAAGATACGCTCCCTGCACTATAACGCGACTTTGGGTGATTGTCAAGAAAAAATAAACAGAAAAATTAGAGGGGCAAAAGACAAGAAGATTAAGAGGCAGAAGACAAGAAAAGACCCGACGGGAGGCGGCAGGTTCGTCGGGTCAGCATTCTTTTCGGTTTGGTCTTTAGAGTATCTAAAGCGGCGTAAACGCCGGTCATAATTTCTTGCTATTTAGTTGTTTGCTATTTAGTTGCGTGTCCGGTGCTTGGCGCTTCCCTGTTCCCTTTCCCGGCACACTTCTATCTTCGGCGTGCCGAAAGAACCCTCTCACTGCAAGAGTTACCGGGTTTGCACATGTTTCTACTGATGGAAGATTTACGGAGAAGAAAACTGCCGGGTATACCCGGCGGCAAGCGACGTTTCCCGGCCGGCCCCGGCTTCTTTGCCGCCGGCGATCAGCGCAAGGCCGCTGGGGAATACCAGCAGCGATTGGTCATGGGAACCGGCCGGCAGGGGCGAGTCGGCGGTGAAAGTCTGGGTTTTGGGGTCGTACCTTTCTGTGCTTTCCGTGGTCGCCGCCAGCGGCACGCTCCAGCCGCCCGACAGCAGCACCCTTCCGTCCGGCAGGAGCGCCGCGCAGTGCGCCATGCGCGGCGTTGTCAGCGGGGACGGCAGCGTCCTGAACGTCTCAGCTTTCGGGTCAAAAATCTCCGCCTGCACCGGCTCACTCGCCCCGTTCTGCCCGCCCGCAATCAGCACGGTGCCGTCCGGCAGCAGCGTCGCCGTGGGCCGGTCCCGCGCAAACGCCATGGGGCCGCGCGTTTCATGAAAAAGCCGCGTGGCGGGATCGTAAATCTCGGCGGACGCCAGCGGCACGCCGGGCCGGCGCACAAACCAGTGCGTCCCGCCGACGATCAAAACGCGCCCGTCCGCCAGACGCACGGCATCGTGGCCGAAGCGGTCTTCCGCCAGCGTCCCCGCGGCGGGCGTGAACGTCTGCATCTTGGGGTCGTAAACTTCTGCCGATGCCTGCGTGCGCCCCCGGTGCGTGTTGAAGCCGCCGGCAATTAAAACTTTGCCGTCCGTCAGCGTCGTCGCCGTGAACAGCTCGCGCGGCGTTTCGAGGCGGCTTGGCAGCAGATGAAACGTCTGCGTTTTTGGGTCAAACAGCTCCGCCGTGTTGAGAGACCCCAGCACCGTGTTGTATCCGCCTGCAATCAAGACTTGCCCGTCCGGCAGCAGCGACGCCTGCGCGAAGTTGCGCGGCACGTTCAGCCGGCCTGTCACGGGCAGAAAGCGGCGCGTCACCGGGTCAAACTCATCCGCAGTGGCAACGCATCGGTTCGCCGGATACGAATACCCGCCGGCGATCAGGCCGCGCGTCCCCCCCGCCAGCAGCGTGGACGCCGCCGCCCAGCGCGGATCGGTCATGTGGTTTGCCGTGGGCCTCCAGCCGCTTGAGGCCAGAACCAAAAGAAGCACCAGCATCATAACCGGGCCTCCTCCGCAAGTCTCTCGCAGACCCCGGCCAAATCCATATCTTTCTGCGTCAGCGCTTTGAGAAAATGCGTCGTCAGCGCCACCGTCACTTTGTCGTACCGAATGTCTATATCGGGATGATGGTCCACGCGCTCGGCCTCATCCGCCACTTTGCCCACAAACCGCATCGCCTCGGCAAAGCTGCCGAACGCAAACGTCCGCGAAACGGTCTGCCCCGCCCGCGTCCACCCCGGCAGCCTTGCCAGCCGCTCCGTGATCTCCTCCTCCGTCAGCCGCACAGCCCGCATAGTAGATTATCCTCTGCGGTGAGTGTACCCAATGCCTGCTCAGAGAAAAGGCTCCAAACTCAAATACGTTTGGAGCCTTGTTTTATCCTGCCTGCATTTGTTTGATGAAGTTCTCTGCCTGCCTACGGAAACCGGCTTTTGCCGGGGCCAGCCGAAGGTACTGCTGATACTGCGAGATGGCTTCGGCCGAGTCTTGTCTGCTTTTGGATCGCAACCAAGATTGGTAATGAATGTAGCCCGCCATTGCATGTGGAGAGGCCATCGTTGGGTAGTTTGTTATCAAATCATCGATGTATTTCACCGCGAGTGCATGGTCGGCAGGAAGCGAACTCACGATAAGGATGTTGGTCGTGTAGTATTTGACAGGGTAGTCGTTAGGGTCATGCTGGACAAGCCGAAGTCCAACCGCTTTTAGCTTAGAATTGTTGAAGTTGTACTGCCCGCATAGAAAGGCTAGACGCACATAATTGTATGTTCGCGGGTGACGCTCCCTAATTACCGCAATGAATATGTTGCCAAGCAGCAGCACATCAAAGCCTTTATCATCGGCTCTTTTCGGCCAAGTCACGGCTTGGTAAGCCGTGTAGTAGTAGGCAAACTGCGTCTGAAAATCCTGGGGCGATTTATCCAAATCCTTTTGGCGCTGTTTTATGAGGTCAAATGGGTTTGCCCCCCCACTAATTGCCTGATCAATACTCATGCGGATGTGCTTGTACGGCTGGTCGTTATCAATCCACGGGGCGTTAATCCACGAATAGTAAGTATCTAGTTGGTGTTGCGCTTCGGCGCGTGTCGGCGGCGCGGCGAAAGTCGCCGACGGCGTCAGCGTCAAAATCGCGCCTGTCAACGCGGCAACCCAAACTAACTTCCAGTGTCGACAGCTTATGTAAAAGCAGTTTTCAAGTTCGTTCATTTGCAGTATCCTCTCTCGAACTAGTTGTTGGGAGGAGTGGTGGGTGCCCAAGTCCATGTCCAAACATACATCCACGGCCCAGGAAAAGTTACGGAACCCGCAACAGGCCCCGTGTACCCATTCTGATTGTAATCATCGCCCACATAATTTTGCTGCATTTGCTCTGCATAGGCAGTGCAGTCAAAGCCAAGCTGGCCTCCGGTGTCACTCGTATAGCTGCTGTAGTTTCCATCGGCATAAATTTGTGCAGCGAGGCTTGGGTCCATCCGTGGGCGGGAGGGAAGGAAGATACCGCTTGTGTTGCCGTTGTTGATGGCTTCTTGGGTGGCGACATCTTGCTGGAACTGCGCTGGTGTTCCCGTCTCTGTATAAGGCTGAGGCGTCGGCGGAGCGTCAAGCACACTCAGGGTGTACCCAGTGGCCGTTGCAAATGCGATTATAAGAGGATCGGTCTCAGGAGCAGCAATAGCGACCGTCGCCGCTCCCGTTGTAAGAATGCCTCCGACAACTTTACCTGCCATGTTAAGAGTGACACCGGAGGCTGCCGATGTTACCGGAATGG
>CAXUBO010000035.1:26658-29758 GCA_964249345.1 uncultured Armatimonadales bacterium | reverse complement strand
AAGCGACTGACCCGGCCTATTGGGCCAGCCATCTGCGCTCTGGGGTACGGTTCGCAGACGGGGTGGGGACCCTGCTGGCCGATCCCGGCCGCCGCTGCTGGAAGTCGGCCCCGGCGCGACGCTGGCCCCATGTGTGCGCCAGCATCCGCTCAGGCGGCCCAGCCACGAAGTTTTGTCATCGCTGGACGGCGGCACCGACAAGCTGCCGCCGGACGCCGCCTGCCTTCTGACGGCGGGCCGCCTCTGGCTGTCGGGCGTCCCCCTGGACTGGAACCAAACTGCCCTGGGACACGAGCGCCGCCGCGTGTCCCTGCCGACGTACCCGTTCGAGCGGACGCGCCACTGGGTCGAACCTGTACGCTCTGCCACCTCGCCGCCTTTCCCTTCTTCCGCGCCGCGAGAAACTGCGCTGCCTATGACACCGACACTTCCTGTGACACCGACACTTCCTGCCACGCTTGCCCGTGTTCCGCCTGCCGTGCCGACCCGGACGGAGCGGCTGCTCCAAACGCTCACGGAACTGCTGCACGCGCAGTCAGGTGTTCCCGCTGCCGACATCGCGCCGGACGCGACGTTTTTGGAACTCGGCTTTGACTCGCTGTTCTTGACCCAGGCCAGCACGGCGATTGGCCGCAAGTTCGGTGCCAAAGTGACGTTCCGAATGCTGCTGGAAGACGCGCCCACGCCCGCATCCCTCGCGGCCTATCTCGATCAAGTCCTGCCGCCCGAACCCGTGCCGGTGGTGCCTTCCCCGGCGGCAATTGCCGTTCAAACGCCGGCTGTCCCTGCCGCGCCGATGCCTGCTCCAATGGCTTCCGCCGGCGGCTTGGAGCAGATTGTCAGCCGTCAGCTTCAGATCATGGCCGAACAATTGGAACTCCTGCGCGGCGGGATTGCGCCAAGCGCTGCCGCTCCTGAAAACCCATCTCACGACCAGGCAAAAGACCCCCTAGCCCCCAACAATGGGGGAACCAGAGAAGTTTTCTGCGCTGCTCCTTCTCTTCTTTCGGTTCCCCCATTATTGGGGGCTAGGGGGCATTCTCAGATAATTTCTGAATCCACGCCCCAAGCGGCCTTTGGGCCGTTCAAGCCGGTTGACGTGAAGCCGGGCGCTGAGATGACGCCGGTGCAGCAGCATTACTTGACGGACTTCATCGCCCGGTACACGCAAAAGACGCCGGAGTCGAAGCGTCTGGCCCAGCTTCATCGCCCGCACCTCGCCGATCCCCGCGCGGTGGCGGGGTTTAAGAACTACTGGAAGGAAATGGTCTATCCGGTTGTCGCCGTGCGTTCCGCCGGGGCGCATTTGTGGGACGCAGACGGCCACCAGTATATAGACGTGACCATGGGGTTCGGCACCAATTTGTTTGGGCATTCCCCGGCATTCATCGCCGATGCCCTGCAAAAGCAATTATCCCTGGGAATGGAAATCGGGCCGCAGTCAAAGATGGCCGGAGAAGTGGCAAAACTTGTGTGCGAGATGACCGGCGCCGAGCGGGCGACGTTCTGCAACACAGGCTCCGAAGCGGTCATGGCGGCGATGCGGGCGGCGCGGACAGTCACGGGCCGCACGAAAATTGTTTACTTCACCGGCGACTACCACGGCACGTTTGACGAAGTGCTGGCCCGGTCTCAGGGCAAAGGAGAATCGCGCCGGGCCGTGCCGATTGCGCCGGGCATTCCGGGCTGCATGACCGAGGAAATCCTCATTTTAGACTACGGCACGCCCCAATCACTGGACACGCTGCGCGAGCTTGCGCCGTCGCTTGCGGCAGTGCTGGTCGAGCCGGTGCAGAGCCGCCGCCCTGACTTGCAGCCGGCGGAGTTCCTGCACGCCCTGCGGCAAATCACTGAAGAAAGCGGCGCGGCTCTCATTTTTGATGAAGTCATTACGGGATTTCGCATTCATCCCGGCGGCGCACAGGCCCACTTCGGCATTCAAGCGGACATTGCCACTTACGGCAAAATCGTCGGCGGCGGGCTGCCTATCGGCATTGTCGCCGGCAAATCAGAGTACCTGGATGCGTTTGACGGCGGACAATGGCAGTACGGCGATGAAAGCTGGCCGGAATCGGGCGTGACGTTTTTCGCCGGGACGTTTGTCCGTCACCCGCTGGCCCTGGCCGCCGCCAAAGCGGCGCTGGAACATCTGAAGTCCGCTGGACCGCCGCTCCAGGACACGCTGAATGCCCGGACGGCCCAGTTTGCGGGCCGGGTCAACGCCCACTTTGAGCGCGTCGGCGTGCCGATCTGCCTCACGCACTTCGGCTCGCTGTTTTATTTCCAGTTCGCGCCGGACTGGAAATGGGCAAGCCTGCTGTTCTTCCATCTGCGCTTTCATGGCATTCATATCTGGGAAGGCCGCCCCTGCTTCTTGTCCACGGCGCACACGGACGGCGACATTGAACAGATTGAAAAAGCGTTTCGGGAAAGCATCGCCGAGATGCAGAGCGGCGGCTTCCTGCCGCCGCCGAATGCGCCGGAGCTGCAAAGAAGTGACCCGCTGACCCTTCCATTGACCCTTCCGCTGACGCAAGCGCAGCGCGGGGTCTGGATGACGACCCAAATGGGCGCGGCTGCCTCCTGCGCGTTCAACGAGTCGGTGATGCTGACGCTTCGGGGACCACTGGACAAAGACGCGCTGGCGTCGGCGATCATGCAGACGGTCAGCCGCCATGAGGCGCTTCGGGCGACAATTCTGCCGAACGGGGAAGGCCAGCAAATTGCGCCGTTTGCTGCCGTGCCTCTCGCGTTTGACGATCTCTCGCTGCTGGAACCCGCCGAGCGCGAAGCTGGGGAAGCCGAGGTTCTGGCGGCGGAAGTGCAAGCTCCGTTTGATTTGACGCGCGGGCCGCTGCTGCGCGTGCGTCTCATCCGCCTCAGCGCGGACGAGCACCGGCTGGTGCTGACGGCGCATCACCTTGTCTGCGATGGCTGGTCGTTCGGGGTCCTGCTGTCTGACCTGGCGGCGGCGTATTCCGAGCCGGACCGTCCGCAGCCGCCCGCCGCGTCGTTTCGGCAATACGCGGCATCCGCACTCTCCGCAAGTGCGCCTCCCGAAGAAAATGCGCCTCCCGAAGAAAATGCGCCTCCCGAAGAA
>CAXUBO010000035.1:13268-26558 GCA_964249345.1 uncultured Armatimonadales bacterium | reverse complement strand
TGCGCCTCCCGAAGAAAATGCGCCTCCCGAAGAAAATGCGCCTCCCGAAGAAGCAGGCTACTGGGTCAAAACGCTGTCGCAGGCGCCGCCGCTCCGGCTGCCGGCGGACCGGACACGGCCCGCGCTGGGAACGTACGCGGGCGCCCGTGTCAGCCGCCCGGTTCCGCCGGCGCTGGTCCGTGCTTTACGGCAGCTTTGCGCGAAGTCCGGGACAACGCTGACGGCGGCTTTGCTGGCGGCCTACACGCTGCTGCTGCATGGCCTGTGCGGCCAAAATGATGCCGTGGTTTGGGTTCCGGCGGCAGGGCAGGCGCTGGAAGAAAACCAAAACTTGATCGGCCACTGCGTCAGCCTGCTGCCGCTGCGCGTTCCTGCACCCGCGTCTGTGCCGTTCGCCGATTATTTGACGGCCACGCGCACTGCGCTTTATGAGGCGATGGACCATCAGCGGTACTCGCTGGAGCGTCTGACTCAGGCGCTGGCGCGTCCTGTTCCCATTACGGCGACGTTCAATTTAGACAAATTCTCAGCCCTAGAGTTTCGCGGGGTGGAAGCAAGGACCGCGCACACGCCGCGCCGCTTTTTCCAGTTTGATTTTGGCCTGAATGTCGTGGAGGATGGGGACGCTCTGGAGCTGGAAGGCGATTACAACAGCGACTTGTTTGAAATCTCCACCATCACGCTTTGGCTGGGCGCGTTGGAAGACCTGCTGAAAGCGGCGGCGTCTGACCCGGCAGTCCGCGTCGAGGCGCTGACGGCCCGCCTGCACGGCGTGTCTGTGCCGCAGGCAGCGCCCGCCGAAGCGATCCTCGCCGAGAAGCGGACTGCGCCTTTGACGAAAACGAACTTGAAGAAAACGAACTTGACACACACCGAAGCGCGGCTGGCATCGCTCTGGGGTGAAGTCCTCGGCGTTTCCGACATCGGCGCGGCGGACAACTTTTTTGAGCGGGGCGGCTACTCGCTGCTGGCCCTGCGCCTGTACGGGCGCATTGAACAGGAATTCGGCGTCCGCTTGCCCCTGCCGACGCTGTTTCAAGCGCCGACGCTGGAGTCGCTGGGCGAAGTGGTCAGCCGCGCCGTCTCGCCGGACGCGCCTTTGTCTACCCTGGTTCCGCTGCGGGCGTCCGGCACGAAGCCGCCGCTGTTCTGCGTTCACCCCGATCACGGGCTGGTGCTGTTTTATTCGGCGCTGGCAAACCGCCTGCCGCCTGACCAGCCGGTGTACGGCTTGCAGTCGGTCGGCATTGACGGCGATGAACCCCCGCTGGCCTCGCTGGAAGACATGGCCGCGCGTTACATTCAGGATATTCGGCGTCTCTACCCGCACGGGCCATACCATTTAGGCGGCTACTCCCTGGGCGGCGTTTTAGCGGCGGAAATGGCGCGTCAGCTTCACGCGGACGGCGAAGGTGTCGGATTGCTCGCGCTTTTTGATGCCTACGCGCCGGTCGCCTACCAGCAGAACCTGATTGACAAGCCGCGTCTGCTGCGTCTGGCGGGCCATCTTCAGCTTTGGAAAAGCAGCTCGCCGAAGGCCGCCTTGCAGTCCTTGGCTGAAAAAGCGCGGGAGGCAATCGGAGGCAAAAAAGCCGACTGGCAAAAAGCCGCCGCGGAGCTTGCCGGCACGCTGGCCCCGGAGCGCCTGGATGCGCTGCGCGAAGTCATCCTTGCCAACGAAGCGGCGTTCTTTCGCTACGAAACGCCGTTTTATCCCTTACGCGCCACGCTGTTCCGGGCCGCTGAAGTCAGCGTGTTTGAGGAGCGTGACCCGGCCCTCTGGTGGGGCGAGAAGTTCACCGGCGGTTTAGACATCCACGACGTTCCCGGCGTCCACCTGTCCATTATGAATGAGCCGCAGGTTCCGGCGCTGGCGCTGGCGCTTCAGCTTTGTTTGGATGAAGCCGCCCAGTTTGTTTCAGCGGAGGCTCTGCATTGATTGTTCCGCCGCCCCAGCACGGAGAAGTCCATCTCTGGCGCTTGGAACTAGACCAGAAAGAAGCGCATAAAGAAGCGCATTTTGAAGTGCTGCCTGAAGACGAGCGAGCGCGGGCCGGGCGCTTTCACTCGGAGCTGGACAAGCGGCGCTGGATGACAGGCCGGGCCGTGCTGCGCGTGATCTTGGGCCGCTACCTGGGCGCGGCCCCGGAAACGCTGCGATTTCAGAATGGACCCTGGGGCAAGCCCGGCCTGCCGGGCTGCCCGCTGCGCTTCAATTTGTCGCACTCCGGCGGCGCGGCGCTGCTGGCGGTGGCCTGGCAGCACGAAGTCGGTGTAGACATTGAAGCGAGGGGCCGGCATTTTTCCCCGGAAGAACTCGCGCCCCAGGTGCTTTCCCTGCGGGAACGCGCCTGGCTGCGGGAACACGCGCCGGAAGAGCGCCGCCGGGCGTTTCTGACCCTTTGGACGGCCAAAGAAGCGTATGTGAAAGCGACCGGGCAAGGTCTCTCATTTCCGCTGCCCCGACTGACACTTTTGCCGGTCGTCGGAACAAACCAGTTTCATGCGCTTCAGATTGTCCCCCTTTGCCCGATTTTTGTTTGTCAGATAGATGCCGGGCCGGAGTGTGCCGCGGCAGTGGCGCTGGAAGGCGCTCCGGCCCGTATTCGCCGCTTCGACTTTTGTCCTGCCGCTGCGAATGAACCCCCCGCTTATGAACCTCCTGAAGATCAGCATTGTTGTTCCGGCGTTTAATGCTGAGGCTTATCTGGCGGCGGCGCTTGAGAGCGTCCTCGCTCAAACTCTGGAAGCGTGGGAGCTGGTCATTGTTGATGACGGCTCTGCCGACAAGACAGCCGCAATCGCCGGACAGTACGCGGCGCGTGACCCGCGCATCCGCGCCGTCTCGCAGGGAAACCAGGGCGTTTCCGCTGCCCGCAACTTCGGCTATTCGCTGACTTCCCCCGCCGCCGAGTTCTTGATCTTCTTGGATGCCGACGATGTTTGGGAACCCAGCGCCCTGGCCCTGCTTTTCAAAACGCTGACCGCGCACCCGGAAGCGCCGGCGGCTTATGGGCTGGCCCGGTACATCGGCAAACACGGCGAGCCGATTGAGCCGGGCGTCTGCGAGGGCCACCAGCAGTTCCGGCTGGGACTGGAAAACGGGCGAGTCATCGTCTGGCCGCCGGAGCGTCCCACAACATTTGCCGTGGAAGCCGTGATGGAGCGCGTGATGACCTGCGGCACGGTCCTTATGCGCCGCCCGGCGTTTGAGGAGGCCGGGCAGTTTGCCCCGGACCTGCGGATGTGGGAAGACTGGGACTTCTGGCTGCGGCTGTCGCGGCTCGGCGGCCTCATTTTTCACGACACGCTGGTTTTAGGATACCGCCGCCATGACGCCAATGTTTCAGGACAGCGCGTCCTGCTGGAAGCGGGCGAATGGCAGGTGCGCCGCCGCCTGCTGGAAGCCGTGAAGGATGACCCGCCGCTTCTGACGCTGGCCTATCAAGGGCTGGCATACCGGCATCGCTGCGCGGTTTTGCACTGCCTCCATTCCGCAAAAGCGCAGGGCTTGGCGCGGCGTCCGGCGGCGGCGCTGCGGGACGCCGCTGCGGCTGGAAAGCACTGCCGCGAGTTCCTGCGTATCCGCCGCCTGCAAAATAGAAACTAGGAAAAGACAGAAACTAGGAAAAGAAAGAGGAAGCTGCATTAATCGCGAAGAATAACAATTTTAGTTGGTGTGACTGAAAAGGAAGCAGGCAATGACGACTGATAATTCTTCCGATCATAATTCTTCCAGCTCTGACGAGCCTGACCAAGTCCGCGCCCCCTCGTGGCCGCCGCCCGAAGGCGAAGCCGCCGAAACGGAGGCGCTTCTGCACAAGCTTCTGCGAAGCGCCGAATTGGAAAAAGACCGCCCCCGGCTGGCGGACCTGAAAGCAGCCCGAAGCCTGCCGCATCCCGCTGCCTTCAGGCGCGTGAGCGGTTTCTCCAGGCTCGCCGCGCCCGGATGACACAGCCTGAGCCATGACTGTTTTCTACGGAGCCGTTTCTTGTTGCCGCGCTTTTTGCCTGCTTGCCTTTTGCGGCAAGTCCTGGAAATGCACGACGGTATTTGCGCCGCAGGACCGGGCGCTGGTGAGCGCCGCTTGGGCGCGGCAGGCTAGCTCGTCTGCGCTCGCAATCTCCGGCACAAGCTGCGCCGCGCCGAAGCAGGCAGTCTGAGGCACCTGGCCGCCGGCCTCGGCCAGCCCTGACCGCAGCCGCTCCGCCGCGATCCTCGCCCCGGCTTCCCCGGTTTCCGGCAGAATAATCGCGTAGTCATCCGCGCCTAAACGCACAACAACGTCCACACTTCGCATCTTGGACTTGATAACAGCCACGGCAGACTGAAGCGCCAGATCGCCCGCCGCAAAGCCAAGCATCCTGTTCCGCGCTGAGAAGCCGTCCAAGTCCAGCAAAACCAGTGACAGCGGCACGTTGTACCGCGCGGCGCGTTCCACTTCTTCCGCCAGCCGGGCGCGAAATGCCGGATGCCCGGCAATCTCCGGCTGAGCTTCCAGGGCAAAAATCGGCGCCGCGTCCGGGACAGCCAAAGCGGCTTCGGCTTGTGCGGCTTCAAGCGCCGCTGTGAGCGCCGTAATCTGCTCTTCCTGACGGGCATAGTCCGTGATGTCCACGCCCGCGCTCAGGCCGCCGATAATCTGGCCTTCTGCATCATGCAGCGGGACCATGCTGCACCGGAGCCGGGCCAAAATGCCGCCGGCCAGCCGGTCCCACCGCTCGGCTTCCAGCAGCGAGTGGCCCGCCAGAACGCGGCTGAGATTTGCTTCCGCTTCTTCGCGCTCCGAGTCCGGCACGATGAGGTCCCAAAGCGTGCTGTCGAGGGCGTCTGCGGCGGGAATGCCGTACAGCGTCTCGCAGGCGGCGTTCCAGCGGATGATCCTGCCGTTGGCGGCAAAGCAAAAACACGGCACAGGCAGGGTGCGAAAGAATTCTTGAAATTGCCGGGAAACCTGTTCGCGCAGGGCCTCAGTCTCGGCCTTGCGCCGCGCGGCTTCCGCCCGCTCGGCTTGCAGGGCCTCCTGCTGGGCCTCCAGTTCTTGTTTCTGCTTCGCGCGGGCCAGCCGCTCCGCTTCGCGCATCCGTCCGGCGTAGCGTGCGGGAGGCTGCTCTGAAGAAGCCGGGAGCAGGACGGATGAGGACTGAGGGCCGGCAAAAGAGCGGGATGCGGCGCTGAGCGAGCGGCTGAGGGCAAGGCTCGCCAGCGCCGCCGTCAGCAGTCCAAGACCGCCTGCCAGCATGAGCGGGAACGCCCGGCTGTCCTGGCCGACGCCCGGCGCAGCGGCGGGAAGCGGAGCGGCTTTGCTTTTTCCATGACGGGCGTTCAAAGAAGGTTTATGCGCCTCTTTGCTCGCTGGGGGAACAGAGTTCACTCCATGCAGGAACACGCCGCCGCCGAACAATGCCAGCGCGAAGAACGCCAGCGCAGTAATCCCCCTGATCCGTTTCATGGTCAGCTCCCGCTTTCTTTTTGCCGCCGCACATCAGGGAGTTCCGATAAAAGGCAGCTTTGATAGTATTTCGGCAAAAAGAAGCGGAAACCTTATAGGGAGTGATATAGCTCCTGTCTAAGGCGCGACATACGCCGTGCCGTCGTCGGCAGTTGCCGGATGAAGCACATACTTTCCGTGCGCCGGCACGGCAATTTGGTCAAAATCACGGGCCAGCGTGTGCAGCGCCGCCCGCATCTCTGGCCCCTGCATGGCCGGGCCATGCCCGGTGATGACAAGTTCCGGCTCAAGCGCCGCCAGCGTCCGGGCGGAAGCGCGGGCCGAGGCCCAGTCAGGCGTGAAGTACATCGGCGGCCCGTGCATCTCCGGCTTCTGAACGGCAACAGCGTAGGCTGACTCCTGCGCCGTAGTAATGAACGCATCGGCGGCGATGAGGGTCCGGTCGGCTTCGCGCCACAGCGCGATTTGGCCGGGCGTATGGCCGGGAACATGCTGCCATTTCCAGCCGGGCATGGTGGGAACACTGCCGTCTTCAGGCAAGGCATGAAGCCGGGTGCCGACATGGACCGGCCCGCGCGGGTACAGCCCGGAGATCGCCGACATCAGGCCGCCGCCGACTGTGGGGTCCGGCGGCGGATAGGCCGCCTGCCCATTCAAGTACGGCAGTTCCAGCGGGTGTGCGTAAACCGGCGCGTCCCATTCCGCCGCAAGTTCTTGCAGAGCCCCGGCATGGTCGAAATGGCCGTGGGTCTGGATGATCGCCGCCGGACGCGCCCCGTCGCCGAAGCGCTCCGCCGCCGTCTTTTTGATGAGACGCGCCGTTCCGGGCAGGCCGGCATCAACAAGCGTCCATCCCCGGTCCCCGGCATTGGGAAAGCCAAAAAAGACGACGTTGACAAGTATCAGCCGCTTGCAGGCCACGTCTGGCAGGACTTCCTGGGTCCCGTCGGCGTCCGCGTGTCCGGCGATTTCCGCCGGGTCTAGAGGGATTGCGTGTTCCATAGGGCCAGTATTGCCTAAATGGGAGGGGTTGGAAACATGAGACCTACCGCAGGCCGTAACCCAGGCCGCGCCGGGTTTCCAGAAGACCGGCGGCGAGCGGCGGCATTTTCGTGCGGAGCCGCCGGATATGGATGTCTACCGTGCGCTCGCCGCCCTCAAAGCCGACGCCCCAGACCATGTCCAGCAGCCGGTCTCGCGCGAAGAACTTGCCCCGGTGCAGCGAAAGAAAGCGCAGCAGCTCGTACTCGCGCGGGGTCAGCGGCAGGAGCAGGCCGCTTTGGTCACGGGCGCAGCCGGCGCTCATTTCCAGGGTCAGGTCTTCCACGACCAGGCGGTCTCCTGTCTGCACATGGCGCTTGCGGAACGACAGCAGCGACAGGCGGGCCAGCAGCTCGGCAGGCGCATACGGCGGCAGCAGAAAATCGTCAAGGTACGCCGGCCAATCCGGCTGAGTCAGGTGGCGCGGGGTGAGGAGGGCCAGGCGCACCGGCAGCGGCACGTCCTCGCCCCAGGCAGCTTGCAGCAGGCGTGCCGCATGGCGCAGGGGCAGGCAGTCCGCCGCCGCCGACAAGTCGGCCAGCAGGACATCCGGCGGGCGGCCTTCAAACGCCGCCCACAGGGTTTCGGGCGCGTGGGCGGCGTCACCGAGCGCGGTGCAGCCGGTAGGATAGCCGGCCTGCCGGAGCGCGGCGGTCAGGGCTGACGCGGGCATATTTTTTTCGTGAGGCGCGAGAACAAGGACATTGAGCATGGCGGCACGGAGTAGGAGCAAAGACGCTTAAGGAAAGCCGCGTCGCTGCGGAAAGCCGTGCCGGTCCACATCGTTGGGGGATGGGAAAGTATGGCATGAAGCGGGGGAAGGAGTCAAGAGGCCCTCGCCCTGTTTGAACGGTGGTGGGGGCGGGGCCTGAAGTGAACCCCTCTACACCGTCAGCCACATGCCGCCGCCTGCATCTAAGCGAACCGGGTAGGTCTGAAGATTGCAGTCGCCTTGCAGGCCAACCCCATTGGTCAAATCAAACTTGCGGGCGTGGAACGGACACATCACAATCGTGCCGCCGATCAGACCGTCGGCAAGCGGCCCCTGACGGTGCGGGCATTCCGCCTGCACGGCATAGACCTGGCCGCCGCGCGTGTGAAAGACGGCAACATTGATGCCGTGCGCCGGAAAGACCCGGCCTTCGCCGACGGGGATTTGGTCTACGGGGCCAAGCGAGATTTCGCCCGTTTCCGGCGTTTTTGTCTCACCCGGCGTCATTGTTTCCATCGTTTTTTCGAGTATCATACTCAGCATAAGTGCGTTACCTCTTGCCACGGAATAAACTCCGAGGCTGTCAAAAACTCAGTGCCTTCCAGGTCTGCCAGTGCAGTCGAGGCGACACAAGAAGTGAAGAATGGATGCCATCTTTTCTTGCGTCCCCTGGACGCTGGGTACTTTCCAGCCTCGGAATTTATTCCGTGGCATCTTGTCTGGTGTCTTTGTCAGGCCAGCACGGGCAGCGTGGACACGAACTGGTTGGGCGTCGCCGGCTGGTCTGCTTCCAGCCACGGGTCTACATACGCCTCCACCGTGGCCTGCATGGCGGCGTCAAGACGCGCGGCAATGCCTTCGCTGTCTTCCACGACGACCTGCCGGATTTTGTCGAGGCCGACGCGCGGGACAAAGCTGTAGGTGCGCTCCAAGTATTTGGCATTTTCAATGTAATACTGCATGAAGCGGCCCATAATCTGGATGACTTCTTCGTGTGAGTCAACGACGCACAAGATGTCGCCTTTGCGGATGTGTGCGCCTGCCGCACCGCCGACATAAATTTCCCAGCGGCCGCCTTCGACAGCCACCGCGCCGAGGTCTTTCACCATGGCTTCCGAGCAGTTGCGCGGGCAGCCTGCGGTGGCAAGCTTCATCTTGCCGGGGCTTTCAATGCCCTGGAACCGCTTTTCAATCTTGATGCCAAGACCTGTGGAATCCCCAACCCCGTAGCGGCAGAAGTCGGTGCCGACGCAGGTTTTGCAGGTGCGGAATGATTTGCCGTAAGCATGGCCGGACGGCATTCCCAAATCTTTCCATACTAAGGGCAGGTTTTCTTTGGTGATGCCTAACAGGTCAATGCGCTGGCCGCCCGTGAACTTGACCATCGGCACGTCGTACTTTTTGGCGACCTGGCCGATAGTGATCAAATCGTCGGCGGTGGTGACGCCGCCGTAGATGCGCGGGACCACCGAAAAGGTCTTGTCCTTTTGAATGTTTGCGTGGACGCGGTCATTGATAAAGCGGGCGTCGCGCTCGTCTTCATACTCCGCGCCCCAGAGCGACTTCAACAGCGAGGCGAGGCCCATCTTTGCCGTGACTTCTTCCACGCCGCCGGCCAGCGCGTCAAAGACCGACGACACGGATTTTAATTGCCGGGTCCTAATCTGCTCGACCAGCTCGGTCTTGGCATAGGGAACGCCGGGAACGTAGTAATGGATGCTGGGGTCTTCTTCGACTTGGCCTTCGGCGGCCCATTCGACGACTTCTTCCACCAGCTTCTTGCAGGAGCCGCAGCCCGCACCGGCGCGAGTAGCTTCCATGACCATCTTCAGCGAACGCTTGCCGCCTTCGACGCATTTTCGGATTTGGCCCTTTGAAACGCCGTTGCAGTTGCAGATTTGGGCCGTGTCCGGCATTTCCAGCATGGTCGCCTGCGTAGACGGTGCGCCCATGTCAAACAGCAGCGACAGCCGCTCTTCAGGCAGGGGCGTCCCCCGGTCAAACGCCTGCATCAGATACGCGACTTTGTTCAAATCGCCCAGCATCATCGCGCCGATCAAGATGCCGTCCCGAATAATGAGTTTCTTGTACGTCCCGCGCTTCGGCTCCGAGAACGTGACCACTTCATCACGGTCGTCCTGCGGCTCAGTGACGCCCATAGACGCAAGCTCGACGCCCATGACTTTCAGCTTTGTGGCAATTTTAGAGCCGTGATACGCGGCATCCAAATTGCGGCCTGTGATATGGTCGGCCAGCACGGTTCCCATTTCCCACAGCGGCGCGACTAGGCCGTACACTTTGCCCCGGTGCTGGGCGCACTCGCCGACAACATACACATCCGGGTCGTCTACCGAGCGCATCTGGTTGTCGGTGACAATCGCCCGCTCAACAGAAAGACCGCACTCCATTCCAATTTCGGCGTTCGGCTTGATGCCCGTTGAGATCACAACCATGTCGCAGTCTAAAGTCGTGCCGTCTTTAAATTCTAAGCCCGTGACGCTGTCGTCGCCTAAAACGCGCGTGGTCGCTTTCATGGTATGGACATGAATGCCCATCTTTTCCATGATGCCCTTTAAGATGCCGCCGGCAGCCGGGTCAAGCTGCTGGTTCATCAAGTGGCCTGAGATGTGGATAACATGCACTTCAACGCCGTAGTTGATCAATCCCCGCGCCGCTTCCAGGCCGAGCAGACCGCCGCCGATGACGGCGGCGCGGCGGCACTTGGTCGCGTAGCCCGCGATCTTGTGGCAGTCATCCAGGGTGCGGAACACGAAGACGCCGTGCTTGGTTTCACCGTCCGGCGTTTCCAGCCCTTCCATCGGCGGCACGAAGGGCCGCGAGCCGGTGGCGATCAGCAGCTTGTCATAATCGGTGATTTGCCCGTCGTCACTGTGAACTTGTTTACGCGCCCGGTCAACATGCTTGACACGCGCCGGGGCATGAAGCGTGACATTGTTTTCGGCATACCACTCTAAGGGGTTCAAAAAGATGTCGGCGGCATCTTGGGTCCCGTTCAGGACATTGGACAGCAGGATGCGGTTGTAGTTGCCATACGGCTCATCGCCGAACATGGTGATCTCAAATTGTTCACCGCCGCCGCGTGCCAAAATTTCTTCCACAGTGCGTGCGCCGGCCATGCCGTTGCCGATGACGACTAATTTTTGTTTATCGCTCATTTCAGACCTCCACCAAGCCAATGTCTAAAACGACTGTTCCAGAGACGCCTTCCGGGGCGGCAAGATATGCTTCCAGCTTGGTTCCCGCCATCAGGTCTTCCACGACAGCCAGCGGAACATGGACATCGCCGCGTGCCCCAATTGGGAAGTAGCGCATCGGGGAACCATCGCGCATCAGCACGACATAGATCATCTCCGCCGACGAGTTGCCGGCTCTGAAATAGACAAGCTGGGTCCGCTTGCCGACCGGAACCGTATAGGTCATCCCTCCAGCCAGCGGGTGGGGGCTGGTAAGGCCGCTCCCTTCAAAGGTGAGAACGCCTTGTAAAAGTTGTGGTTTTGAGTACATAATGTTGTGCTTCCTTGAATTAAGATAAGGATAGGCCCCCACCTCTGGAACATGGTTCCGGGGGTGGGGGGCCTGTCTCCGTTACGCCAGTTCCATATCTGCGCCGTCCGGGCCAACGAGAATACGCTCGGTCTTCGGGGCCGCTTCTTTCGCCACGCCGCCTTCGCCGAGCCACGACTGCTGCCATCCGGGGGCGGCTTGGCGCAGGACAAGCAGGCCAACTAAGGCAATTGCGGAGAAGGCGAAGAAGCCTGCGCCGTAGGTGCCGAAGCTGTCATGCAAATCTCCCATATTTTTGTTCAGGTAGTAGCCGCCGACGCCGCCTGCCGCGCCGACCAGACCTGTCATCACGCCGATTTCCGTGCGGAACCGCTGGGGGATCATTTGGAACACGGAGCCGTTGCCCATGCCGAGGCAGCCCATAAGAATGAACAGCATCACAAACGTCACCCACATGTTCGTGATTAAGAACCCGATGCCGAGCG
The DNA here is from genome assembly GCA_964249345.1 of uncultured Armatimonadales bacterium. Taxonomy (GTDB): domain Bacteria; phylum Armatimonadota; class Armatimonadia; order Armatimonadales; family Capsulimonadaceae; genus JANXMY01. The sequence continues at coordinate 15,342 of CAXUBO010000035.1, read as the reverse complement.
CCATCAGGCAGGCCGTCGCGTACATCACGGTCAGCATCCGAATGCCGCCCAGCCGGTCCGCCAGTGCGCCGCCGACCGGGCGGAGCAAAGAGCCGGCGACAATGAACAGGGCCGTCGCCAGGCCGACCGTCGCTTTCGGGAAGTCATACTGGTCCACAAAAAACTTGTTCATAAAGTACGACAAGCCGACAAAGCCGCCGAAGGTCACAAAATACAGCAGGCAGAAGCGCCAGGCATCCGCCTGGGCCAGCACCCGCACAAAGTCTGCGCCGGTCGCCGCTTTAGTCTTCGTGGGGGGGTCTTTCGCCATGACGGCGAAGATGACGAACACAAGGGCGACCGGGATTATCAGCAGACCTAAAACGGTGTGCCAGCCGTAGGCTTTTGCCAGCATCGGCGCGAAGATCGTCGCCAGCACTGTGCCGGAATTTCCCGCGCCGGCAATGCCCATTGCCAAGCCTTGCAGGTGAGGGGGATACCAGCGGGACGCCAGCGGCAGGGCGACGGCGAACGAGGCGCCGGCCAGCCCCAAAAAGAAGGCGACAAACAGCAGCGAGCTGTAGGTATTCGCAAGCTGCCAGCCGATAGCCAGCGGCAAAAGCGTCAGGGCCATGGAAGCGACGCCGACTCGCTTGGAGCCAAATCTGTCGGACAGAACGCCGAGCAGAATGCGCCAGAAGCCCGCCGCCAGCAGCGGGATTGCCAGCAGGCCAAGCGCTTTAGACGCCGGGTAGCCGTTGGCAACCGGCTGGAACGCTTTGCCGTCTTGCTGAAGCGCGGCCAGGGGCTTGAGGCCGATGACATTGTCGTTCGGGTTGCCGATGGCTCCAGGCGCTTCGGCGATTTGGATAAACTTGGACTTGGCGTTCACAGCGGCAATCGTCGCGGGGTCGGCGTTGTTGACGACAAACTTCTCGACAGGCTTGTCGCTGGGTTTGATCGTCGTCGGCGTACCGGGCTTGATCAGCAGATTGTAGACGCTTTTCGGCTGATCGGCCTTGAGCTTCGGGTTCTGCTTCACCGTCTGCGGGCCTTTGACGACCAGCGTGTAGGGGGCTGTTTTAGTAATCAGCGCCGAGGGCGTGACCCGCAGGTTCGCGCCGGTGAGCAGGGCGTCAGTGGTAATGAACGGCGCAATCGCGCCGAGAATGACCCAGACCATAAACGAGATGTCGAAGTGCAGGAACGCGCTAAACAAAGATGGCGCGTGACCGCTGTTTTTCAGGTCACTAAGTTTCATGGTGTCTCCTCGAATAAATAAGTGAGTTTTTTAACGTGAGATTTTTAGCATAAAATGGGAGACGCGGCAGTGCGTTGAAAACTTGTCAGAAATCGGCCCGGTCAGAGGCACCCGGCACTGAAAGAGCCGGGCGTCTCTGAGTGTTCACGCCTTCTGCACCTTCTCTAAACGAACCGCGCAGACTTTGAACTCCGGCATTCTAGAGACCGGGTCAAGCGCCGGGTTTGTCAGGCGGTTCGCGCAAGACTCGCCGCCCCAGTGGAACGGCACGAAAATCGTGTCCAGCCGGATGGTCGGCGTCAGCTTGGCGGGAACGCAAATGGAGCCGCGCCGGGTCGTGAGCTGGACGCTGTCGCCGTCAGTGAGGCCGAAGCGCTTTGCCAAGCTGGGGTGCATCTCGGCAAAGGCTTCCGGCGAGATCGCGTTCAGGGCGGAAACGCGCCGGGTCTGTGTTCCCGACTGGTACTGGGCCATCAGCCGCCCTGTCGTCAGGTACAGCGGATACTCGTCCGTTGGCTCTTCAGCCGCCGCGCGGTGATGGACCGCGTGGAATTTGGCACGGCCATCCGGGTGCGCGAAGTTGTCTTGGAACAAGCGCGGCGTTCCGGGATGCTCTTCACCTTCTGGACCACTGGCGGGACACGGCCAGAAAACGCCGTCTTCCCGGTCAATGCGCTCGTAGGTGATGCCGGAATAGTCGGCGGGGCCGCCGGCGCTGGCTTTACGAATCTCCTCAAAGATGGCGGCGGGGTCATCCGTCGGAAAATACTTGCCTGCGCCGAGACGCGCCGCCAGCGCGGAAACAATGGCGGCGTCGGTGGAGACGCCTTCCGG
>CAXUBO010000035.1:0-13168 GCA_964249345.1 uncultured Armatimonadales bacterium | reverse complement strand
TTGATCAGCTCATACGCCGATTTGCCCGCTCCCGGCAGGGCGCTCTCGTCAATGCCCCAGACGCCTGCCACATGGGCGCGATGCTCCGGGTTGTCAATCTTGCGATAGCCCGGAAGCTGGTCGGCCTTTTGTCCATGCTCGCGCCCGCCCTGGCCGTTGCCCTGGCCGGTCATGCAGCCGTAGCCGCAGTGCGGGCGGCCCGCTTTGCCCAGCGCCAGCATCAAATTAATCAAGGCCAGCGTGTTGTCCACGCCTTTGGACTGCTGGCCGGCGCCTCGCGCGGACAGGGCCATCGCGGTCCCGGCTTCGCCGAGCAGGTGCGCGGCTTTCACGATGTCTTTGGCCGGGACTCCCGTGATGCGCTCGACCCGGTCCGGCCAGTACGACATAACAACGCGCCGGACTTGGTCCCATCCGGTCGTGCGGGACGCAATAAAGTCATGGTCCAGCAGGCCATCGGCGGCGGCGACATGCAGGAGGCCGTTTGCGAGCGCAAGGTCCGTGCCGGGCGTCAGCGGCAGATGCAGCGTCGCCAGCGCCGCTGTGGGAGTCCGGCGCGGGTCGGCAACAATGAGCGCCCCGCCGTTTTCGCGCTGCCGCTCGAAATACTGCATCACCGGCGGCATGGTCTCGGCGGGGTTGCCGCCGACCAGCAAAATGGCGTCCGCGCCGGCAATGTCTTCCAGCGGGAACGGCAGGCCCCGATCTAAACCGTAGGCTTTCATGCTTGCGACGGCTTCGGATGCCATGCAAAACCGGCCGTTATAATCAATGTGCGGCGTCCGAAGCGCGACGCGGGCGAACTTGCCGAGCCAGTAGGCTTTTTCGTTGGTCAGGCCGCCGCCGCCGAACACGCCGACGGAGTCGCGCCCGTAGACTTTTTGAGACGCCATGATGCCGGCAGCGACGCGGTCTAAGGCTTCGTCCCAGGTCGCAGGCCGCAGCCGTCCGTCTTTGGTGCCGCGCACCAGCGGCGTCAGGAGCCGGTCCGGGTGCGAGAGCAGGTCGGTGGAAGTCCAGCCTTTCTGGCACAGCCCGCCTTTGTTGGTCGGGAAGTCTTTGCGCGGCTGAACGGACAGCAGTCTATTGCCGGCAAGGCCCTGCGCGTCCGGCACCAGGTTCATGCCGCATTGCAGCGCACAGTAAGGGCAATGGGTGGCAGTGGCACTGCTCATGCTTCAATGCTTTCTTCTAAAAGGCCGACATCCACGACCACGGCGCCGCTTAGCCCGCGCGGTGCGGCGAGGCCGACTTCGATTTTCGAGCCGGCCAAGTAAGTTTCGGTAATGGAAAGCGGCACATGAAAATCGGCCTTTGGCCCAACCGGGAAGTACCGGACCGGCAGGCCGTTGACACACAGGGCCAGATAAAGGAGGTCATCGGAAAGATTGCCGGCCCGGAAATAAATCACTTCGGCCTTCGCGCCTTTGGGAACAACGTAGCAAAGCGCGTCATGGAGCGGCCCGACATCAAAGAACCCACGCCCGGCAAAGGGAAACACGCCCTGCAAAAAGCGCGGTGTCGCCAGCCCAAGCCGGGTCAGCCGCTGCTGCCGGGTTTCAGTCGCAATGGTTTCGGTGACGACGGCATCGAGGTCCGGGCTGAAAAGACTCATGGCAAGGCGCTTTCTTGAACGGGAAAAAGAAAGGCATCATCGCCGGAAGGAGCCGCAGTGCGGTGCGGGGAACGTACAGCCGCTGTGCGAACACGTCTTGAGGGGAAAGCCGCCGCATCGTTGCGAGATGGCTTTATGAATGTATCATAACAGACGAATGTTTCAGGAATGTTTCTGAAAACAGCGTTTATATAAAATAATTTCGCTGGCTTTATTTATTCGAAAACAACTATGACAATTACTGCTGCAATTCTCGCCGGCGGCGAAAGTCGGCGCATGGGAACCGACAAGGCCGCACTGGAAGTAGAGGGAGTGTCCCTCTTGCAGCGCACGGTTCGCACGGTAAAACGCGCCGGTCAGCGCGTTTTTGTCGCCGGCCGGTCCCGGCCTGAAGGCTGGCCGGAAGAGGATGTGGACTTCATTCCTGATGCGGAGCCTGGGCTTGGGCCGCTTGGCGGCCTGGCAGCCGCGCTGGGACACACGGGGGCAGCGACACTGGCGCTGGCCTGCGATCTGCCGCTGCTGACGCCGGAAGCAGTGCGCTGGCTGGAAGCACAAGGGACGCAGGCAGGGCAGGGGAACGAATACACAGGGCAGGGGAACGAATACACAGGGCAGGGGAACGAACATGGGCTGATTGTCGTCAATGACGGGAAGTGGGAGCCGCTGTTCTCGGTTTACCGCCCGGCGTGCCTGCCGCTCTTAGAAGCGCGGCTTGCCGAGGGGAGACGATCCCTGCATGGACTGATCGAAGCCGGGCAGTTCGCGTTCACCGATGCGCCGGACTGGGTCGCCGCGCAGCTTGTTAATGTCAATACGCCGCAGCAGTGGCAGGCACTTCAAGAAAACAGAAAGCACGAAAACATCAAATCCTAGAAAACATCAAATCCTAGAAAACATCAAATCCTAGAAACGCAGGTACAATTCACTTATGAACATCAAATCACTGCTTCCGCTGGCCGCGCTGGCCCTCGCGGCCTCCTCTGCTCAGGCCGCGCCGGCCCCTGTGCCGAATTATCATCTGCTGCAAAAAGTCACGCTTGGCGGCGAAGGCGGCTGGGATTACTTGAATGTAGACCCGGATGCACGGCGAATATACATCAGCCGGGGCAGCCACGTCATGGTCGTGGATGCCGATACCTACAAAGTGGTCGGCGACATTCCCAACACCAACGGCGTCCACGGCATTGCCATTGCGTCCAAGCTGGGCAAAGGCTTTATCAGCGATGGCCGGGATAACGCCGTGACCATTTTTGATTTGAAGACGCTCAAGACGCTGGGAACAGTCGCAGTCGGCACCGGGCCGGACTGCATTATTTATGAGCCGAAAACGCAGCGCGTGTTCACGTTCAACGGCCGCAGCAGCGACGCGACGGCGGTGGACGCTAAGACCGGCACAGTCGTCGGCACAATCGCGCTCGGCGGGCGGCCCGAATACGCCGCCGTGGACGGCGCGGGCATGGTCTACGACAACCTGGAAAGCACCAGCGAAGTCGTCGCCATTGACGCTCAAACGCTGGCGATCAAGAACCGCTGGCCGGTCGCCCCCGCCGAAAGCCCATCCGGTCTGGCAATTGACGCGAGAAACCGGGCGCTGTTTTCCGTCTGCGACGACGGCAAAATGGCGGTTTCCAACGCCGACACCGGCAAAGTGACTATTGCGCCTATCGGCAACGGCCCAGATGCAGCGGCATTTGATCCCGGCACCGGCCTTGCCTTCAGCTCAAACGGCCAGGACGGCACGCTGACCGTGCTTAAAGATAGCTCTCTGCCGCTCAGCCTGCGCGGCGAGCCGAGCGCCATTGAAAGCTGCACGGCCCTGCAAACCGTGCCGACGCAGGCTGGGGCGAGGACAATGGCGCTGGACACCAAAACGCACCGGGTCTTTCTGGTGACGGCAACCCCGGACCCGGCTAATCCCGGCGAGGGACGCCGCCGCAACTACGTTCCCGGCTCCTTTACCCTGCTGGTGGTTGGGCCATAACAAGACTGCCCCCTGCTTTCCTGCTGAAAGCGGGGGGACTTAGAAATTCCTTGACAAAGCGCTGGGTTTGTGGTACGTTGAACAGTAGGCCGGCTTGCTGTTTCACCGGCGTACCCATCACCGCCGCCGAGTGCGGTTTCAAGGAGCGCCCCAGCAATGCCAGTCGGTAAGATTAAGTGGTTCAGTGACGCCAAAGGCTACGGATTTATTGATACCGGGGCCGGCAAGGACCTGTTTGTCCACTTTTCCGCCATTCAGCAGGACGGCTACAAGTCCCTGCGCGAAGGGCAGGAAGTGGAATACGAAGTGGGAGAAGGGCCAAAGGGCGCTCAGGCGGAGAAAGTCGTGCCGCATGTCCCTTCCGGGTAGCCGTGCCGGTCAGCGTACCGGTTTTTGCATCGGGGCAGCGTGGCCCCGGCGTTTTGGCATGGTTCCTGCTTTTTGCTGTTGATACCGACCAAGTTTTCCGATAATCTTTCCGAGGAAGTAGTACCGACCATGAGCCAAGTTTACGCTTGTTCTTCGGCAGCCCGCTTTCGGGCTGTCCTTCTGTTTTTCTGCCTTGCCGTTTCTGCGCTGTTTTTTCTGAAGCCGCTTGACGCGCAGGCCCCGGCGCAGACCCCGGCGGTCATTGATGCGAATGCGACGCTGCACATTGTTGTTGCCAATGAAGCCCAGCTTACCGGCGATTACACGGTGGACAGCGCCGGCAACATCACCATGCTTTACATCAATCAAGTGCATGTGGAAGGATTGACGCCCGCGCAGGCTGCCGCCGCGATCCGGGGCGTGCCGGCCGGGCCGAATCAGGCCGCCACCGGGCTGACCAAGTTTTATGTGTCTCCCCAGGTGGTTGTCACGATCACGAATACCGGCGGGATCGGCGTGGATGTGACGGGCCTCGTGAGTGCGCCGCGCCACTACACGCTGCCGTCTAATGCCCATCTGAACGATGTGCTGGTGCTGGCCGTCCCGGCCCTGAACTCAGACCTGAGCAAAGTCACGATCACGCACAGCGACACCAAAACTCAGGATACCGTAGATTACCGCGTGTACTTGGACAACAAAGTGGAAGCCGGCAACCCGCTGCTTCGCAGCGGCGACGTGATCAATGTTTCCAGCAGCGAGCCGCTGCCGATTTATGTCAATGTTCAGGGGCAGGTCGCAAAGCCGGGCCGCTTCCAGGTTCCCGCGGGAACCACCGCCTACACGGCGCTCCAGGATGCCGGCGGGCCGACGGTCGCGGCGAATACCACCGGCATCGTTCTCAAACACTTCGGCGTGACCAACACGATCCCGTTCCAGTATGAACTGGCCGGACAAACCCCGACCGATGCCGCGCTTAACCCAGTGCTGCTCGACGGCGACACAATCATTGTTCCTGCCGCGCCGGTCACGTCCACGTACACGATCACCGGACCGGGCATCCGCAACCCAGCGGAGTATCCCCTGCCGAACGGCACGCCGATTACCCTGGCTTCCGCTATCGGTAAAGCGGGCGGCTTATCGGACCGCGCTAAAATTAAAGAAGTTCAGATCGTTCGCACCGACCCGAAAACGCAGGCGACGCAGACCATCAAGCTGGATGCGTCCAATCCTAATGTCCAGGGAACGTACCTGGTCCGGCCCGGCGACAACATCACCATCAGCCAGGGCAGCCCGCCTTCCAAGATTGACCCGTTCCAGGTGCTGGGCATCATTATTGCCATTATCAGCATCTCGCGAGCTTAAGACAGAAAAAACCTCACCCCGGAATTCCGGGGTGAGGTTTTTCTACTCTACCGGCACTGCTTTGCCGCTTCCGCCTCACTGCTGGCCAGTGCAATCGGAACTTGTTCCGGCGCGGGCCGTACGGCGGAATTGAAGCGCCTCGAAATCTTGGCAATCTCCCGCAGGCGGCTGATCTCGCGGTTCAAGTTCAGCGCCTCAATGCGTGCCAAATCGCGGCTGTCCAGAGCGTTGATGACGTTCTCAGCCAGCCGGATCGCGCCGAGCGCAACCATCTCATTGTCATAATCCACCGTCACATAAAACAAGCCGCGCGGGTCCACGGTCCAGTTCCAGCAGGTTTCGCCTGACAGAGGAACCCCAATGCCGCGCCGGACCTGATCCTGGATTTCAATAATCAGATGCTCGAACAAGTGCGGAATTTCCGTGGCCTGCGCTTCGCGCCGGAACGAAAGGCCATCGTCATTGAAGCAGTGCTGCGCCGCCATCTGCGGCAGCAGCTTGAACAGAATGCGCGGGATGTGAGGCCGTCCCGCCGTCGTGAACTCTTCTGTTTCCAGCATTTCCACAATCAGTGTCGCGCGGCAGGTGTCGTGAAAAACGATCTCGGTGACTTTCAAGTATTTCTCGCGTACTTCCAGTGTTCCCGGCGTTTTAGCCGGTATTTTCGTGCGTTCCTGCCCATAAACTCTTGACAAAGACGGCGTCAGCGGCTATAATATCTTTGGCTTTCGTTCCCTGATAGCTCAATTGGCAGAGCGTTCGGCTGTTAACCGAAATGTTGTAGGTTCAAGTCCTACTCAGGGAGCCACTTCCTTTTCCCCTCCTTAGCCCAGCCGCTTCTCCTTCTTTGCTGCGATATTCACAAGTAACAATCACAATTGTAACATAAGAATATCCGTTTGTCCATAAGAATATCCGTTTGTCTATGTTCCCGTATTTTTAAGACTCACGCTGGCGTCACTTAAGCCTGCCGCCGCTCCGGCCACACCGGATCATGCCTCGGATACCGTGCCCTCCCGTTCAGCCCGCGCCTGTGCCGGACGCTGAAGCTCGGCTTGAACGGCCTGCCACACGCCTGCCTCCTGCCAGCGGCGAAAGCGGCTGTAGACCGTGTGCCAGCTTCCATACCGCGCGGGCAGGGCACGCCACGGCGTACCAGTGCCAAGCACCCTCAGAATGCCGTTTACTATCCGGCGATGGTCCAGCGCAGGGCGGCCTGTCCTGGGCCGCTGGGGCGGGAGCAGCGGCCGGATACGCTCCCAGTGGGCATCCGAGATTTCGTGCCTGATTTCGTGCCCTTCCACCGGCGTTCCTGCGTCTGTTCCTAGATTTGCAGACAAATGTGCGTTTGCAGACAAGCCGCCGAGTGACTCAATCAGTTCCGCAACTGCCTTGCGAACCGGCATGAGATCAAAGTCTGGTCGGATCGTTTCCTCCCCAAGCTGCTCAAAGAGTGTTTCCATGCCAAACAAAGCACGCGGGAATCGCGGGTAAATCAGCCGGCCCAGAAGATCGGATGCGGCGCCTGAGCTTGCCTCGGCGGATAGCCCGAACGTCTCAGCAAGGTAAGCGCCGAGCCGCTCGTGCGGGGCGGAAAAAAGAACGTCAAAGTATTGGGCGGCCCCTTCCGGGAACCGTTCGGCCCCCGCCATGCTCATGCGGCACATTCGGATCGTGGCTGTATACAGCAGTACCTCCAAAAATTGGCCGCAAAACAGTACGAGTGCCTCCTCGGCATTACGCGAGTAATCACCCGGCGTCCTCAGACGGCTCCAAAAGAGGCCGCGTACCAGGGCGATGACCGCGAGGTACAGCTTTTCTTTGTTCTCAAAGTGCGCGTAGAGGGTACGTTTGGAAGTCCCCGCGCGGACCGCGATGACCTCCATCGCGGTGCGCTCAAATCCCATTTCCAGGAAGGCGTCTTTGGCGACATAAAGGATGTGTTCTCGGAGTTTACTGCCTCGCATTAAGTGTACTGCCTCGCATTAAGTGTACTGCCGCGCATTAAGTGTACTGCCGCGCATTGCCATCAGTCATTATAGCGTTTTTTATTAAGCGTTTTTTCTCGGTCACGTCTTTTTCAATGGTTAGAGCTTTCGAAGATTGGGAATGTTTGGAGGGGCAGGCTGCACCTGCTTGACCTGCTGGTTCATTTACTAGAAAGATCGTACAACAATGGCACTCACAATCCCCAAAGAACTTTCGGCGCTTCTGGATGCGCTCCATGACGGAGTCGCAAATCTTGCCCTTGATGCGGCATCGTCGCAGCTTGATCATTGGCATGACCTGCTTGCCGAAGCCCACAAGCCCGAACTCAAAGCCATCAGCCATGATGTTGATGCCCTTCGCAAGCTGCTGGGCGCGGGCGGCGAGCCTGACGGCAAGAAAATCGGCGCGGTCATGGTGAAGCTCGCCGATCATATTGATGGGCTGAATCCCGAAGCTGAAAAGGGCATTAAGACCCGTCTGCACACGCTGGGGCGTCTGCTCCGCTCGGAAGGCCAAGAGCTTTCCGCCGCCTAATCTTTCTGCTACCCAATTTTTCGGCTCCTAGCCCGCTCGTCCCCGGCTCGCGTCTTCGGCGCGAGCCGGGGCTTTTTTCGTCAGCCTCTTGACAGAATGTAAACGTATTGGTATACTTATCCCAAGCCTCAGCAGGCTCAAGGAGAAAACCATGATTGTCGTCACCACTCCCACCGGGAACATCGGATCGCAGCTTATTCCCCATCTTCTCGCCGCAGGCGAACCGGTGCGAGTCATCGTGCGTGACCCTGCCAAACTTGCGCCGGAAGTTCAGGGCAAGATCGAGGTCGTGCAAGGGTCAACCGATGATGAGTCTGTTTTATCTCGCGCTTTTGCGGGCGCGGAAAGTTTGTTTTGGCTCGTTCCGCCTTCGTTCCAAGACAACGGCGATGCCGAGTATTATTTGCGCTTCACCCGGCCCGCCTGCCGCGCAATCCAAAGCCAGGACGTGAAACGGGTTGTGGCAGTGTCCGGCTTAGGACGAGGGATCGCTGCCGACGCCGGTCCGGTCACAGCCGCTTTTGCAATGGAAGCGGAAATTGAGAAGACCGGCGTAGATTTTCGCGCTCTTTGGTGTCCCGGCTTCATGGAAAACACACTCAGCCAGTTGGAGCCGCTCAAGCATCAAGGCATATTCTTCGGCGCATTTCCGCCGGATTTGAAGACCCCTTTTGTGGCGACGCGGGACATCGCCGCAAGCGCCGCCAAGCTTCTCCTCGACAAGTCGTGGACAGGGCAAGGCGGGCTAGCTGTGCTGGGGCCGGAGAACTTGTCGCTCAACGACATGGCGGCGATTATGACGGAGGTGCTTGGAAAGCCGGTTCGGTTCCAGCAAATTCCCGGCGAAGCCCTGAAGGCTCAGCTGATACAGCATGGGGCGAACGAAGTTCTTGCTCAGGGCTTAGTCAATATGTACGCGGCAAAAGCGGACGGCCTTGACAACGCCGAGCCGCGCACTGCGGAAAACACAACCCCAACCGCCTTCCGGCAATGGTGCGAGGAAGTCCTAAAGCCAGCCTTTCTCAGCTAGGATTTGCAGGCTCAGGCTTGTTTGCAAACTTGTACTTCTGGGCTTGTACTCCTGGACTTATGCTTTGGGAGCAGTTTAGGGGCGGGGCTGGAGGAGCTGCGGATAACAGGCGGCAAGCAGCCGGAAGTCGTGCGGGGTGACATACGGAACAGTTTCCGTCAGAGGATCGCCGAACGCCGAAACATGCAGCGTTTCCACGGCAAACATCAAGTCGCCGGGATCGCTGCTGTGCTGCTGGATGCCCAGCGCGTGACCGAACTCGTGCGCGGCTGTCGCCTGCAAATCTTCCAGCGTGCCGGCACCTTCCGCCAGCCGGATCGCGGCTTTCTTGAGCGTTGAGCCGGACCAAGTGACGCGGGTCTCGCCGATAGTCTGCGTCTCAGGGTCCAAAAACTTGACCGGCTGGAACTGCACCGTGATGTCCGCCGCGCCGGGATCGGTAACGCGAATGTAGCAGACTTTTCCGTGCGACGCATCCACCCATTCGTCCAGCCCCGACAGCACAATCAGGGCTTGCTGCGTCTGCTCCGCTCCTTTCGCCGGCACATACACGCGGATAGGGAACTGCGGCCAGTGCAGGGAAAGGGGCGCGGCGTGGGCCGCCTCCGCCGGCTGGGCGTAGGCTGAACAGTTCCCGAATAAAGCCGTCGGGAGCACGGCAAGGCAGGCGAAACGCAGGGCGGCAAGGGAGCGTATCATGGTTTTTCTACGGTCTCAGCCGCCTTTTCTGTTCCCTGTCTGGACCCGCTTATCGCTCCTGGTCGGTGGGACGAATGAGAATTTCGTTGACATTGACGCGCGGCGGCTGTGTCACGGCATAAACAATGGCGGCAGCGATGTCTTCGCTTTCCAGCGGCGTCATGGCCCCATAGAAGTCTTCTGTCTGCTTTTTAGCCTCGGCGTTCGTGATATGGTGCGTCAGCTCCGTAGCGACTGCGCCCGGCTCGATAATCGTCACTCGGATTTTGTCTTTGTAGACTTCCTGGCGCAGTGATTCCGAGAACGCCCCGACGCCCCACTTGCTGGCATTGTAAACGCCGGCCCCGGCGCGGGCCGTGCGCCCTGCGACACTGGAAATGTTGACGATATGGCCGCTGCCCTGCGCCCGCATCAGCGGCAGAACGGCATGAGTGGCGTACATGAGGCCCAGGACATTGGTTCCCATCATGCGCCGCCAGTCCTCCGTGTCGGCGTTCCCGATTGGACCAAGCAGCATCAGCCCGGCGTTGTTGACCAAAATATCAACGCGCCCAAATGCCGCGTTTGCCGTCAGCACCATTTCCCGTGCCTGGTCTTCCTCCGCCACGTCCGCCGTAATTGCCTGCGCGATGCCGCCGGCGGCTTCAATCCGGCGCACCACAGCCGCCAGCTTGTCCGCCCGCCGGGCGGAAACAGCGACGGAAGCGCCCTCCGCCGCCAGCGCCAGTGCAGCCGCTTCGCCAATCCCGGACGAAGCGCCGGTGACTATCGCCGTTTTACCATCCAGTTTTCCCGCCATCGCTTCCCTTTGCTCCTCGCGGCCTCTGCGCTTCACAGCTTTTCCTGCCGATAATTGTTTGTGTTCCCATTCCCAGAGGGAACAAAACACTAGAAGTAAAACATCATGCCCGGTCGTCGAGTGTAACATACCCATGACTCAGAACAAAGACAGCCGAAACCAGGACCAAGACGCGCGGGAACAAGACGTGCGGGAAGCTTGGGTGCTGCGTGCGGGTGCGGAGCTGTGGAAAGCGGTTGTCGCGGAAGCCGGTAAACCGGCGGAAGACACCCAGAAGGCTCTGGAAGCGGTTCGGTCGGCCCTGGACTGCGCCCGCCGCCTGCGCTGCGCGGGAAACATTTCCGCAGCCGCGCGTGGCGAGCTGGAAGCGGAATGCGGCAAGGCTGCCGAGAGGCAGATGCAAGCCTTGCAGCAGTGGGGCCGAGGACGCGGCCTGCGCTGGGAGAAAGAATGGGGAACTCGGTGGGGCGAAACGCTGTCGTCAGAAGACGACAGACGCTCCGGCCCCGCCCGGAATCCCACTTTGACGGATGGCCTTACGCAGCTGTAACACTGTCAGAAGCACGCGCCGCGCTTTCCGGCAGCCGCTCTGCGCTCTTCTGGTCATCCCCCGAAAGCGCCTTCACCGCCAGATAAGCCGTAATCGCAAAGCCGACTTTGTTGACCACGTCGGCAACGGCAGACAGCACGTTGAACCAGTCCAAGTTCAGGTTGGGATTGTTCGCCGACAAGCCTTCAGCAATGTAAACAATCGGGTACACGCCCCACAAAGACCACAAGTAGACGTTCATCTTGTTGATGCCGTTGCGGATCGGCTCCGGCTGGGTTGCTGCCAGCGCCTTGCCTTCGGTCAGCAGCAAATACAAAATGACGACATAGCCAATCGTGGAAATCCCGCCCCAAATGTAATGCGACGTAGTCGTGCCGCCGGCGTTCAGAATCCACTGGCCGTTGACGGTATGGCCCGACAGCTCGCCGATAAACCCGGTGACAATCATAAACAGGTCCGCGCAAATCAGCTTGGTGGCGAACCCGATGCCGCGCACCCGCAGCATCTCCGGGTACTTCAGCACAAGAAGCGGGGTAGTGACAGTCCAGTCAATATACCGGATGTCGGTTGGAAATGTTTTGTTCGGGTCATAGTCCCGCGTCAAAAAGTAGTACGCCACGGCGGCCACGCCGCAGATAATGGCCGAAGTGACCATTGTTCCTCGGTAATTCGGCAGAATCTTTTCTTTTTCCACAAGAAAAAAGACGAACCCTGCGCCAAGCGCAAACATGGAGACGAACAGGCTGTAATGCACAAACGCCTGCGAAGTGGTCAACGTGGTTGCCACAGTGTCGAATCCCATAATAAGAGTAACCCTTCTAACATAAAAGTGTGTCTGTCCTCGCAGTGTTACCCCGCGCCCTATCATTTCAAGCGCGGCATTCGTTTAGTTTCTTCTGCATAAAGCTTTTTCTGCAACAAAGCCGCGCCCAAGAATGGGCGCGGCTTGAGAGTTGGGAAGTACGGCTTTCCGGCGTGCCTATTTAGGAGGGCTTCTTTTAAGACGGCTTCTTTTAAGACGGCTTCTTTTTGGCGACCTCCGCAAGATGCGCGGCTTCGGCGGCTTCAATCTCGGTCAGGCTTTTGCGGGGCGGCTCAGGCGCATCACCCGGCGCTAAATCCGTGAGGCTGACCAGCAGGCTGTAGCGCAGGGAGAACTTTTTCTCGGCGGCGGACAGCTTGTTGCGGCCCTCCTCCGAAAGCCCGTCCAGCCATTTTTGGCGCATGGCTTCGGTGCCGGCTTGGTGGCGCTTGCGGATGTCTTCCGGCAGGCTGTCAGGGTCAACCGCGACGGCGGCGGTGTTGTCGCTGTAAAGCTTGGCGATGGTGCCGGTCAAACCCCGGTAATATGGGTAGAATAGTCCTGACTTCGTATCGGCGGCGCTGGTTTCACGATCCGCAAGACGTACTGATGCACCTTCCGTAAATGGCTGTGCCATAGGGCAGTCTCCTTTAACTTTTTACTTGGTCAACTAACTTTATGAGCGAGGCAAAACAATGTCTGATTTTCTGTTCGGGTTTGGCGAAGGGATGACGATTCTGGCTCTGGCGGGCCTCGTTGGCGTCCTGATCTTTTTTGCAATAACGGCGCTGAAGCTGAAAGCTTCGGTCATTGACAACGCCGGGCGGCTTTATAAGCGTCCTCTCGCGGCAGGTAAAAACCTGATCACGACGGTGAAAGGCATCGCGCAGCAGGAAGCCGTGCATGGCAAGCACATCGGCGCGTCCGCTAAAACCGCCGGCCTTGCCGTGAAAGATGCCGCGCTGCATATCAAAAACACCGCGCAGGCGGTACACCCCGAAGACCTCAAGCCCGCCCTGTCTTCCGTATCCAATGTCAGCAAAGCGCTCCAGCTTGTAGCCCGGCTTTCTCACGCCGGGACCAAGCAAAAAGTCCGCTGACCGTATTCCTCTTATTTGGCTGCCGCCTGCTTATTTGGCTGCCGCCTGCTGAATTGCGCCGACGACCTTTTGCGGAGGCGCACTGGAAACGTCGCCCGTGAATACCGGCTTGCCGTCCACGAAAACGCCATTTCCGGCCACGGCCTGCGCCGCCGGAGAGCGATCTGAAGCAGGAACATCGGTGTTGACAATCTCTGCGGAGACGCTGCCGCCGCTTTTCTGCACATAAGATTGGACTGCCTGTAAAGGCACTGCCAGCGCTTCCGGCTTCTGCTGGTTCGCTTCATTGTAAGACCAGCCGATCAAAACGTGATGCTTGGCGGTCGCCGGGTTGC
>CAXUBO010000034.1:0-29847 GCA_964249345.1 uncultured Armatimonadales bacterium | reverse complement strand
AAACCCTCACCGACAAGCAGGCGCAGGACACCCTGCCGCAGCTTTTGGAAGAAACAGCGCTTTCTCATACCCCGATACGGATTGACGGCAGCACCGCCAGCGCTGTTCTGGTCGCCGAGGAAGACTGGCGTTCTATCGAGGAGACGCTTTATCTGCTGTCCGTCCCTGGAATGCGCGAGTCCATTCAGGCTGGACTGCGGACGCCCAGCGTCGAATGTTCGTCGGAACTGCCCTGGTGAACAAAGCCCCCAACAATGGAAGCTCATCTTCACGCGGGACGCCCAAAAAGACTCTCGCAATTTAGCCTCGGCGGGCCTGCGCTCCAAAGCGCAAAGCCTGTTGGACACTCTCCGCGTCAACCCGTTTCAGACCCCGCCGCCCTACGAAAAATTGGTCGGTGACTTAGACGGGGCGTACTCACGCCGCGTTAACATTCAGCATCGCCTGGTTTACGCCGTGGATGTAGACAGCAGAACCGTTAAAATTCTGCGAATGTGGACGCATTATCAGTAACAAGGCGAGTTTTATGACACTGCGTACACTCAAAACAGAAGCCGATTACAAAGAAGCATTGGCGGAGATTGACAGCATTTTCGACGCAGAACCCAACACCCCAGAGGCTGATCGCCTAGACATCCTGGCGCTCCTCGTGGAAGCCTATGAAGAGCAGCATTACCCCATTCCGGCCCCCGATCCGGTTGCCGCGCTGGAATACTATATGGAAAGTCGTGGCCTCACCCGCCGGGATTTGGAGCCTTATCTCGGCAGCCGGGCGCGGGTCGCCGCCTAGCTGAACCGCAAGCGCGGCCTGTCCATTGACATGATCCGCCGCCTGCATCAAGGCTTAGGCATCTCCGCCGACATCCTCATCCAGCCGTACTTGCTTGCCAATCAGCCGGACAGCGGTGCGGGCAGGAAAGCGGCTTAGGTTTCGCGTACTCTGAGGCTGAGGCAACGGAAGGACGTGAATGCCTGTCCTCTGCACGGTTAAAGATTTAGAAGAGGCATACGACGCAGCGACCACACTTCATGCAGGGGGTCCGCTGACAGCAGCAGGCCGGGCGCTGGCGAAGCATAACCCGCTGTCTCGGCCCGGCAGCGTTTTTCCATTCCCTAAAGGCGGGCCAGCAGAGATCAACACTTTAGCTCACGAAGTCGTCGCGGCGATTTTGTCCGATGAGGCTGCGGCCAAGACGGAGCGGGGCGCTGTTTATGACATCACAGTCCCAGACCGGCGGGGGTTACGCTTCCATGTGACGGGAGCGTTGAAAGGTTTTCTTGAGCCATGAATGACACTCTGACGAGAAGTACAACAGCAGAACCGGAAATCGTGTTCAGAAACTTAATCGTCGAACCGCTTGAATCTGTATTGGGTGAAACGCTTTTGTCTGTCAGCTATGGGATATTGAATTACGATAAAAGTGCATTTCCTGTGGAGCAGCCAAACAAAAATGGCGTACTTTTTGCCAGCCTCCATTTTGGGAACACCACATTGGAGATTTCATGGGGCTTCGACAAATCGCTGCGGGGCAACGATCTTGCTTATCATGTTCAAGTTCTTCCTGCCGGAGAGACATGTGGAGCGGCGGTGAGTGATGGTAGTATTTGCGAGATTGCTACTGTGGATGCTGTGCCCTGGCGGCAGATTATTGGCAAGAAGCTGACAGGCGTGGAAGTGATCGGGTTCCAAGACAGCCCGCAGGCGGTACGACTTGATTTTTTTGGCAGCAACGTGGTCGTCGCTGTGGGCTACGGCGGAAGCGAGTTGTGGGTCGGAGATGGGGACGATGTTCTTGTCTTCTCAGGCCGCGAGTGGCAGTCAACAGAAAGTGTCTATGGAGCGCGATGGCAGAGTTTGTGGCAGGCGCGGGAGGCATGACGGCTGAAATTGACGAAAAGAAAAGGGTGAATTTATGAAGGTCGGCGTTGTCAAAGAAATTAAGAATAACGAGAACCGGGTGGCCGTGGTACCGTCGGGCGTGGAAACGCTGACAAAGGCGGGGCATACGGTGTTTGTGGAAACGGGCGCGGGCGTTGGCACTAGCCTGCCGGATGAGGCGTATGTGGCCGCCGGGGCGGAGATTGTCGGCAGCCGGGCGGATGTTTGGGACCGGGCGGAGATTGTCTGCAAGGTAAAAGAGCCGCAGCCGGACGAGATTGAACACATGCGGCCCGACCAAACGCTGTTTACCTACTTCCATTTTGCGGCGTCACGGACGCTGTCGGAGGCGGTGCAAAAGACGGGGACGACGTGCATTGCGTATGAGACGGTGGAAGCGCCGGACCATACGCTGCCGCTTTTGACCCCGATGTCCGAGATCGCGGGCAAGATGGCAATGCAGGAAGCGGCCAAGTATCTGGAAAAGCCGCAGGGCGGGCGCGGCATTCTGCTGGGCGGCATTCCGGGCGTTCCGGCGGCTCATGTGGTGATCCTCGGCGGCGGCGTGGTCGGCATCAACGCGGCGAAAATCGCGGCAGGCATGGGGGCGACGGTCACGATTATGGACGTGAACTTAGAACGCCTGCGCTACTTGGATGATGTGCTGCCGGCGAACGTCACGACCTATTTTTCCAACGCTCTGCATATTCGGGAGATTTTGCCGACCGCCGATGTTGTGATCGGGGCAGTTCTCATCAAAGGCGCACGCGCTCCGATTTTAGTCTCGCAGGCAGATTTGAAGCGCATGAAGCCCGGCGCGGTGATTGTGGACGTGGCCGTAGATCAAGGCGGCTGCATTGAAACCATGCACCCGACAACCCATGCCGTGCCGGTATTCACGGTGGACGACGTGATCCATTACGGGGTCGCCAACATCCCCGGCGCGGTCCCGGCGACTTCGACGTATGGCCTGACCAATGCGACCTTTCCGTACCTGCTGGCATTAGCGAACAAGGGCATCAAGCAGGCCCTGCGCGATGATCCGAGCCTTGCCAAAGGGCTGAATGCTTCCGGCGGCAAGTTCTTCTTGCCGGAGATTTCCGACTTGTTCGGCCTGCCGCTTGCAGCGGTGGATGAGTGGCTGGCGGCATGAAAACGCTACGGAGAGGGCTGCTTTGCCGTGTCCGCCGACGCTAAAACATCAATGCGGGCGGCATGAAAATCCGTGCCGCTCATGCGTCCCGTCACCCGTACCTGGTCGCGGCGGCTCAGGTCATACATGGAAACTTGGACCCCCGCGCGGCGCACAGGAATAGAGCGCGGGATGTCCACCTTGATCTCCGCGCCGTCAGCGGCCCGAACTTTGATGTCTCGGCGTCCCAGCTTATTGGCAGGGGAGGAAACTTCCCCAAACAAGATGCGGTTTGGGCGGTCCGGCGCCGTCAGGTAGTTGATGTCTTCTTTTGTAGTCAGCAGGCCCGCCAGCACGGTGCCGTTCGGCTGGAGCGAGCCGCCGACGGTGACACGCTGGCCGGGCTGCACCGGGAACTGCCCGGTCGCCGCGCCGCCAAACGCCGAGGAGTCCGTGTCGGGCGTCACATAAATAATGCGCGTGTGTGTGTTAATTCGTAAAACAAATGCGCCATGCTCTAAATCAATTGCTTCCACGGTGCCGCGCACAGTCAGGTCCGGCGGCTCGGCGGCATCGGGTGCCGGTGCGGAGACCACCGGTGCAGGAATCGCTTGGAACCGGCTGACCGTGATGCTGCCGTCCGGGTTCCCCAAGCCCGAAACCGTGCCCCGTGTCCCTGCCAGCAGCGGCGAGTGAACGCCGCCGGGCAAAACAAGCTTGGCCTGCGATAAGTCCAGCACATACTGTCGGCCATCGTCGCCGGCAAACAGCGCCGCGTGTGGGCCGGCTTCCACGCGCTTTAGTGTGCCGACCAGCGTGACATGCTGCCCGCTGATCGGCAGCGGCGTCTGGGCAAGAGGGCCGTTCCCGGCGCTGCACAGCAGGCAGAATGCAGTAAAAATTGTTGCAGGGAAAATTGTCGCGGGATTACAGCGCATGACTCACTTCTTTGCTGCCGATTTCTTCGTTGATTGCCTTAGCCGCCTGTTTTGGGTCTGGCGCAGCCGTAATTGGGCGACCGACGACAATGTAGTCCGCCCCGGCACGCACCGCTGCGCCGGGCGTCATTACCCGCCTTTGGTCTGCTAAGTCCGCGCCTGCCGGGCGGACGCCGGGAATAACCAGCACAAAATCCGGCCCGCAGGCCGCTCGAATGGCTTCAATCTCCTGCGGCGAGGCGACTAGCCCATCGCATCCGGCGTCCTGTGCAAGACGCGCCAGATGCATCACTTGTTCCGTCATAGAGCGTGTCACGCCCATCTCGCCATGCAGAACTTCGGGACTGATGCTGGTCAGCACGGACACGGCTATCACCAGCGGCTTCTCCACACCCGCCAAATCTGCGCCTTCCGCCGCGCCCCTTACCGCCGCCTGCATCATGGCGCTGCCGCCGGACGCATGGACGTTCAGCATCCACAGCCCGCGCCTCGCGGCCGCCCGCGCCGCGCCTAGAACTGTGTTGGGAATGTCATGGAACTTGCAGTCATAGAAGATTTTAACGCCCGGCCCGGCCTGCGTTTTCAGCGTGTCAAAGAGGTCAAATCCCGCCGCATTGACAAGCTCCAGCCCGATTTTGTAGCCGGCGACTTCGCCGGCTAACTGCCCCGCCAGCGCCAGCGCTTTTTCTGCCGTGTCTGCGTCCAGCGCAACCAGCGTTTTACTTTGAGTGTTCATGGAAGTTAAGTTCGGCGCCCTGCCGCCGGGTTCCTGCCAAAAAAAGCCCGGCCATTTCTGGCCGGGCTTTTTTGGCGGGTCTTAGTTTCGGCGCGAAGAGCCGCCGCCGCTCAGCGACAGCAGAATTTGCACCAGGAACCAAAACAAGTTGATAAAGTCCAAGTACAAAGCCACGGTTGCCAGAACGTAATCATTCGGGCCATAGCGGAACTTGATATTGGAAAAGTCGTACAGCGTGAAGCCGGCAAAGATCAATGCGCCGCCGATGGCGTATACCAGCGTCAGGCCGGGGCTGAAGGCCACAAAGAAGCGCACTAGTCCCAGCACGATCAAGCCAATTAAAGCAAAGATCAGGAACTTGCCGAGGCCGCCGAAATCTTTGCCGGACACCCAAACATAGGTGCCGAGGCCCGCGACAATGACCGCCGACAAAATCGCCGCTTCACCGATGACCGCCGCGCCATAAGGATAGCCGCGAGCGATTGCACCAAGCATCGGCCCCATCAAAAGACCTTCCAGCAGGCTCAGGCCATACATCAGCACAAGGCTAAGGCCGGGGCTGTTCCGGGCAAACGACAGGCCGAAGACACAGGCAAACGTGCCGAGCATCAGCGGCAGAAACAAGGCAGGTGACAGGTGGGCCGATGCCGCCCAGTAAGCCGCTCCCGCCGTCACGAGAAGCGCCGTGCAGAGCAGGTACGAGACCCGCTGGATCAGTGTATTGGCCGCCCCAACCGACTGCCCGGCGGCATAGGGGTTATAAGGCTGGTTTGGGTTACGCGAAAAGTTGTTCATTTTCTAAAGTCTCCGTCTTCGTATCTCACAGTATTATAACGCTGCCGCTGTATTGTTTGTTCCAATCCTGCCGGCTGCTCAAACAGAAACAACCTCGCCCCGACATAACCTCACCCCGCCATCAGAATGGCGACCCTCTCCTTGTTAAGGAGAAGGTGGAAGCTTGCTTCCGGGTGAGGTTCTTTCGGGTGAAGTTCTTTAGCTCGCCGACGGCGGCAGAGGGGGCGGCGTAGGCAGGCGCGACGAATCGCCGGAAAGCCAGTCCGCAACTTCAGAAACGGGGACTTTGTGCTGCCAGCCGTCGTGCAGGTTCTTGAGCTGGACCATTCCCACCGCTATCTCGTCGTCGCCCAGAATAATCGCGTAACGCGCTTTGGCCTTGTCGGCAGCCCGCATCTGAGCCTTCATGCTGCGCGTACCGTACTCGATTTCCGCCGAGATGCCGTGGCCGCGCAGCTCAGACAGCAGCTTGACGCCGACCGGCTTTGCGGCGTCCCCCAGCGTGATAACATACGCCGTCGGGATCGGCAGCGCCGGCATCTCCACTCCGAGTGCCTGCAAGGCGATCAACGCGCGTTCGACGCCCAGCCCAAACCCGATGCCGGGGGTTGGCGGTCCGCCGAGGGTCTCCACAAGCTGGTTGTAGCGTCCGCCGCCTCCCAGCGCGTTTTGCGCCCCTAAATCGGGCGACTGAATCTCAAACGCAGTTTTGGTGTAATAGTCAAAGCCGCGCACGAGAAACGGATCGTTTTGGTAAGAAACGCCGGCATCGGCGAGGTAGCCCATGACAGCCGCATGGTGGGCGCGTTCTTCTTCGGTCAAGTATGCGGACAGATGCGGCGCGTCGGCGAGTATTTCCAGTTCGCGCGGGTTTTTCGTATCCAGCAGGCGCAGCGGGTTCTTTTCGAATCGGCTTTGGCCTTCGGCGCTGAACTCGGCAAGAAACGGCGCGACATAGGATTTGAGCGCGGTTAAGTATGCCGCGCGGGACTGAGCAGAGCCGACCGAGTTCAGCTTCAGAGTCAAATTGCGGATGCCGATGCTGCGAAAGAACGCCAGCGCGAGTTGAATGACTTCCGCGTCAAGCGCCGGGTCATCGGTGCCGAGCGCCTCCACGCCAAGCTGCTCATGCTGCCGGTAACGGCCTTCCTGCGGACGTTCGTACCGAAAGTGCTGGGCGCAGTAATAGAGCTTGACTACGCCGCCGCGCGTGTGCAGGGAGTTCTCCAGATAAGCCCGCAGCACGGGGGCTGTGCTTTCAGGCCGCAAAGTCAGCGAGTCGCCGCCTTTGGTCTCAAACGTGTACATTTCTTTGGAAACGATGTCGGTTTCTTCGCCCACAGAGCGCGTGATGAGCTGCGTGTTCTCAATGATCGGCGTTCGCACCTCACCGTAGCCATAGAGGCGGCACAAGCCGCGAAACTGGTCTTCAAGATACTGGCGGCGGCCACTATCATCAACCCATTTCGTGGCTTCCGGGACAAAGTCATGCGTGCCGCGCGGTCGTTGGTATTTGAGGGCCATAATGTTGACTGTGTAAAACAATGCCGTAAACGGTGTCGCTGGCGGGCGAAGCGCCAAGCCGTCACCTGCTGCACTGGCAGACCCGGAGGGCGCGGGACAAGAGTAAAACCCATCTATTTCTTCTGCCGCGCCGACGGCAGCTTGGCGCTTCGCCCCTCCGCGACGCCGTTCACGGCATCGCACCCTCGCTCATTCCCTCGCTCCCGCTGTCCTCCAAATACTGGCCCATGTGCCGAAACTTGTCGTAGCGCCGAGCGACAAGCGCGGGCGCGGGAACCGGCAGCAGGGGGGTCAGCTCGCGCAGCAGCGCGTCTTTGACGCTTTGGGCGGCTTCGGCCCAGTCGCGGTGCGCCCCGCCCAGCGGCTCCGGGATGATGCCGTCAATGATGCCAAGCTCGGATGCCCGCTGGGCGGTCAAGTTCAGCGCGGCGGCGGCGTCGGCCCCACGGGTCGGATCGCGCCAAATAATCGCCGCGAAGCCTTCCGGGGGAATGACGGAATAAACCGAATGTTCCAGCATCAAAACGCGGTCGGCAACGGCGATGCCGAGCGCCCCCCCACTGCCGCCTTCGCCAATAATGACGGACACAATCGGCACGGGCAGAGTCGCCATCTCGAACATGGACCGGGCAATGGCTTCCGAGATGCCGCCCTCATCGGCGGCAATGTCGGCGGCAGCGGCAGCCGTGTCCACAAACGTCACGACCGGCACGCC
Source organism: uncultured Armatimonadales bacterium (assembly GCA_964249345.1). GTDB lineage: Bacteria > Armatimonadota > Armatimonadia > Armatimonadales > Capsulimonadaceae > JANXMY01. Next base: position 22,128 of record CAXUBO010000034.1, on the reverse strand, counting down.
GAACTTGGCCGCCAAACTCATGATCCGGCCTGCTTTGCGGAAGCCTTCGGGCCGGGCCGAGCCGAAGTTCCGGAACTGCCGCTGCTTCAAATCGCGTCCTTTTTGATGGCCGACGACGGCCACCGGCAGGCCGCCTAGTTTGGCAAATCCCGCAACAATCGCGCCGTCGTCGGCCCCTAAACGGTCCCCGTGCAGCTCCATCCAGTCCTCAAAAATCGCGCCCACATAATCCAGCGTATAAGGCCGCTTGACATGGCGGGCCAGCAGCACTTTGTCCCAGGGTTCCAGCTCCGAGAAGAAGTGGGTGATGATTGCCGCGCGATGCTCTTCATATTCGGCGATGCGGCCCGAAAGGTCCGGCGTGTTCTGGGGGTTTGCCCGGTCTTCCACGATCCGGCGCAGCTTGGATAAATCCTCATTCAGCTCTTCAATGGACTTCTCGAAATCCAGCACGTTCATGTTAGCCATGCGTGTCCTCCGAGCCGGAGGCAGTGAGGATTAATTTGGAGATAGGATGAGCGCCGTTGCCGTTCTGGGAATAAGCCGGAGCCTTAAAGAGAAGGGCTTCAGACGCGCCGCCATTCAGCAGGGACAAAAGCGTGGCGAGAGTTTGCGGCAGGTCACGGCGGGCGACGACTGAGTCAACATGTCCATGGGCCATCTGCCACTCTGCCGTCTGGTAGTCTTCCGGCGGCTTCTGCACCGTGGCCTGCGCCACGACACGCGCCCCAGCGAAGCCGATCAGTGCGCCGGGTTCTGCCAAATGCACATCGCCAAGCGAGGCATACGACGCCAGGACGCCCGCCATAGTCGAATCAGTCATCACGACAATGTACGGCAGCTTCGCTTCAGCAAGACGCGCGGCGGCAGCCGACGTTTTTGCCATCTGCATCAAGGACAGCAGCCCTTCCTGCATCCGTGCGCCGCCGCCGGTGGCCGTGAAGATGACGACCGGCAGACGCCGGGCAATGCCTTCTTCCATCGCTCGCGCCACCTTCTCTCCGTGGACCGATCCCATAGACCCAGCCATGAAGTGGAAGTCGGCGACGCCCAGCACGACGGGCACTCCCAGAATGCGGGCAAGCCCGGCGCGGAAAGAGTCATTGCCGCCGGTCGCACCAACGGCCTTTGCCAGTTTGGCTTCGTAATCGGGAAACGGAAGAGGATTAGTCGAGCGGATTTCCGTGAACAGCTCTGCCCAGGAGCCTTCGTCGGCGGTGAACGCCACGCGCTCCTCGGCGGTCAGCTTGTGGTGAAAGCCGCAAATGGGGCAGACTTTGAGATTCTTTTCAAAGTCCTTGGTGAACAAAATCTCGCCGCACTTGGCGCATTTCGTGGCGACGCCGTCCGGCACCTGCGCTGCGCTTTGGGCGGCGGGATGCGGGGAGAATTTCGATTTAAGGCGAGTCCATCCGTCGGGGGGCATAAAACATCCTCGTGCTGTCTGTTTTCTCAGGTAGCTGCTTAGGTAGCTGCTTTGGAACGGGAAAAGCGTTGAGACTTCCCATTATACCTGGATAGACAGCGAAACACGAGAATTGTTTCATTTAACTATCGCGGAGGCTACCTGAGTCGAGGCGGCGGGAAGATGCGCTCGCATGACTTTGTGCCGACGCCCCGGCGAGTACGGCAGGAACAGCAGCGGGTCAGGCGGCGTTACCGCGTCGGGGTACGCAGCGGACGCAGTGGACTCCTGCGGCGCGTCCTCGTCGGGACCGAATGAAGCAAAGGCGAACGTGGAACAAGCGGCAAGCGCGAGAAAGTAACCGATAAAACGGCGGGCGGGCATGGCGGGTTCTCCTGGAACAAATGCTTCTGGAACAGATGCTCCTGAAACATATACTGCCGACAAAATTGCTGGCCCTGGGGGCTAACACAGATTGTCGGCAGCGCCTGACGGGATCAGGAGACCGCAAAAATACCAGGAGAAGTCAAAGAAGAAGGAGCGTTAGGAGGCCGCGCCGGCAAGAGTTTTCTGGGAGCGCACGGGCCGCACCGGCAGAGGAAGCGGCTCAGCCTTCGAAAAGCCAAGCGAAGAATGACGGACAATCAAACGCGCCGGGAAAACCAAATCTGTGTAATCCGCCTGTGGGTCCGCCAGGCGGCGTAAAATCAGCTCGCCGGCCGTCTTGCCGATGCCGCTGAAATCCTGGGCCATGGTGGACAAGCCCAGATCATCCATCCCCGGCGGAACGACATCATCAAAACCGACCAGTGCAATGTCTTCGGGAACACGTAGTTTCAGCCCCCGCAGATCGGCGACCAGCAGCGGCGCCCAGTAGTCCGCCAGCAGAAACACCGCAGTCGGCGCGTCGCGCCCCGTGAACAGCGACCGCATCTGGTCCGGGTCCAGACGCCGCCCGCCGTCACGCAGCAAAATCAAGTGGCGCGGGTTAAACTCCAGGCTGCTGTCGCGGAGCGCTTGCTCGTAGCCGCGCAGCCGGTCGGCGGCGGCTTCCGTCGTCTCCATCTGGGTCAAATGCGCGATCCGCGTGTGGCCCAGCGCGATCAAATGCCGGGTCGCTTGATAAGCCCCGTCAAAGTTGTCCGTTCCCACAAAGTCGAGCGCAACGCCGGGGACGCGCCGGTCAATCGCAACCACCGGCATTTCCCGGCGCAGGCTCTGAATCAAGTCCACATTGGCCGGGCCGCCTTCATGCCATAAAACAACGCCCGCGAAGCCGCTTGCCTGAGCATAGCGCAGACACTCGGCTTCTTTTTCGGCGGCTTTCTGGTATGTTTCTGCATAGGTGTCCAGCACCAGGGGATGATACTCCTGCGCGGCGAGAACTTCGTTGATCCCGTAAAACGTATCCGTAAACAAAGAGCCGCCGAAGCGCCGCCCCAGCAGAACGCCGACCAGGTGTGACTGCGCTTCGGGGCCGGTCCCCCGCCCCGCCCCGCCCGGCTTTCGGACCGGCGGCAGAGCGCGTGGCCGGGCCGTGTAGCCAAGCTGCGCCGCTGCGGCCAGGACATTTTGGCGGGTGCTTTCGGAAACGAAAATTCCGTTCTGCCGGTCATTGAGAACCGTGGAAACGACGGACTGCGAGACTTTCGCCAGCCCGGCGACATCTTTCAACGTAACCGACTTCAAGGACGGCATAACACGAGTGCTTTCTGGTCGGCATCATTGCGCGACTTTATATAAAGATTTCCTCAGTGTACCCACCCTTAAGATTTTTTGTCAAGCATTCGGCCGCTTTGCAGAACGTGTCAGTGTTCCGACTGCCACGGCATGAAAAACAGCAGGTGTGCCGGGAGCAGCCATCTCGAACCGAATTCCCACTTTGTTCAACCCCTCGGCGGCATAGGTCAGGTGAAACGTCGGAGCGCCCGGCGAAGCGTCGCTGTCAAACTCAACCAAACGCCCCGGCTCAACGCGGGCGGCTGTGTACTGAATGACGTGACCGCCGCTGTCGGTATAAGTAGCGTGCAGGTGCCCGTCGGAGGGCGACGGGTAGATCAGCATCAGCACGTCCATTGCTGAGGCAGGCTGTCCTTTCGCTGCGGGAAGAATCGTGTGGTCTCGCCGCACCAGAATGTGGCTGTTAAGATCGGCTTTAATGGACGACACGCCTTTGGCTTGCCCGGCATCCGTGCTGCCGCCGCCCGACCAGTCGCCCACAAGAAATTGAAGCGGGGCAAGTGGCGTGTCCGCAAGGGCGATGCTGCCGCTTGCGGCATATCCGAAAGCAGTCAAGCCAAGCAAAAGCAATTTTGGGTTCATCAGCGTTTCCTCTGTTTCATACCGGCAAACTTATGTTTGCCTGCTTGCATTATGACAGGGAAACGGGTGACTGTCAAGAGGCTTTCGCGGCAGGAACCGGCGGAGAAGGCAGCCTCGCGTGGAGGCGGGCGAGCATCTGGCTGACAGTGACAAATCGAAAGCCTTGAATACGCAGGCCGTCAATGATGGCGGGCAAGGCGGCGACGGTGGCGGGCGTGTCCTGGTGCAGCAGAATAATCGCGCCGGGAGCCGTTCGGTCTAACACGCGCTCTTTGATGAAGTCTGCCGACGTGTCTTTGTCGTAGTCTTTCGCGCCGACGGTCCAGGAGACCGTGACGTAGCCCAGGGCTTTCGTGACATGGAGCATTTTGTCGTTGTATTGAACCCCCGGCGGGCGCATCAGGGTCGTGTGCCGGCCTGTGGCGGCATAAATGTCCCCGTCACACAGCCTAAGCTCGTTGGCAATCTCGTGCGGCTTCAAGGCCGGCAGGTCTTGATGGTTGTAGGTGTGGTTTGCCAGCTCAAAGCCGTCACGGGCCAGCAGACGCGCGACCTGCGGGTACTGCTTGACGCGCATCCCCACCAGAAAAAACGTCGCCGGAACGTGCTTGGCCTTCAAGATAGCTGCGACCTGCGGGCCATAGGTCGGGTCGGGGCCGTCGTCGAAAGTGAGGGCGACTTCCGGGACGGCGTTGTCGCCTTCTTCAAGCAGGGCATTTTGAGCATCGTAGTGGTCCCGGCCCTGCCAGTGCCGCACCCATTCCGCCGGGTTAAAGACTTTTCTCAGCGGCACTTTGCGGTGCGGGTCCAGCGCCCAGCCGGCAAGCGCCGCGCCTAAAACGAGGGCGGCCAGTGCGGGCGCAATTTTTCGAAAACGTGTGTTCATACTCTTATTATACGCCATTCCGATTTCCTGAGTCATCTCCTCCGAATGTTCCACTGCTTGCTTCATGCCTCACTGCTTGCCTGGTGAATGCTATCCTTGCTTGACAAAATCTCATACCAAGACTATAATAGAATCAGTCAAGTCATCCATTCTCTTCCGCGCCGCGTCACAGTCAATATAAGGGTTCCAGTCATGCCTGCCGGGGAACACGAAGCGCCCGGACAAAAAGCGTCTGACGAACAATCGGAGAAGAAATTCTCGGAGGAAAAACTCTCGGAGGAGCCGGTTTATGTCATCAGCATTGCCGCAAAACTAGCCGGCCTGCCGAGCTGGACGCTGCGCGTTCTGGACAAAGAAGGCGTCGTCCGGCCCAGGCGCACCGCCTCAGACCGGCGGCTGTATTCCGACCGGGACATCAGCCTGCTGGCGCGAATTCGCTATCTGACCGAAGAGCGCGGCGTCAACATGAACGGCGTCAAGCTGATTTTGGAAATGGAAGGCATCGCCCCGGAGATACCTGAATAAGCCATTTTCTTGAAGTTAAGTTATTCTCTTAAAGAAAGTAACAGACCCACACTTTCGCTTAAAGGACACCACTTTTGATTTATCCATCCGCCGATACCATTGAAGACCGCGTGAAAAGCCGCTACTCGCTGGTGGTCCTGTCTGCCAAGCGTGCGAAGCAGATTAAAGAGGGAGCGCCGGTGCTGATTGACACGGACTCAACCAATCCCTTGACAATTGCGCTGGAAGAAATCGCCGCCGGAAAAGTGACCGCCATCGAAGTTGACGGCGACCTGGTCCCGCAGCCGGTCGGCGGCAGACTTGTCGGCGCAGCGCCGGCAGACGAAGACGCTTAAACACCGCAGACGCACGGACGATAAACGCACAGACGAAGACGCTTGGAAAAAAAACGCTTAAGGACACACCATGCCGAAATCAGTCGGAATTGATCTAGGAACGACAAACTCCGTCGTTTCCGCCATTGACGAAACGGGATACCCGGTTGTCATCACGCTGGCTGAAGGAAGCCGCCTTTGCCCCTCCGTCGTCGGCTTTTCCAAAACTGGGGAACGTCTGGTGGGACAGCTTGCCAAGCGGCAGGCGGTCACAAACCCGGACCGGACAATCTCGTCCATCAAGCGCCAGATGGGAACCCGCTACCGGGCAAACATTGACGGCACGGAATACTCTCCGGAAGAAATTTCCGGCATGGTCCTTGCCAAGCTGCGCTCCGATGCCGAAGCGTATCTTGGAGATGTTGTTACCGAAGCGATTATTACTGTACCGGCCTATTTTTCCAATGCCCAGCGCGAGGCAACGAAACAGGCGGGAATCATTGCCGGCATCAATGTCGTGCGGATCGTCAACGAGCCGACTGCCGCTGCGCTGGCTTACGGGCAGGATAAAAGCGGCGAGCAGACGGTTTTGGTCTGGGACCTCGGCGGCGGGACGTTTGACGTTTCGATTTTGGAGCTGGACAACGGCGTCTTTGAAGTGCGGGCCACCTCCGGCGACACGCATTTGGGCGGGGACGACTGGGACATTCGCATTATTGACTGGATGACCGCCGAATTCAAAAAAGAAACCGGCATTGACCTGACCAAAGATCGGATGGCGATGCAGCGCCTCAAAGAAGCCGCCGAAAAGGCCAAAATTGAGTTGTCCACGCTGCTCACCGCCTCCATCAACCTGCCCTTTATTTCCTCCACGGCAGACGGCCCCGCGCACCTGGAACTGACCCTGACGCGGGCGCAGCTAGAGGACATCACCCAGGACTTGCTGGAGCGCATGATCGGCCCGACGGAGCAGGCCATGAACGATGCGCGTTTGGAGCCGTCGGACATTCAGAAAGTTTTGCTGGTCGGCGGCATGACCCGAATGCCGATTGTGCAGGAGCGCGTCCGCTCCATGTTCGGCCAGGAGCCGCATAAAGGCGTCAACCCAGACGAAATCGTCGCCATGGGCGCGGCAGTGCAGGCCGGCATCCTCACCGGGCAAGTCACCGACATTGTGCTGCTGGACGTGACGCCTCTTTCTATGGGCATTGAAACTCAGGGCGGCGTGTTCACCAAGCTGATTGAGCGCAACGCCACTATTCCCACGTCCGCGTCCCAGCTTTTCACCACAGCCGTGGACAACCAATCCGCCGTAGACATTCATGTTTTGCAGGGCGAGCGTGATTTTGCCGTGGACAACAAAACTCTCGGCAAGTTCCAATTGACAGGTCTTACCCAGGCCCCGCGCGGCGTGACCAAAATCGAAGTGATCTTTGACATTGACCAGAACGGCATTGTCCATGTCTCCGCCAAAGACACGCTCACCGGCAACATGCAAAAAGTCACGATTACTGCGTCCAGCGGCCTCGGCACAAACGAAGTCGAGCGCATGGTGGTGGAAGCCGAGCAGTACCGCAAGGCCGACGAAAAGCGGCGCGAAGAGCAGGAAATCAAGAACAAGGCCGACCAGCAGATTTACACGGCCATGCGAATTGCCGCCGACGCTCGCGGCATCGTAGATGCCCGCCTGATTGAAGCCGTGAACCAGTCCGCAGGCCGCCTGACTGCCGCAGTCAACGCTTATGACACCCTCGGCGCCCGGCGCGGCATGGACGAGCTGAACACGTCGTTGATGGCCTTGAGCAGCGCTCTTTACACGGCCAAAGAAGCAAAGCCTTACACCAACGGCAGCAGCATCCCGCCCGCGCCCCAAGCCGCTCCGCAGTCTGGCCCCGCCCCGCAGGCTGCCCCTGCTGCTTCCGCGCCTGACCTCGGTCCGGAAACATCCGCTTCGGCCTTCCCCGACCCGGACGCCGAGCAGCGGATCGATATGGACACGATGCTGACTGAGGAAACCGCCAAATCAGGCGCGAACGAGTTCCGGGATGTTTAGCGGACAAAAGAGACCATGACATAAAAGACCATGACGTAAAAGACCATGACGTAAAAGACCATGACATAACTGTCACGGCTAGACGGCGAAGACGCCACGAAGTACCGCTTCTGCATTGGCAGACCCGGAGGGCGCGGCACTCGGAACTTTCTGACTCTGAACCCCGCGAAGCGGGTGTTTTGTGGAGTCCGCGCCGTGTAGCCGTGTGTTTCAACACATGGTTCTAAAATGGCACATTCAGACAAAGCTAAACCTAAAATACTTTCCCTTTTACAAATGTTGCTTTTCTAGGACCTATGTTTTTGCTTGCGGGCCTTCATTTCGGCATCGATGACGCATTAAGTCGGACTCATGCCTTATCAAACTCGGCAGAATGGTTTAACTATAGCGTGGCGCTTGTTGGGATGTCCATGTTAGTTTATGGTTTAGCATTGCTTAAAAGTAAGCAAGACCAGCTTGAAAAGCGCTTAGACGAACTGGAAGGGCTGAAAAACTAGCGCGTCACAACTTCCTTAGTCGTCCTGCGGGACGGGGCTTCTTTCGGAAACTTTGCTGGTATAATCAATACCGGCAAAGTTTTTGTTTTTCAAATTTTTGTTCTTTGTTGGGTTTGTTTCAGAACGGTACCTAAAGAGTTTATGGCTAACAAACGTGATTATTATGAGGCGCTTGGAGTTTCGCGCACCGCAACCGTGACCGAAATCCGCTCGGCGTACCGCAAGCTGGCCGCGAAATACCACCCCGATGTCAATCCCGGCGACCACACGGCGGAAGACAAGTTCAAAGAAATTAACGAAGCGAACGAGATTTTGTCGTCGCCCGAAAAGCGCCAGATGTACGACCAGTACGGCCATGACGGACCGCCGCAGGGCTTCGGCGGCGAAGGCGGCTTCGGCGACATCTTTGACATGTTCTTCGGCGCGGGCGGAGGCGGCGGAGGACGCGGCGGGCAGGAACGCGCTCGCCAGCAGGCCACGCAGGGCAGCGACCTGCGCTACGATTTAGAAATTACTCTGGAAGAAGCGGCGTTCGGGGTTCCCAAGACCCTGCGCTTGTCGCGTCTGGAAGGCTGCGAAGTCTGCCACGGCGCGGGCGCAAAGCCCGGCTCGGTGCCGCAGACCTGCCCGACCTGCTCCGGCACCGGCCAGGTGCGCCATGTCCAGAATACCATTCTTGGCTCGTTTGCCACCGTCGCGCCGTGCGCTCGCTGCCGGGGCGAAGGCCGAATTGTCTCAGACCCCTGCCCCGCCTGCCGGGGCCAGGGACGCACCCGCCAGACCGTGGAGCGCGTGGTAGACATCCCCGCCGGCGTCGATTCCGGCACGCGGCTGGTGGACCCCAGCCAGGGCGACGCCGGGGTACGCGGCGGGATGCGCGGCGACTTGTACGTCATTATCTTTGTTCAGCCTCACGCCCAGTTCACGCGGCGCGGCACGGAAGTGGTGTATGAAGCCGCTGTTTCGTTCGCCCAGGCTACACTCGGCGACACGTTTGAAGTGCCGGTCTTGGGCGGCGCGGAGAAAGTGACGATCCCCGAAGGCACGCAGACGGGGACAACCTTCCGCCTGCGCGGCAAGGGCTTTCCCGACCTCAACTCCCGCAGCGGCGAGCGCGGCGACCAGATTGTCTCCGTGAAGGTGAAGGTTCCGACGCGCCTGTCCGACGAGCAGCGGCGGTTGGTCAAAGAACTCGCGGCGGCGTCGGGCGAGACGCTGCACGCCGACGAGCGCGGCTTCTTCGGCAAGCTGAAGGACACAATCTCGCAGAAGTAAGAACATGGGAGCGTGGGACTGAAGTCCTACGCTTCCCTAAGAAAGTATTACATGCGCTGGGCCGAAATCCAAATTGACGCGACTGCCGACGCCATAGACGCTGTCGGCGCGGCGCTGTATGCCGCCGGGTGCGGCGGGTTCGAAGTGCGCGAAACGGCGCAGCCGCCCGCCGTCGCCGGCTTTCTGCCGGTAGACGACCGGCTGGAAGCGAGGCTGGAACAGCTTGGGGAAGCACTCGGAAAGCTGCCGGAGTTCGGCGTCACCGGCGCGGGAACCGAGCTGACCCTGCGCTACGTCGAAGAAGCCGACTGGGCGACGGCCTGGAAAGCCTACTTTAAGCCCATTCGCATCGGCAAACGGCTCGTCGTGACCCCGCCCTGGGAGACGCCGGAGCTTGGACCAAGTGACCTGCCGATTGTAGTGGACCCCGGCATGGCCTTCGGCACCGGCAGCCATCCGACCACCCAGCTTTGTTTGATCGCCCTGGAAGAATATGTCCAGCCGGGTTCGGCAGTCGCCGATGTCGGTACGGGTTCGGGCATTCTCGCCATTGCCGCCGCAAGACTTGGCGCGGCTTCCGTAAACGCGAACGACACTGACCCGCTGGCCGTCACCATCGCCCGCGAAAACGCCGCCATCAACGGCGTCCAAGTCCAAATCGCCGACGCGCTTCCGCCCGGCCCTTACGCCGTCGTCGTCGCAAACATTTTGGCGGACGTGATTATCGGCATGGCGGCCCAGCTTGCCCTCTGGACCGCATCAGGCGGCACGCTTATTGCGTCCGGCATCATTGACACCCGCGAAGCAGACGTGCGCCAAGCCGTCGAAGCAGTTGGCTTCACGTCTAGAGACACCCGACATCAAGGCGAATGGGTCGCGCTCATTTTTGAGCGCTAGGCAGCCTCATTGAGAAATTATGACACGTTTTTTTGTGCGGCCTGAGCAGATTGTCGGGGAGTTTGTTTACTTAGACGGCGATGATGCCCATCACCTGCGGGTCGTACTGCACGCGCAGCCGGGGACGAAAATCGCGGTGCTGGACGGGTCCGGGCGGGAATGGCCGGCGGCGCTGACGGAACTGGGTAAAACAAAAGCGGCGGCGCAGCTTCGGGAGCCGTTTTTGCCCCATACGGAGCCGAAGGTGCAGGTGACTGTGGCCCAGGCGCTGCCGAAGGTCGGTGAAAAGATGGAGCAGGTATGGCAGCGTTGTACGGAAATTGGCGCATCAGGCTTTATCGCGTACAGTTCGGAGCGCAGTTTGCCCCATTTGACGGGCGAGCGGCAGGAAAAGCGGCAGGGACGCTGGGAAGCGATTGTTAAGACGGCGGCGGAGCAAGCGCACCGGGCGAAGGTGCCGTCTCTGACCATTGGCGGCGAGCTGCGGGATGTTCTGGCGGCGGCACCGGGCTATAACCTTGCGCTGCTGGCGTATGAAGGCGAAACTGACCTGCTGCTGAAGTCCGTGCTTGCGGCTCAAGCCTCGCCGCCGAAGCGCGTTTTAGTTGTCGTTGGGCCGGAAGGCGGCTTTAGCGACACCGAAATCAAAGCCGCCCGGAAGGCCGGCGTTCAACCCGTTTCACTCGGCCCGCGCATTCTGCGAACGGAAACGGCGGCGCTGGTCATGGTTTCGCAGCTACTTTTTGCTTTGGACTAAGAATTTTTGCTTTGGACTGAAAACTTGTTTGTAGACATTCACAATCATATTCTGCCCGGCGTGGATGACGGCGCTTCCAGCGTGGAAGAAGCGCTGCAAATGGCGCGTCTCGCGGTCGCTTCGGGAACCGACACACTCATTGCTACCCCGCATCGCGGCTGGTATCTGCGCCAGCCGTCCCGCCCGGAAGTGGTCCGGGCGCATGTTGCCAGTCTTCAAGAGTCGCTGAACCGTGCCCAAATCCCCCTGACAGTCCTGCCGGGACTGGAAATCAAGATGACGCCGCGTGTCGCCGCCGACCTGCTGAACGGCGAAGCGGGAACCCTGGGCGACGGGCAGTGGGCGCTGATTGAGCCGCCCTTCGACGGCATCCCAGCCACAGGCCTAGACACGCTCCAGAAAGTGCGGGACGCCGGGTTTCAGATCGTTCTCGCCCACCCGGAGCGCTGCGCGTCCGTTCAAGCCAGCTTGGACTTTTTAGAGGCTGCTGCCCGGATTGGCGTTGCGTTCCAAATCACGTCGGGCAGCCTGCTCGGCCACTTCGGCCCGAAAGCACACGCCACTGCCGAAGCCATGCTGGCACACGCCGCCGAATGGCCTTTGGTGATTGCGTCCGACACCCACGACCTTTACGATCGTCCCCCCAGCCTGCTGGCGGAAGCCCGCGACGCCGCCGCATTTCTGGTCGGCGCAGAAGAAGCGCAGAACATGGTAGATGCCCGCCCCCGCGCCATGATCTTTTCCAGTTAGCCGCAAACCCTAAGATGAAGATTACGCCGCTGACCGCGTCGCCAAAAGCCTGCGCGATGCTGAGTGAGATTTTGATTGAAACCGTTGCAAACGGCGGCTCGGTCAGCTTCATGCACCCGCTCGCGCCTGAAACGGCGGAATCCTTCTGGAATGCTGCGCTGGCGGCGGCAGGCGAAGGCAAACGCATTGTTTTAGGGGCTTGGGATGGCGACGTTCTCGCCGGCACAGTCACCCTCCTGGTGGACTGCCCGCCGAACCAGCCGCACCGGGCTGAAATCGCCAAGATGATGACCCGCCTGAGCCACCGGGGACGAGGCATTGCGTCTGCGCTGCTGCGAGAAGCAGAAGCTTTAGCGATAAAACGCGGGCGCACCCTGCTTGTGCTGGATACGGCCTCCGACGGCGGCGCGTCAGGCTTGTACGAGAAGCAGGGCTTTACATTTGCCGGCGAAATCCCTGGCTATGCCTTGAAGCCCCACGGCGGCCTGACGGGAACGAGGATTTATTGGAAGGTGATTGGAAACGCCTCTGGAGGCTGGCATGGCAGAAGAACAGCAAGCGGGCCAATTGGCAGAAACACTGAGACTGCTGGCGCAGGTGGTCGCTGCCCAAGAGCGGCACACGGCGGAGCAAGAGCGAATGCAGCAGCAGCACTTAGAAGCGGCACAGCGCAGCCTTAGTTTGGCGGAAAAGAATGCTCTCCTTTATGAAAAAGCCATTGAGCAGCAAATCGCAAGCAGCCAGCGCAGTGAAAAACGCTACCAGGAACGTCTGGCAGACCAGAAGCGGCAGCAGCGCTGGGCTTTAGTGACGCTGGCGGCGCTCCTCATCGGGCTGCTGCTGGCTGTCTCGTTGACCCATTCTGGAAACAAGACAAAGGCTGCTGCCCTTTCGCCCTCACAAAACCGGGTTCTCAGTGCAGACTAAAAAGCCGCAGCCGTGCAGGTCCAAAAACTTTTCCTCGTCAGGCCGAATCAGCTCCATGTAACGGGGCGCAGTGAAGACTTTGGCGATGTCTTCTACGCTGTCAAACCACAGCTCGGTCGTCCCGTCATAGGCGGGCGGCGGCAGGCCAGGCAGTTCAACCGGCAGCGTGTGGCCCTGAACGTACTTGCGGACGTACTGCTGCACTTCCGGGAGCGACAGAAACAGCGGCGCGTGGTTTGTCTTGTGGTACTGAACAAAATCGTCGTGGCTCATGTCCTGCCGCTTCCGCAAAAGTATCGTGAATTTAACCATAGTGAACTTCTTTCCTCTGCTGTAGGCCACGAGATACTCCCGAAGCGAAAGTACGGAGGCGGCAGGCCGAATAATTACGCCGCCTCTGTTCCAGAGCGTGCCAGTTCTTCCACATAGGCGCGGAGTGTACGCGGCTCACGGCCTAGAATAGCCCGCAGAACTAAGGCGTTGCCGCCGGGGAACCCGTAGCGGTCATAGTCTGCATCCATGATCTTCATGCCGTCATGGACCGGCCCGTCCGGCAGATGCGCGGCCTGCGCCCATGCCTCAAACGGCATTTCACTGGCTTCGATGGGACGCCCCAAAGCGTCGCTCATCAGCGCCGCAATTTCCACGCGGTCAACCATACCGGGGGCGCACAGCTCAAACGTGCCATAGCTGAGCGTATCGCCGGTCAGCGCAAGCGCGGCGGCTTCGGCCACGTCCCGGTAGTCCACATAGGACACCTTCGCGTGTATGGAGAAGGGCATAGATAACTGCCCGCTTTTCAGCACATTCGGCCAGCTTTCGGTGAGCGTCTGCATGAACATTGTCGGCTGCAAGACGGTGAAGTCCAGGCCCGACTCGTACAAAGCTTCCTCAACCGGCCTTTTGCCTGCATGGTTCGCCATCTTGGAAATCGAAGGATGGATGACGCTGGAAAAGGCGAATTTCGGAACACCGGCGGCTTTGGCGGCTTCCACCATAGCGACGCCCATATCCGCTTCATCCGGGGCAAAAGCCGGGTTGATGTGGAAAACCCCGTCTACCCCTGCGGCGGCGGCGCGAAGGCTGGCCGGGTCACGCAGGTTTCCAACCGCCGTTTCAGCGGCTCCCTGCTCCCGCGCCGCTTCTATTTTGCTTTCGTCCTGCACCAGCGCCCGCACGGTCGCGCCGCGCTTGATTAACTCCGGCAGCACTAAACTGGCATACTTGCCGGTAGCTCCGACCATAAGCACTTTCATTTTTTTCTCCTTGCCGATGTTAAAAGTCGCTGCCAGGGATTAATCTAAGTAATCCGGCGGAAAGACCTGCTGGCCGTACTTCTCGGCAATGGCGCTGAATCGCTTCTGATCGTCGGGCGTCATCGCGGGCGAGGGCAGGAAAGAGCCAAATTCAACCGGCTTGCCGATTTCTTCAAAGAACTTCTCTAAGCCCGAAGGAACCAGAATGCACAACAGGTGCGCGGGCGCGAGTGTCTCATTCTTGAAGTCGTGCGCGATGCCGCCGAGCGGAATGCGGACAAAATCGCCTTTGCGGGCCGTATATGATTGCTTTTTCGTTTTGACGACGACTTCCCCGTCCATCACATAAAATGACTCTTGAAACGCCGCGTGCGCGTGCGGGCCGGGGCCGCCTCCCGGCGGGATCAGCATGTCAATGACGGCAAACGCATCGCCTGTTTGCTCGCCGGTCATTACAAGGCGGTAGGTATCACCGACAACGGACAAGCTTTCGCCCTCCGCAGCGGCTGTGATTGCAACTTTGCCTGTATCCATCTTTGTAGTCCTTTTTTCTCAAACTTTTTTCTTAAGCTTTTTGTTGATGTGACCGTCAAAGGCATTATAAACAAGTTTATTGCTAAACTAAATTTGCGAGGAGAAACCGAGAAGTTATTTTTCGACGGCATCTTCAAGTTTTTGGAGCAGGCGGCGAAATACCTGCATTTCATCCGGCCCAAATTCCGCCAGAACTTCGTAAATGAGAGCGTCATGCTTTGGGTTCACTTCCGCAAACAGGCTTTTTCCGGCCTCCGCGAGATGCAGCCGGTTTGTCCGCCGGTCTTCCGGGTCCGGGCGGCGCTCAAGCCAGCCGAGCGCCTCCATGCGGTTGACAACGCCGGTGATGTTTCCCTTCGTTACCAGCAGCCGCGCTGCAAGCTCTTGCTGCATGATGCCCTCCTCGCGGTGGAGAGTCGCCAGAACATCGAACTGCGGCCCGGACACTCCGTAACGGCTGAAGGTCCGGTGCATCCGCTGCATGAACTTCGCGTTTGTCCGTACCATCTGCACGATGGCTGCGAGTTGTTCTTCATTTCGACCAGACATAATGTAGTCAAGCCCAAAAAACTGGCTTATGAAACATCGGCGTAAAACATTCTCCGCAAGAATACGGTTTTTGCCCTCTTGTTTCGCGTTTGTTCTGCCGATAAGCAGATTATGGACACCAATCCCATCACAGCATTGTCGCAGGCGCTTGATCTTGGCTCCGCCCGCCTTTCGGCGATCAGCAGCAACATCTCCAATGTCAACACGCCCGGCTTTAAGCGGCAGGATGCGACCTTTGCCGCCCTGCTGGATTCCGCCGAGAATGACGGCAACGCTCTGGCCCAGGCGACGCCCGACCCGCGCGATTTGACGATGGACGGTGATCCGGGTCAGACAGGCCATCCGACGCTGACGACCCAGCAGAATGGGGCGATGCGTCCTGACGGCAACAACGTGGACATTGACGCCGAAACCAGCCGCCTCGCCGCCGCCCAAATTTACTATGAAGGCTCCGCGCAACTTTTGTCGGGCCAGTTCAGCGCGTTAAAGTATGTGATTGCGGGAGGCAAATAATCAATGGGCTACATGGACACGCTGGCAATCAGCGCGTCAGGCATGACCGCCGAGCGGCTGCGCATGGACGTTGTCGCCAACAACCTGGCGAATGTCAACACGACCCGCACCCCCGGCGGCGGCCCGTTCCGCCGCCAGCAGGTTTCGCTCTCCCCTGCCGGAACTTCGTTCGGCGAGACGCTTGCGGGGCTGTCGGCGGCGGACAGCGACGGCGGCGAGGACGGCGCAGGCGACAGGGCCGGCGGCGTTCAGGTGTCCGGCATTGTCCCGGATATGCGCCCGTTCAAGCGGGTCTATGAGCCGGGCCACCCGGACGCCGACAAGCAGGGATATGTCAGCCTGCCGAACGTGGACACGGTCGCGGAGATGGTAGACATGATGAGCGCCACTCGCGCCTATGAAGCCAACGTATCTGCCATTGGAGCCGTCAAATCTATGGCAATGAAGGCGCTGGAGATTGGGCGGGCCTAGCCGCAAATTCGTCAGAAGAACCTCACCCCAGAAGAACCTCACCCGGTCGCAAGCGACCACCCTCTCCTTGATTAAGGAAAGGGTCGGAACGCAGTTCCGGGGTGAGGTTCTTTCTGCTTTTTCCCCTCGCAAAAAAACCTGTTAATCGTTTGGGGGACTATGGAACAATTCGCATGTCTCACTTTTAACATTTCTCACTTTTTGCATTCAAGGGAAACCGACCATGAACTTTTCCGCTCTGCCGACCTCCATTTCTACGGGCCTTTTTGCTTCCGCGAAGACTTCCGACACTGCTTCCAGCGACTCTTCCGGCCCATCTTCTAGCCCCTCGTTCGGTGAGATGCTGCAAAGTGCGCTGGGCCAGGTCAGCGGACTTCAAGACCATGCGGCGCAAATGGCAACGGCGTTCGCGCAGGGCAAGACCGGCGACATCCACAGCGTTATGATCGCCTCCGAGCAGGCGACCATGGCCTTGCAGCTCACGACCCAAATCCGCAACAAGGCCGTAGACGCCTACCAAGAAGTCATGCGGATAAGTATGTAGTCAATCGCCGGCAGGACACAGAAGGATTTGAGCGTTGGCACTACTTTCAGGCTTTTGGGATAATCTACGCGGCTGGTGGCAGACGGCAACGCCCGTCACCCGCGCGATGGCAACCGGCATGGTGCTTCTCATGGTGATCGGCCTTGTTGTCGCCGGCTCGCTTGCGACAAGCCCGGATTATCAGGCTATCTACCACGGGGTCAGCGGCAAGGACGCGGCGGCGATGGAGACCGTCCTGCACGGGCACGCGATTGACATGCACTACGACGACAAGGAGCAGACGGTCAGCGTCCCAGCCAAAGACGAAAGCAACGCGACAATGTATATCGCGGCGGCGGGCATTTTGTCCCAGGACAGCGTCGCCGACGGCACGGAAACGCAGGACGTTCCGATTAGCCCGATGGACTCGCCGGACGTTGTGACCCAGAAGCAGAACACGGCCAAAGAAGTCGCCATGGACCGGAAGCTGATGCGGCTTGATCCGATTTCTTCTGCCGCCGTTTCCATCTCCGCCGGCACCGCCACCACCCTGTTCGGCAATGACACCGCGCCGACCGCCAGCGTGATTCTCACCCTCAAGCCCGGCCAAACCCTCAGCTCGCTGCAAGTCAAAGGCGTGATCAACTTAGTCGCTCACGCCGTTACCGGCCTGACTCCCGACAACGTCACGCTGACCGATCAAAGCGGAAAACAGATTGGCCCGGACGACGACACCGGCGATCCCGGCCTGCCGGGCGGCGAAGACGCCAAAGCCAGCGAAGCCGCCCGCAAGGGGCTTCAAGACCTGCTGGACCGGACCGTCGGCCTGCATAAAGCGATTGTCACTGTCCATGCCGAGCTGAATTTAGACCAGACTTCCACCGATTCCATCCAGCACACGCCCCAGCCCGGCCTGAAAACCGGCCTGCCGGTGAGTGTCCGCACCAAAGAAGAAGATTACTCCGGCGGGGCCGCGCCGTCCCCCGTCGGCGGCGTCGCCGGCACCGGCAGCAACCTGAATGTCCCCAGCTACACCACCAGCGGCAGCGGCGGCAGCGGCGGCAAGTACGCCAATACCGACACCACCACCAACTACGACAACGATGTCACGCATACCGAAACCAAAGTCGCGCCGGGCAGCATCAAAAAAGAGACCGTCACCGCACTCGTAGACACCAGTGTCCCCGCCGCCACGGTTGCCCTGCTCAAAGACAGCATCGCGACTGCGATTGGCGCGACCCCCGGCGACCCGACCCGCTTTGTCACCGTCCAGCAGTTCCCGTTTGACACCAGCGCCCAGAAGGCCGAAGCCGCCCAGATGCAGTCGCTGGCGTCCCAGCAGTTATACAGCAATATCGCCCGCGCCCTTGCCGTTGCCGTTGTCGCCATTGTCTTGCTCCTGCTCCTGACCCGCTCTGGGAAGCGTGCCGCAGTGCAGCCTCAGCTTGCGTTAGCCGGCGGCGGCGCGAACATCGGCCATCTGGAAGAGCCTCTGGATGACGAGATGGCCGCACTTTTGGAGCGCAGCGGCTCCCATGCCAGCTCCTCCGTTTCGCAAATGGGCCAAAGTATGTCTTTGGTGGAAGACCGCCCGCTGACAGTGGAAGACATTCTTTCCGAAATGCCTGAACCGGAAAATCGCCCGCGCCGCCGTCCGCGCGTCGAATCGATTGAAGAACAGCAGGACATGAAAATGGAGAGCATTCGCACGATGATCGATGCTCACCCGGAAAGCGTTGCGCTTCTCCTCAAAGGCTGGATGGCGGAAGACACGAAAGTGTCCGCGTAAAAGAACCCGGCACTTCTAGTGCCGGAGAGAGAAAATCATGGCCCTTCGCCCGCAGCCTTTAACCAACCGCAAAAAAGCCGCCATTCTGATGGTCGCGCTTGGTGCGGAAACCGCCAGCACCCTGTTCCAGCACATGACGCCGGACGAGATTGACATGGTCAGCCTGGAAGTCGCCCGGATGGGCCGGGTCAACGCCCAGCTTCGGGAAAATGTCATTGAAGAGTTCCATGAGCTGTGCGTCGCCCAAGAGTTCATCGCCGAAGGCGGCATGGACGCCGCCCGCCAGATGCTGCAAAGCGCGTTCGGCGACGAGCGGGCCGCCTTGATCGTCAGCCGCGTCATGCAGGCGATGCAGGTGATGCCGTTCGACTTCTTGAAGAAGGCCGACGCTTCGCAGATCACGACATTCATCCAGAACGAGCATCCCCAGACCATCGCCCTGATTATTGCCTACTTGCAGCCGGCCCAGGCCGCCGCCATTTTGTCCGGGCTGCCGCAAGACCTGCGGGCGGATGTCGCCCGGCGTCTGGCGACCCTGGACAAGACCCCGCCGGAAGTAATTCGCGAGGTGGAAAGCGTTCTGCAAAAGAAGCTGTCTTCAGTCGTGTCCACGGACTTTTCTCATGCCGGCGGCGTTAAATCGCTCGTTGAAGTGCTGAACTATGTGGACCGCTCCACCGAAAAGACCATCATCGAGTCGCTGTCCGAGAACAACCCGGAGATCGCCGAAGAAGTCAAAAAGAACATGTTTGTCTTTGAGGACATCATTCTTTTGGATGACCGGGCCATTCAAATGGTCTTAAAAGAAGTGGACACGAAAGAGCTGGCCGTTGCGCTGAAAGGCGTCGGCGAAAACACGCAGGTACGCATTTTCAAGAACATGTCCGAGCGTGCCGCCGCAATGATGAAAGAGGAAATGGAGTTCATGGGACCGGTGCGCCTCAAATCCGTGGAAGAAAGCCAGCAGCGCATTGTCGGGGTCATCCGCAAGCTGGAAGATGCCGGTGAGATCATTGTCGCTCGCGGCGGCGGCGAAGAGATGATTGCGTAGCAAAGGCCACCAGCGTAGAACTTTAGTTCCACGCGCTTCTCTCGTGCAAATTGTCGAGCTTAATATGACATCCTGGCTGGATACTTTAGAACCCTTGACCGACCCACTGCCGCGTCGCAGCATGGTCTTTGCCGACAGTTTTGCGGACAATACACCGCAGGCCGAGACGCCGCTTGATTTCGCAGAACTGCGGGCGGAAGCCGAGACTGTGCTGGCGTCTGCCCGCGCCGAAGCCGCCGCGCTAATGAGCGACGCCAACGCACAGGCGGAGGCGCTTCGGGAAGCCGCCTGGTCTGAAGGGTTTTATCAAGGGCAAAGCGAAGCCCGCGCCGCTGTGGAGGCCGAGCTGCGGGCAGCCTGGTCCGCGCGTCAAGACGCCCTGCGGGCAGAGATTGACGCCATCGCCGCCGATATTGCGTCGGCCCGCGCCCTGCTTTGGCTGCGTCAGGAAAGCGAGATGGTTGCGCTGGCGTTCGACATCGCCCGGCAGGTCGTCAAGACTGAAGTGACTCAAAACCCGGCGGTCGTTCATGCCGTGCTTGCCAATGCCCTGCGGCGGATTACCGACAAAGACAACGTCCGCGTGCGCGTCTCTGTTGCCGACGCCCCGCGCGTCAAAGAAGCCCGCGAAGACCTTCTGGAAGTGGTTGACGGCCTGCGCTTTATTGAAATCGTGGAAGACCGCCGGGTCGGTGACGGCGGCTGCGTCATTGAAACCAATGCCGGCACGATTGACGCCAAAATGGAGACGCAGATGGCCGAAGTCGCCCGTGCGCTGGGAGTAGACGCAGATGAGTGAAGGGATAGACCTCGCCCCTTACCGGGCCATTGTGCAGCGTCTGGACACGGTCCGCGCAAACGGGCTGGTGACACAAGTAATCGGGCTGGTGGTGGAAAGCATCGGCCCGGCGGCGCAGGTCGGCGAAGTCTGCGACATCCGCAGCGGCGGGCGCAATGCGAAGGCGGTCAAGGCGGAAGTCGTCGGCTTTAAAGCGAACCGTGTTCTGTTGATGCCGCTCGGCGAGATGACCGGCATCAAGCCCGGCTCGGAAGTGGTGGCGACCGGCGCCATGCCGCAGGTTGTCGCCGGAGACTTTCTGCTGGGGCGCGTTTTGGACGGCCTCGGCACGCCTGCCGACGGGCTGGGGCCAATCGGCGGCTTTGGCGCAAAGCAGTACCCGATCAATGCCGCCCCGCCGGACGCCATGACCCGGCGGCGGATTACCGAGCCGGTCTCACTCGGCATCCGGGCGATTGACGGCCTGCTGACGCTGGGCAAAGGTCAGCGCCTGGGCATCTTTGCCGGGTCGGGCGTCGGCAAAAGCACGGTTCTCGGCATGATCGCCCGCAACACGACGGCAGACATTAATGTCATTTGCCTGGTCGGCGAGCGGGGACGGGAAGTGCGCGAGTTCATTGAAAACGATTTGGGCGAGGAAGGGCTGCGCCGCTCCGTGCTGGTCATTGCCACCGGCGACCAGCCGCCTTTAGTCCGCCTGAAAGCCCCTCTGGTCGCCACTGCCGTGGCCGAATACTTCCGGGACCAGGGACGGGACGTTCTCTTGATGATGGACTCGGTGACGCGCCTCGCGATGGCCCAGCGCGAAGTCGGTTTAGCTGTCGGCGAGCCGCCGGCGACGCGCGGGTATCCGCCGAGCGTCTTTGCCCTGCTGCCGAAGATTTTGGAGCGGTCCGGGACCAGCGACAAAGGCACGATCACGGCGCTGTATACCGTGCTGGTGGAAGGCGACGACGAGAACGAGCCGATTGCCGACACCGTGCGCGGAATCTTAGACGGCCACATCTGGCTGTCGCGAGACCTCGCCGCGCGGGGCCATTATCCGGCCATTGAGATCGGGCGCAGCGTGTCGCGCGTCATGTCCCAGGTGACCTCTCATGCACAGCGTTTGGCGGCATCGCACCTGCGGGAAACGCTGGCGACGTTCAAAGAAGCCGAAGATTTGATCAATATCGGCGCGTATGCCGAAGGCAGCAACCCGCGCATTGATGCCGCCCGGCGGCTGATCGATCCGGTCCGAGCGTTTCTGCGCCAGGGCGTTCACGAGCAGGCGGCGATGGCGGAAACAGTGGAAGCGTTAGAAAGAATTTTTACGGATGAAGCACTTTAGATTTCGGCTTCAGGCAGTCTTGGAGCAGCGCAAGCGGCGGGAAACCCTGGCGAAACAAACGTATTCCGAGTCGCAGGCCGCGCTTTTCCGGGCGGAGCGGCTGCTGCTGGAGCTGCGCGAAGTGCGTCAAGCGTGTTTAGACGAGCTGTGCCGGCGGCGTCAGGGTGCGTTTGATGCGTTTGAAACCCAAATTTATCAAGAATATATGCAGGTCATCACGCAGACGCTTCAAGAGCAGGAAGGCGACGTCCGGACACTTGCGTCCGCCTGCGAGGCCCACAAGCTGCATCTCATCGGCACGTCGCAAGACCGGCAGGCGCTCGTGACTGTCCACGACCGGCACAAGCTGGCCCATGCGCGGGCCGTGCAGCACGCGGAGCAGGCCGCAATGGATGAACTGGCAACCACGCGCTTCAATTTTCAGCAGCGCACAAGCGAAGGATAATTCTAGGAAAACTTGCTATGGACGAAATCAGCAGCATCACCGCTCGCATCAGCGAAATTCAGCAGCGCATCAGCTCCCTCAGCCAGCCGCCCGCGCCGCCTGCCGACCCGCAGACATTCGGCAAGACGCTGACAGCCGCGCAGGCCGCCGCGCCTTCCGGCACGGCGCTTCCAGCCGGAACAATGCCCCCTGCCGGAACAATGCTCCCTGCCGGAACAATGCTCCCTGCCGGAACAATGCTCCCTGCCGGAACAATGCTC
>CAXUBO010000033.1:0-30357 GCA_964249345.1 uncultured Armatimonadales bacterium | reverse complement strand
CATCGGGGCAACCGGGAGCGGGGCAGGGGGAGCGGGAAAAGAAGCCGCTGAAGCCGGATACGCTCAGGCGGGTGGCGCAGACGTTTCGGCCCTACCATAAGCAGGTGGCGGGGATTGCGGTCACGGTGCTGCTGGCGGCGGCGCTGGGGCTGTTTCCGCCGTTTCTGCTGCAAGCCATTATCAACCACGGGCTGCTGGGGCGGAACATGGGGCTGGTGTCCCGCGATACCGCCTTGACGCTGGCGGCGACGCTTATCTCAACCGCGCTGACGCTGTACTATGGGTATTTAAGCATTTTAGTGGGGCAGCGCATCATGCGCGACCTGCGGAACCAGCTTTATGCCCACTTGCAGGGGATGGCGCTGCGGTTTTTCGCGGACACGCGGACGGGGGAGATACAGTCGCGCCTCGCCAATGATGTCGGCGGGGTGCAGTCGGTACTCTCGGACACGGCGGCGACGGTGCTGTCCAATGCTACCATTGTCATTTCCACGCTGGTCGCCATGATCCTCATGGACTGGCGGCTGACCCTGCTGTCGGTGGGCATCCTGCCGCTGTTTGCCTGGATCGGCAAGCTGGTGGGCGAATGGGGGCAGGGCATCCGCAAGACGGTCCAAACGAGGCTGGCGGACATGAATTCAACCATGCAGGAGACGCTGTCGGTATCGGGGGTGCTGCTGACGAAAACAAGCGGGCGGGCGGGGCTGTCGCTGGCGAAGTTTGCGGGCGAGAACGAAGCGCTGACCGACGCGCAGACCAAGCAGGCGATGGTCTTCCGGGTGTTCTTTAACCTCATCGGCGTGTCGTTCTCCGTGACGCCGGTGCTGGTCTACTGGCTGGCGGCGGATTTGGTGGTCGCGCGAGGCGATCATCATTTGTCGGTAGGAACCATTGTCGCGTTCACGGTGCTGCAAGCCCGGCTGTTTTTTCCTCTGACCGGCCTGCTGAATGTTCAGGTGGATGTTTCCAGCGCTTTAGCGCTGTTTGACCGTATTTTTGAATACTTGGACCTCAAACAAGAAATCGTAGACGCGCCGGATGCCGTCGCCCTGTCGCCTCAACAGATGCGCGGGCAGGTGGCCTTTGACGCGGTTTCGTTCCGGTACGACGAGGCGCAGGCCGAGCCGACGCTCAGTTCCATCACGTTTGAGGCCGAGCCGGGGCAGCTTATCGCCCTGGTGGGGCATTCGGGGTCGGGCAAGACGACGCTGACCTCGCTGATTCCGAGGCTGTACGACGCCGACAGCGGGCGCGTCCTGATTGACGACTTGGACGTAAAGCACATCAAGCTGGAGTCGCTCGGCCAGGCCATCGGCGTCGTCACTCAGGAAACGTATTTGGTCCATGATACCATCAAAGCCAACCTGCGTTACGGCAACCCGGATGCCACCGACGCCGAACTAGTTGCCGCCGCCCGCGCCGCCGCCATCCATGACCATATCGCGTCCCTGCCGGACGGCTACGACACCGTGGTTGGGGAGCGCGGCTACAAGCTGTCCGGCGGCGAAAAGCAGCGCGTCGCGATTGCGCGGGCCATTCTCAAAAACCCGCGCATTTTAATCTTGGACGAAGCCACGTCGGCCTTAGATACGCAGTCCGAGCGGCTTATTCAGTCAGCGCTTGTGCCGCTGATGGCGGGGCGCACCACTTTTGCCATTGCCCACCGCCTGTCTACCATTCTTGCTGCCGATTTAATTCTGGTGCTGGACCGGGGCCGGATTGTGGAGCGCGGCACCCACGCCGACTTGCTGGCCGCAAACGGCTCCTATGCGCGTTTGTACGCGGCCCAGTTTGAGGAGCCTGCCGAGGAGTCAGTCCCAATGCCGCTGCTGGCGGGGTTGGTTTTGTAGAAACGCCGGCATCGCTGCGTGATTTTAAACCGGCACTTGCAGTGCCGGTTCCGAGGCTTTTCCCCTGACCCCGCTCTTGTGCGGGGTTTTTTGTTTGCCTCTCCTTCCCTTCTTGCTTTTTCCCGAAGATAAAAAAGGCCGCAAATCGCTTGCCGGCTTTCAACACTTCATCAATCAGCTTTACCGCTGTTTGTATAGACCTTTGGGAAAACAGAAATGAAATTGCCTCTGCTCCCCGCCACGTTTCGAGTTTACATGCTTTGCGGGCTGGCCGTGCTGGCCTGCCTTTTTGGAATAAACGCGCCGGCGTCTGCCGTGCCGCCGCCTATCGCCCCCAGCCAGAGTGTTTACGCCGGGTCTCTTCAAAACGGCTGGCAGGACTGGAGCTGGGCGGCTGATGCCGCGTCCCCGGCTCCGGCGCTGTCGGCAAGCTCCCTTGAAGTGCAGGCCGGGGCCTGGCAGGCGCTGTACCTGCACCATGCGGCCCTGCGGACGACGCCGCTGCTCTGCGTCAGCTTCTGGATCAACGGCGGGGCGTCCGGCGGGCAGCAGCTTGTCGTCAAGGCTCTTCGAAGCGGCGTCGCGCAAAACGCCGTTTCGCTCGCGCCGCTGAAGGCCCGCGTCTGGCAGCAGGTGCAGATCGCCCTGCCGAAGCTGGGGGCCGGGGCCGTGCCGGACTTTGACGGGTTCTGGATTCAGAACAACACGGCGGGGGCGCTTGCGCCGTTCTATGTGGACCGAGTTGCGCTGACCATGATCGGCGCACCGCCGCTGCCGCTGCCGCCTGCTGCGCCGGGCGGCGTTTCCGCCACTCCGGCCTGGGCCGCAAGCTGCCCGGTCTGCGGCGGCATGGCGATGGCGCACATTGTTTTAAGCTGGAACAGCGTGACTGGAGCGCAGTCCTACACGGTGTACCGAAACGGCGTGAGGCAGGCCACTGTGACTGCGCCGGGCTGGACCGACATGGGCGTCACCAGCGGCCAAACCTATTCGTATGCCGTGTCCGGGACGGGAGCGGGCGGCGACGGGCCGCTTTCGGCTTCGGTGTCCGCGACTGCCCCGAACCCCCCGGCGGCTGCCGGCGTGCTGACCGCTCCGGTCAACTTGGCCGTGGCCGGCATCTGGTCGGGAGCGCCGACGGACACGCTGACTTGGTCTGCTGTTCGCGGCGCGGCGTCCTACAATGTCTACCGGTATGGAACGCTGCTGGCGAGCGGCCTGTCATCCGCCACATTTGCCGTGCCGGCGTCCGCGTGGGGATACGCGATGCCGTACACGGTCACGGCGGTGGACGCGATGGGTATGGAAAGCCTGCCGTCGGCGACCGCATCGTCGCAGGGCGCTCTTGACCCGGCCCAGCCGCCGACCTGGACCCCCAGCGCCCCCGCCGTGCCGACGGCTCTTGCGGCGACGCCGGAATGGAACGCGGGCCGCCCGCGCATCCACTTAAGCTGGCACGGGGCCGATACAGACTCCACTTATACGGTTTACCGGGACGGCTCGCCGATCCTCAGCGGCTTGTGGGGCTTGAACGCTTATGATGTCAGCGCCGCGCCGGGCGAGACGCATTCCTACGCCGTTGCCGGCACGAATGTCGTCTGGACGCACACCGTCGAAAGCGCGGCCTGTTCCCCGGTCATGGCGACGGCTTTGACGGCAGCCCCGGCGGCTTCTTCCGCCGCTGTGCAGATTACGGGCATTACCCCGGACGATGACAGCGCGGTCGTTTCCTTTGACGCTGTTCCCGGCGCGGCGGACTACCGCGTGTATGACACTGCGAACCCAAACACGGTCAAATACAGCGGCGGCAGCCTCAGCATTGAAATGAACGGCCTCAGCCCTGCCGGCGCGACACTGGTGGTGGAAGCGGTGGACAAGCTGGGGCCATTCCAGACGATGGACGGCATGGCCGGGCCGGGCGCGATGCAAATGGACGGAATGCACGAAGCGATCAACGGGCAGGGGGACCCTTCGGACATTCCGAATGTTCTGGCGGTTTCCGCGCCGGTCCCGGTCACGCTGACGCCGCACATGCTGGCCGGAGCCCAGACGTTTTTTGACACGTTCCGCTCCGAGCCGCCGCTGACGGCGCAGGCGCTTCCCGCCGCGCAGCCCGGCACCCCTTACGGCGATCCTCTCAATTTCGCGGCGTTCAGCAATGCCAAGTGGACCGTGCGGAACTACGGGGGCGACCTAAAAGACTCGAAAATCTTTTTCATGGGCAGCCACTTTATGGACACGCTGTACGACGGCGGCACGCCGGGGACCAGCGATCCGCTGCACAACAACAATGCTTCGCTGGTGATGATGCCAAACGCAACTGCCGACATTTCCGGCGGCAAAGTGCTGCATGTCACGTTTGAGGTGGATGCCCACATGGACGGCCGCCGCTGGTGCGACGTGTTTGTCGGACCCGCCGGGGACACGCTGGTTGACCCCGGCAAGTTCGCCGATTTCCCCGGCCGCCGCCCAACCCTCGACGGCAAGCTGTTCCGCTGGGAAATCCAGAGCCTTGTCCACACGCTCAGCGTCTTTCCCGGCGTTCAGCCCGATGCTCAGTCGGACGCCGTTTATTTAACGCAGGAAGCCAATGGGGTCGGGCCGGACAACTTTGACCTGTGCGCCCGCTCCGGTCCCTGGTGCCCGGTCTGCTTTAACGGAACGGCGGGCGATCTGGACAAGCGCCACAAGTTTGACCTTTATTTGTCACAAAATCGCGCCGTAATCATGGAGCAGGGGCAGGTCGTGAAAGATGCCGAGTTCCCGGCGGGTGTCACGCTGCCGTTTGACCGCTGCCAGGTCTACTTCGTGCATCAGTTGTATCACACGGCGAACGACCGGCCTGAGCTTTTGGATTACGACCCGGCAGACAGCTACTGGATCAACAACCGGCCCTATGCCGACGAAAGGCACTGGGACAACCTCGGTTTTTCGGTTCTGGATGCGTTCCCGGCGTTTGCCACGCCTTAGAAACTGGCTAACGATAATGACACGAGGCTGAACCCTCGTGCTTTGAAAGGGCAAGCGCCCGCCTTCGCGGGCGAAGAACAGGAAAGGCAGACACAAATGAAAAAGGGCAGACACGGAGGTCTGCCTCTACGGTAAGCCCTTGCCTGCGCGGGTGAAGAATTCAAGAAAAACCGGAGGTCAGCGCAGCCTTCCAGGTCTGCCAATGCCGTCGTTCTGCCCGGCGTCACTATTGGGGCCGGGGCAGTGGCCGCCGCCGGAGCGGTTGTCACAAAAGACGTGCCGCCGAACATGCTTGCGGCGGGAGTTCCCGCAAAACCACTGCGGGCGCTGAGCTAATCTGCCCCGCCCTCACGCGCCGTGCGATTTCTCCGATAATCAAGTATACTACACCCGTTATGAGCACTACAACCCATGCGTATTTGACGGAAATGGCTTCGCTGCTGCTGGAGCTTTCTGCGGACGAAATCAATCAAGCCACTGAACTTTTTTGGGACAACTATCAAAACCGCCGCCGGGTCGTGTTCTGCGGCAACGGCGGCTCGGCGGCGACGGCAAGCCATTTGCCCGCCGATTTTCAGAAGAACATGTTTCTGCTGGGGGACCGGCCCTGGGAGTGCTTATCGCTTGTCGACTCGGTCCCGCTCCTGACCGCCTGGAGCAACGACACTGAGTACGCGCAGGTGTTCGCCGGACAGGCCCGAACCTGGCTGCGGCCCGGCGACCTGCTGGTGGCGATCAGCGGCAGCGGCAACTCGCCGAACATTCTGGCCGCCGTGGAAGCCGCGCAGGAGTGCGGCGCGGTGACGCTGGGGTGGAGCGGCTATGGCGGGGGGCGTCTGGCCCAGAGGGCCCAGCACAACATTGTGGTTCATAAGAACAACATGCAGATGGTGGAAGACGCCCACGTTGTCATCGGCCATTTGATTTACACGGCCCTGCGCGACCGGCTGACGGCTGCGACCGTTTCCTGAAACAGTCTTCCCATTGCCGTAGGGGCAGGGCCTGCCCTTACGACGGGTGCAGAGGAGAGGCCGGCGCTTGGAGAAAACGTACCAATTTGCGTTTGTTTTGGACCAGCAGGTGGGGCTGAGAACCCAGGCGCTGAACTGGGAGCGCGTCGTCTCGGAAGACGCGGCGGTCCAGGCGGCGTGGGTTCCGGTCTGCTACGCCGCCGAAGCCGGGCTGCTGCCGCGCCTGCCGGGCATTCCAGCGGGAATCAAAGGCAGCCTGCGCGGCATCGCCGAGATCAAGGCGGGCCTCAGCGGGAACACTTTTGACGCCCTCCTGTGGGCGACCTGGGCTGCAAAATCGGTTCCGGCGCTGGTTTCTTCCGCGCCGTCGTTTCTGGTGATGGACATGACGCCGGCTCAGATGGAGGCGATGGGGGCGATGTACGGCTACGGCAAAGCTCGCGCCCGCTTCGGCGCGGGGTTCAAGCGCCGGGCAACGAATGCGCTGTACCGAAACGCGGCGCACTTGTTTCCCTGGAACGAGTGGGTAGCGGCCAGCCTGCGCGACGATTACGGCGTCCCGGCAGGCAAAATGACGGCGATTTCGCCGGGCGTTGATCAAGCCTTGTTTCGGCCTGACCCAAGCGTCCGAGCGGACGACGGGAAGGTGCGGCTGCTGTTTGTCGGCGGGGATTTTGCCCGCAAAGGCGGCGATCTGCTTTTGCGCTGGGCGCACGAAACCCGCGTTTCCGTGCCGTGGGAGCTGCATCTGGTGACGCGCGACGCTGTTCCTGAGATGCCGGGCGTAAGGGTCCATCACGGCGTCGCCAACAACAGCCCCGCGCTTGTGAAATTGTACCAGCAAAGCGATCTTCTTGTTCTGCCGACCCGTGCCGACTGTTATTCGCTGGCGGCGATGGAAGCCATGTCGTGCGGCCTGCCGGCGGTCATTTCCCGTCTCGGCGGCATCCCGGAGATTGTCACCGACGGCGAAACCGGCGTCCTGCTGAAGCCGGGTGACTATGACGCGCTGGCGCCGGCGCTGGAGGCGCTGGTGCGGGACAAAGACCGGCGGCAGGCGATGGGGCAGGCGGCTTTGACGCGGGCGAGGGCGCACTTCAACTGCCGGGTCAACTTGGGCCTCATTTTAGAGGCGATGAAGCTAGAGGCGATGAAGGCGAAAGCAGTTTAGGAAAATGATACAAGGCCGCTGTGCGAGGGAGTGAACTCCTCTCGCTGAATAGCGTCCTTCGGACGGAAGATTAGGTTGTGGTTGCGCTTCTTTTCTGACCGTCCGAAGGACGCTTCTATGGAGCGAAAAGTAACACAAATGCGCTTAGGATTTGCGCTGGAATACTCACTGGGACATACGACGCACGCCCAGAACTTGAAGCGGGTGCTGGGCAGCCGCCCGGACATCACCCCGGCGTATGTGGACCTGCCGTATGACGGTCTCGCAGGAGCCTGGACACGCCTGCCGGGCGTGCGTTCCAACTGGTCCCTGCGGGCGTCGCTGGGAGCCTGGCTGGGGCTGCGCCGTCAGGCTCGGCTTCTCGACGGCGTTTTGTACCATACGCAGGTGACATCCCTGCTGGCGGCGGGGCTGATGCGGCAGACGCCTTCAGTGGTTTCTTTGGACGCCACGCCGGTTCAGTATGATGCGCTGGGTTCGTTTTACGGCCATGTGCCAAGCGGCAGCGCACGGCTGGAAGCCTTAAAAAAGCGGCTGAACCGGCGGGCGTTCGGCGCGGCTCAGTCTTTGGTGACTTGGTCGCAGTGGGCCAAAAACTCATTGGTGGCGGATTACGGGGTCGCACCGGACAAGATTTCAGTCATCCCGCCGGGCATAGACACGGCGCTGTGGCGTCGCCCGCGCCGCGCTTGTTCGGTCAATCGCTCGCCCGTCAATCTGCTGTTTGTCGGCGGCGATTTCGCCCGCAAAGGCGGCGACACGCTGCTTGAGGCTTTCGGGCGGCTGCCGCCGGGCTTGGCGCATCTGACGCTTGTGACCAAAACTTTGGATGCCGGGAACGTGCCGAATGTCACTGTCCGGCATGACATCGCGCCTAATTCCGACGCGCTGCGTCAATTGTATGCCGACGCCGACCTGTTTGTGTTCCCGACGCGCGGCGACTGCCTGCCACTAGCGGTGATGGAAGCGCTGACATCCGGGCTGCCGGTCATCACGACGACGGTGGGCGCACTGCCGGAAGCAGTCACGCACGGCGAAACCGGCTGGATCGTGCCGCCGGATGATCCGGCCGCGCTGGCGGACGCCCTGCAAACGCTCACCAAAGACGCCGCGCTGCGTTCTCAGCTCTCCGCGCAGGCCGCTGTGGTCGGTTCCGAACGCTTTGACGCCGCCGCCAATTACGGGCGCTTAATCCAAACAGTCATGGAAGCGAAAAGTTGAAGAAAACGCTGCTTCTCATTCCAAGCGTCCTCAAGACCGGCATTGACGCCGCTGTGGCGGCGGATAAGCATCCGGTGATGGACTACTACGCGCTGGCGAACGCTTTGCGCGGCACGCACGGCTGCGCGGTGGACATTCTGGACTACGCGGCGGCGCAGGCGGATGCGTCGCCGGGGACGCGCCTGGCAGCGAAGGCCGGCGGCCTCGATGCGGCGCTGGCCTGGATGGGCTTTAAGCGCCGCCGCGAGTACGGCGCGATCTTTTCCAATGGCGAAAATGTCGGCATTCCGCTGGCGATGCTTCTGGCGGGGGTTCGGAATAGGCCGCGCCATGTCACCATCGGCCACCGGCTTTCCGCCGGCAAAAAGCAGCTTTTTTTTACAAAGCTTCATGCACAGCGGCGCATGGATACGATCTTTGTGTACGCTCAGTCGCAGCAAGAGCGGGCGGTCAACTGCCTCCAAATCGCGCCGCAGAAGCTGGTGCTGATTCCATTCCATGCCGACGCCGAATTTTATCGCCCGCTGCCAGGCGTCGCCGTAAACCCCGACCAAATCTGTTCGGCGGGGCTGGAATGGCGCGATTATCCGACGCTGATTGAGGCGGTTGGGGCAATGCCGGAGCTGTCGGTAAAGCTCGCGGCGGCGTCGCCCTGGTCCAAGCATGAAGACGAAACCGCCGGGCGAACACTGCCGCCGAACGTAGACGCCCGGCGCTATGCCTATGCCGACCTGCGCTCTTTGTACGCCCAGTCCAGCTTTGTTGTCGTTCCCTTGAAAGAAACCGATTTCCAGGCGGGCGTCACAACAATTTTGGAAGCGATGGCGATGGGCAAAGCCGTGATTGCGACCCGCACGACCGGCCAGACGGATGTGATTACCGACGGCGAGAACGGCCTGCTGGTTGCGCCGGGAGACGTTGCAGGCTGGCGCGACGCCGTCTGCCGCCTGCGGGGTGATGCGATGCTTCGCGCCCGGCTCGGCGAAAATGCCCGTCGCTGGATTGAGAACCACGCGACGCTTGACCTCTGGGCAGAACGAATTGCCGCTGTTATCGCGCTTCAATAACGATTAAATCACCTATTTTATGAAATTAACGTCACAAAAACAGTAAACCCAGCATGAAACCGCAGAGTTGGCATTAAATTTGCAGTGGCAACTCTGAGGATTTGCCGTTAGCCTGCGGGCTAATGTGTTTCAAAAGGCACTGAGACCATGAAGTCTTTTACCGCTCGCATTTTATCGGTGATTCTGGCCTTGTCGCTTGTCACCAATGTCCTGCTTTATCTGCGTTATTCTTCCAGCCGCCCGCTGGTAACTGTCGGCAGTGACGTGATCACGAAAAAGCAGTTCCAAGATCAATTAGAGCATGACGACGGGCAGCCGATTCTGACCAAGCTGGTTTTTACGGCGCTTGTTTCTCAGGCGGCGGCCCGCGCCGGAGTCTTGCCGACCGACGCCGATATTGCTGACCGCTTGAAGGCAATCGGGCGGCAGGCGCCCCAGGTGCTGGCGCCCTACGCGCAGGATACCGGGAAGATGGCCCAGTTCCGGCAGGATTTAGCCACGAGCATGGCCCTGGAAAACCTGCGGATTCAGGATGTCGCCCTGTCGCCCGCGCAAATCGCCGATTTTTATGCCCGGCACAAAGCCGAGTTCGGGCTGCCGCAGCAGACGCTCACCACCACGGTGGTGACCCAAAACACCGTGGATGCGGCGATTGCGGCCGACCTGCTGCGGCAGAACGATCCGCCGGACGTGGTTGGCCGCCAGCCGCGCCTGCGCGTTGTCGGGATTAACGGGTATAACCCGGACTTGCAGACTCTGCCGCCTGCGGTCAAGCAGCAGACGACCGACTGGGCGCAGGCGGCAAGCGCGGGGGCGGTTAAGACGTTCCAGGCCGGCGCCTACTTTCTGACGTTCCGAGTCACCGGCAAGCGCCCTTCGGTCATTCCGCCGCTGAGCCAGGTGCGCGGCGAAGTCGAGCGTGCCGCCCGCCTGGAGCGTGCCCCCTCGGAACCGGAAGAACTGGCACGTTTGTATCAAAGCGCCAAGCCGTCGTTTAACTCCGACAAGTATGCCGCGTACTTTGCCTCCGTCGAGCAGTACCCGGTGGGAACAAGCAGCCCAAAAAAAACTGCTGCCGTTCCTTAGATATTCATACCAATAACGACTAAAGTGTGCTATATTGAACGGTAAGCCGCTTCGCTTTCGTTTCTTTTTTCGTTTTCGTTCTCTCGCGACCACTTGCACTAGAAAGAAGGTGAAACAACCATGAACACTCTCAGCAAAACAGCCCTGATTCTTACCGCTTCGCTTGCAGGCGCTTTGGCTTCGGCTTTGCCGTCCCTCGCGCAGTCGGCGGCGAACAACCAGACCACGTTCGCATCCATCACCGGCATTACTTCCGCCACTTCTTCGGCCAGCAACATCTTCACCTACACGCCGGGGGTAGGGGGCGGCGTCAGCATCAATCCAAACGCACAGTTTGCCGCGCAGTATATCCTGAATCCTTTTCAGCTCAATGCGCCGGCGAACCTAAGCTTCACCGGCCTCAACAACGTCGGCACCGTCACGACTGTTGACGGAAGCAGCTTCAGCCAAACCCTGTCCGGCGGTACCTTCTCGGTTACCTCCGGCGGCGCTTCGCTGCTGTCCGGCACCTTCAACGACGGCGTTCTTTTGAGCGCGACGACCGGGTCTTCAACTTCGGCGATTACGGACGTGCTGAACGATGTCGTTTTTACCGGCGGCACCTACTTCAACCAGTCCGGTTTGTTCAACCCCGGCTCATTCTCGATCTCCATGACGAGCGTGAAGCCCGTGATCGGGGTGACAGGCGGCTACTTTAACGGCTTCGTTGCCGGCGGCACGGGGACATTCAGCGGGACCAATACTCCGCCTGCTCCGACCCCGGAACCCGCGACAGTTATTCCGTTCCTGATGGGCGGCCTCGGCCTTCTGGCCCTGGCAGTCCGCAAAAACCGCCGTTCAAGCGTCCCCGCCTAAACTCGCGTTTTGGACCGTTAGGATTGACGCAATCGAAATGACACAACTGAGCGGCGGCGTTGTTTAGGCAGCCCGCCGCTTTTTCGGTTTCGCGCCTTTTCATTTCTGCGGGAACCCGTAATTGTGACGGTGTGCCTGCGCCGGATTTCGCCGAAGATAAAAGAAGACAAAAAAAAGACAAAAACAGCGTTTGCCTGCGCGGGCGAAGAGTATATTTTTTGATTCTGCTTTTGATCGTGCTTCTTATGCCTATCATTTATGTCTGTAGTTCCTGCGATTGATTTGGAAAACCGTCCGGCGGCGGGCCTGAAAAGGGGCAGTCTGCGCTGGAACTGGCGGCTGGGGCTGCCGTTTGCGCTGCCCCTGCTGCTGCTGGGCATTCTGGCCTGGCCGGTGCTGCGGTTTTGGGCGTATGAATACGGGCAGCCGGCGTCGTATTACGGTCATGCGCCGCTGATTCCGCTGATCGCCGGGCTGATGCTCTGGCACCGGCGCACGGCCCTAGCGGGAACAATAGCCGCCGCAGTAAAACGTCCGGCGTTTCCGGCGCTGGCGCTGGTGGCGGCGGGTCTGGCGCTGTTAGTCTTTGCGCTGAAAATTCAGGCGGAGGCGCTGGAGTCAACGGGGCTTCTGCTCACGCTGACGGGGAGTGTCTGGCTGGTCCTCGGCACGGCGTTCGTTCGGGAAGCCTGGTTTCCGCTGGGGTATGTGTGGCTGATGGCCCCGCTGCCCGGCCCGGTGCTGAACGAGGCGACGCAGCGGGCGCAGATGCTGTCTACGACCCTGGCGGACAAGCTGCTGCATTGGATGGGGTTCGGCACGACGCTGACCGGCAACGTCATCCAGATGGAAGACTACGCGCTCTTTGTGGACGTTCCGTGTTCGGGGTTCAAGCTGCTGCTGGCGCTGCTGACATTCAGCGCGGCGTTTGCGTTTCTGGTGGACGGCACGCGGGCGAAGCGGCTGGCGCTGCTCGCGTTCAGCGTGCCGCTGGCCCTGCTGGTAAACAGCGTGCGGATCGCGCTGATTGGAGTTGTCGGGGAGTGTGTTGGAGTTCCCGCCGCCCATGTGTTCCATGACTGGAGCGGGCTGCTGACGCTTTCGCTCGGATTTTTGGCTTTGTTTGGAATTGCGAAGGGTTTGGGATGCCGCACGTTTGCCGGATGGGCTATCTTTTAGCGCTGCTGATCGGCGCGGCGCTGGTCGCGGCGATGGTCTGGAAACCCGCGCCGCCGGCCCGCTTCGCCGGCCTTGCCGGACGGGAAGTGCCGCGCACCGTGGGCGAGTGGATGTCCGGCCCGGATGAAAGCGTCCCGGCAGAAACTCAGGCCGCGCTTGCTTCGGCATCCCTGACATCGCGCACTTACCAGCCGGCGGCGGACAACACGCTGCCGGGCGCGGAGCCGGTTTCTTTCGTGCTGATCGGCGGCACGGACCGGAGCGCACTGCACGATCCGCGCTCGTGCCTGATTGGGGCTGGGATGCAGGTAACGGACGACCATTTGGAGGCGCTGCCGGGAACCGGCGTCCAGGCCCGCGCCTGCCGGGCAGTCGGCGGGCCGAATAGCGCCGGCGGTTATGACATGGTTTATTTGTACCTTGTCAATGGGCGCGTGGTCAACCAGGCGACCCAAATCCGGGCGGCAATGCTCTGGAGCGCCCTGCTGGGCCGGCGCGGGACGCCGGTGTATTTTTTGCGCTTCACGCGCCCCCTAGAGACCGACCCGCGCCAGGACGCGCGGGGTCATGCAGCCCTGCTGCAATTCGCCACGGAGATGTGGACCAAAATTCAGCCCCGGCTGCTGTCTTCCTCCGCAGAGGAGGAAAAAGGTTATGCCAATGTTCAGCAAAATCACAGTCGCCAATGTCGCCTTTCATAATGTCACCATGGAAGAAGCCGTGACCTGCATCGTGCAGATGGCTCAGAAGACTGAGCGGCCTCGGTACGTCTGCACCGGGAACTTAGACCATCTGGTCACGCTGGAGCATGACGCCGAATTTCGGGCGATTTACGAGAACTCCGACTTGACGCTGGCGGACGGCAAGCCGGTCGTGCTGCTGTCCCAGCTTTCCGGCGGCGAGCCGCTCTGCCAGCGGGTGACGGGGAGCGACCTGTTCTGGGAGCTGGCGCGGGCGTCCGCCGTGACCGGCCTGCGGCTGTTTTTCCTCGGCGGCGCGTCCGGCGCGGCGGACGGAGCCAAAGCGGCGGTGCTGGCGCGTTACCCGTCGGCGGTCGTTTGCGGGATTTACTGCCCGCCGCGCGAGCTGTTCGCGACGGAAGACGAGCAGACGCGCATTCGTGAGGCAGTCCAGGCGTCCGATGCAGACATTCTTTTGGTAGGTTTTGGGGCGCCCAAGCAGGAAAAATGGATCGCCGCGAATAAAGACCTTCTTAGCGTTCCGGTTTCCATTGGGGTCGGCGGCTCCTTTGAGATGGCTTCCGGCCTGGTCCGGCGTGCGCCGGTCTGGATGCAGGAAGCGGGACTGGAATGGGCGTACCGATTTTCGCAGGAGCCGACCCGCCTTTGGAATCGGTACTTCGTGCGTGATTTGCCGTTTTTGATCCTGCTGGCATGGCGTACTCTGGCCGAGCGCCGTGCGTGTTCCACTCAATTGTCTTCGACTGCAATGACTTCGGCTTTGCCGGAGATCGAGATTTTTTAGCGCTGCTCTTGTGGGCGCTTCCTGGAAAGCAGGCTGCTCATTTCTAATCCGCGCATCAACCAGTCTTCCATTCATCCTTCTTCCGAGACGGACCTCGTGCCGGTTCTGCCTGACCTCACGCTGCGGCCTCTGCCGCTGGCCCGTGGTCCTTTAGCGATTGTTTACCGGGGCTGGGACCGGAAGCACCGCTGCGAGGTGATAGTCAAGGTGCAGCGGGCGACGGACGACCCGGTTGCCCTCAGCCGCTTCGGGCGCGAAGCGGCGGTCATGCTGCGCCTGCGCCACCCCAGCATTGTCACGCTGTACGCCTACCATCCCGGCGACCCGCAAAAAAATGATCCGGCGGCGCTGGTCATGGAGTATGTTCCGGGCCTGACTTTGGCCGCGCTTGTCGCTGCGGAGGGACGGCTGTCCGAGGCACGGGCGGCTCAGATCGTTGTGGACATCGCGGCGGCTTTGGACTGCATCCACGCGCTCGGCATTGTGCACCGGGATGTCAAGCCGTCCAATATCCTGCTGCCGAAGCATGGCCCGGCCCGGCTGACGGATTTCGGCGTCGCCCGGATGGACGACGACCTGCCGCTGACAGTCATGGGCGACATTCTCGGCACGATTGAGTATGCCAGCCCGGAGCAGGTGCATGGCAACGGGGTCGTGGACCCGCGCAGCGACGTGTATTCCCTGGCCGCCGTCGCTTATTTTGCCTTGACGGCCACCCCGCCGTTCCGCGCCGCCGACAGCAGCACGCAGGCCCAGCTTTCGGTCATGCATCGTCAGGTCTTTTCCAGTCCGCCGCCGCTCCGCTTTCACCGAGATGAGCTTTCGCCTGCGGTTGACGAATCCGTTCTGCGCGGCCTTGCCAAAGCCCCGGACGAACGATATGAGTCCGCCGGCCAGCTCGCGGCTGCCCTCCGCGCCGCCGTCGCTGCGTCTGCCGGCGAGCCGCAGCAAAACGCCGTCACGGCGTCCGCCCGCCGCACCGGGGCATTTGCCGGCGCATTTGCCGCCGCTGTGCTGCTGGCTGGATTTATTGTCTGGGAGGCCAAGACAGGACCAAAAGCCGCTCCCACGCCGCCGTCGTCTGCGCTTACGGCGTCTGTTTGGCCTGCCGCCCCCCGCCGAGCGCCCGCAAGCCAGCCTGCGCCGGCAGCAAAACACGCCGGCAAGCCAGTGAAGCAAGCAGCCGCCCCTACGCTTCTCCCGGCCGCTTCTATTCTCCCGGCCGCTTCTATTCTCCCGGCCGCTTCTATTCTCCCGGCCGCTTCTGCGGCGTCTTTTTCCAGAGCTAATTCGGCGCCGGCTGCGAAAGCTTTGGTGCCAACAAAAACTACAGCTTCGGCAAAGACTACAGCTTCGGCAAAAACTTTAGTCTTGCCTCAGACCACACTGCCGCGTCCGGCTTCCGCAGCGGCGCTTGTTCCGAAGCCGCTCCCGCGCGTCGCCTTGTCACAGCCGCCTGCGCCCCGCTTGGTCGTCAAGTCAGCGATACGAAAGCGTCTGCGGGTCGCCGCTGCGCTTTCGAGCCGCCCGTTTACACCGCACGCACCGGCTGCCGCGCCTGCGCCGACCCGCGCAGGCTGGTACATCGTCTCAGGCTGGATTGCCCTGGCGGCTGAGTCTTCCGCCCAAAAGCCGGCGCTTGTCCGCGCGGCTCCGCTGTGGATCAAAGTGGACGGCCATCCCCTGCCCGCGCTTGCGTCCGGGCAGTGGGCGGCGCTGCCCGCCGGAAAGCATCTGGTGACGTTCCAGCCGCCTGCCGGGATGGGGGCCGGCCCCAAAACTTGGGCGATCAATCTCGCCCCGGCGGCCCATCTCAGCCAGCAGGTTCCTCTGCCGTCCGCGCCCCTGCCGGACATTCCCACGCATCTGCGTAATCCGTAGCTTCATTAAAAGGGAGTATGCCGGGGCCAATCTATTGATTTTATAGAAAACCCCGGCAGGAAATGTCCTTCGGACAAGGAGAGGCCCAAGTTCCCCTGTCCTCTCTTCGTCCGAAGGACGCTTCTTTGCCGGGGGGTTTCTGTCAATCATCAGACTGGCCCAGGCGCTCGCACTGTTATTCTCTGTTATCGCGTATAATAACGGCAGGGAGAACCTTCCATGTCCGTGACACTATCCGAGCAGCCGGCGATTTCTCATGCCCTCGCGCAGATTACCGGGCGTCTGCGGCTTGTCCGCTGGGTGCGCCATGCGTCGCGGGGCGCACTTGCCGGAACTGGCCTCGCGCTAGTCGCCGCCCTGCTGTCCCACTGGGACCTGCTGCCGGGCTGGCTGCCGCTGGAAGCGGCCATTCCTGTTCCCGTCGCTTTCGGCATTCTTGCCGGGACCGTCACGGCGTTCCTGCGCCCGATTTCGCAGATGGACGCCGCGCGTCTTGCGGAAGCCCGGCTTGGCCTTAAAGAGCGGCTTTCTTCGGCCTTAGAATTTGAGAAATCTCCCCAATCCGCCGACCCGGAAGCGGCAACCCTGCGCCGCCTTCAGATGGCCGATGCGGCCGCCCACGCCCAGGGCCTAAAATCTACGGACGCCGTGCCGCTGCGCCTGCCCTGGGAAGCTAAAGCTTTTGCCGCCGGGCTGGCGCTGATCGCGCTGGTTTTGATCGTCCCCAGCCTGCCCGTCTTTGTCCCGCCGGGCGTCAAAATCGAGCGCCAGATTGTCCAAAAGACCGGGAGTAAGCTGGAGCAAACCGCCAAAATCATTCAAAAGCAGGCGGAAGGGCAAAACCTTTCCGGGACCAAACGCGCCGCCGCGCTGATGCAGCGTTTGGGGCAGCGCCTGGCATCCGGGCGTCTGGACAAAAAACAGGCGATGGTCCAGATGTCTAAGCTCACCCAGCAGATGCGCCAGGAGCTGCAAAAAACGGCGGCGGCCAATTCGGGTGCCGGGGCGGGCGGCAAAAGCATGGCCCAGGCCGGTCAGCAATTGGCTCACGCGATGGCGGGCGGACAGAATGCGTCGGGAACCAATGGCAAGCAGGCCGGCGCGGGGCAGAAAAACGGCGGCAGCGGCTCAAAAAGCGGTCAGAAAGCCGGGCAGAACGGCGGCGCGGGTGCGAAAAGCGCGGCAGGCGACAAGTTCAGCGGCTTCAATGTGCCGGCAGCGGGCAAGTCCAAGTCCGGCCAAAGCAGTCAAAGCGGCTCCCAGCCACACGTGACGCCCGAAATGCAGCGTGCCGCCCAGGCCATGCAGCAGAACGACAGCCAGGGGTTGAGCCAGCAGCTTCGGCAGATGGCGGACAAAATCCAGTCCGGCCACATGTCCGCCGGCGAGCAGCAGCAGGCGGCGTCAGACACACAAAAGCTCGCCGACGCCCTCAAAAACACGCCGATGACCGAAACGCAGGGTCACGCCCAGGCCGCCGCCGATGCCCTAAAGCGCGGCGACAAGCAGGCCGCCGCCACGGAAATGCGGAAAGCCGCCGCGTCCGCCGAGCGCGAAGCGCAGGAGCAGGCCGACCAGCAGGGCCAGCAGGACGCCGCGCAGGGCATGGAAGACGCCGAAAGCCAGATGGCAGGTGCCAACAGCCCCGGCGATGTGTCCGACGACAACGGCCAGCCCGGCCAGGGGCAGGGCAAGGGCAAAGGGCAGGGAAGCGGCGACGGGTCCGGAGATGGGGACGACGGCGCGTTCGGCGACGGCAAAGGTCTTGCCAGCGGCCAGGGGCGGCACGGCCACGGCAAAGGAAACGGCGGCTCCGGCGGCGGCGAGGGTATCGGCGGCAAGCCCGGCGACACCGGCGAAGGCAGCAGCACTGTGAAACACCTCGGCAAAGCCGGCCCCGCCTTGAACCCCAAAGGCGTCAAGCTGTATTTCGGCAAGCCGCTGAACGCCGGCCCTTCCAAGACCGGCCCGACCCGCAAAGTCGGCGCGAACCCGAACACTTCCCCCGGCAGCACTGCAAGCCAGGTGCCGTACTACAATTATGTCGCCCCCGCCCAAAAAAGCGCCGAGTCCGCGATGGACAAAGAAGACATCCCGCCCGCTTACCGCTCCGATGTCCGCAAATACTTTAACTCGCTGAACCCGGCGGCGTCATCTGGGGGAACACGCTAAACTCTTAGGAGAAGTGGGATCATGGATGATAAGGTTTTCGTTCAAGCCCAAATCGCATCAGAACTGCGGCAGATCATTGGTGTGCTGACGGGGCGGCTTGGTCTGCCGTCTCAGTGGAGCGGCCAAGTTGGGATTGTGCCTGATGCGGGTTTTAAGGGAAAAAAGCGTTTCACCTGCGACATTCTCATTGATGCCGCTCTTGCTTCCCAAGAAGTACGCTGGGCAACACTCATCCATGAAGCGCTGCATACCGTTTCCGCTGGGTATATTGGAACAGACTACCGGGATTTCCCAGGCTGGGAAGAAGGGGTTGTCGAGCGCTTGCAGCGCTTGTTCCGCCCCATCATTTTGGCGCGGCTTGGGGTGACTGTTCCTGAAAATGCGTTTCGTGCCGCCGAAGAGAAACACAATTACAACAAGTACATTTACGCTTTAGAGCAGCTTCGTTTCGGCCTGAACATGACAGCCGAAGAGTTTTATGCAAACCTGATCAAAATTCCAATCAAGGATAGGTTCAGCTACGTTTTCGGCTTGGGTGATGGGTTGGAAGGACGTGAACGAAGGGTGTTCTTGTATGTTTTGTCTGCGGCCAACTCCGTTCTGAAAGATTTCGCGTAAAAAATTCGCGTGAAGAGGTGATGAAGTGGTATTAGAAGCAGAAATAGACCTTGCCTCAGCCCGTGAGGCTGTCACAAAGAGAGTGTTAAGCGCCCGCTGCCTGCCCGATATTCTGGAAGCTCAACAGGTGCTACGCGCCTGGATCAAAGCGCACCCGGAAGACGAAGGAATGCGCGACGGCTTTGAGCAGCTTTCACTGATGCAGGACGTCGCGGAGGAAGAACAATTACGAATGAATATTGCCGTCTTGTCACAGGAAACTGTCTTGTCGGCATAGACATCCCGCCCGCTTACCGCTCCGATGTCCGCAAATACTTTAACTCGCTGAACCCGGCGTCAGGGAAGTAAACCAATGCGCCAAAGTAACGTCTGCAAGTTCCTAGCGCCTGTCGCTCTTGTCATTG
This sequence comes from uncultured Armatimonadales bacterium, assembly GCA_964249345.1. Classification (GTDB taxonomy): domain Bacteria; phylum Armatimonadota; class Armatimonadia; order Armatimonadales; family Capsulimonadaceae; genus JANXMY01. The sequence continues at coordinate 11,427 of CAXUBO010000033.1, read as the reverse complement.
CTTTGGCCCTTCCTGCATCGGCGCAGCAAAGCGCCACGAACTTTGCAAAGGCCATTACTAACCTTTCCACTTCGCCTTATTATGTCCTGATTACTGTTGTCAACGACAAAACGGGAATGCGGCGAACCATTTGCACGGTGGCTCCGTTTTTATTAGGAGCCATCCAGCACCAGTACCACATTTTGCCTTTACGCACCAAGCATGGGGATCAACAAGCTGAGGCTCTTGCTTGGGAACGAAAGCTGGAAGCCGCAGCACTGGCAAGCAAAGACCATGTCTACCATTTTTCCAACCCAAAAGCGTTGAAGAACCTTCAGGTACGTTATACCCAACAAGAGTTAGCGCAGATTCATGCCCAGCTCAGCAGCCTGAGTACGTCGGAAATCATTGCAGGTTTGTCTCAACAGTCCAGCGGATTATACCGGATATACACGAAGTGTGATGACTTTCACGAGTTTGCTGCCAACAGGGACGCACTCGCGTATGTGCTACTGGAACGTGGTTTACAGCCAAGACAGGCAGACATGACCGGGGGCTTGTACTTGGCGAAGCAGCAGGGAATTTATAGGTTTATTATGTTCAAGTTTGCAGAAGACGAGGCTGTTGCCTTGATCGACAATTATCCTAATCTCGGCCTAACTGCTGGTGCTGTCGGGATCGTGTGGGCGATGTATACGACCACGCCGCCTTGCTATGAAGTAACCTGGAAGGACCAAGATGGCCGTGATTTTGACATGACAATGGACGAAGAGGAGCTTGCGAAATTGGAAAGCGAGTAAGAGTATCCGGCACTGGAAGTGCCGGGCTACTATGGAACGAAAGTGTCTCCGACACTGAGGATAAAAACAAGTTTGTTGCCTGCGGCATTTAGTCCCATAGGGATTTTGATGCAATAATAGCCCGGCACTTCCAGTGCTGGGTCTTTTTAGTCCGGCACAAGCGCGAGTTTGGCGGCGGCTTTGACTTTGGGGGACGGGTCGCGGGCGGCGAGGGTTTTGAGCAGGGCTTGGGAGGCGGCGTCGGGGGGCAGGGCGTCGATGACGGCGAGGCGGACGGCGTCGCGGTCGGACCGGGAGAGCTGGTGAAGGTGGTCGTAGGCTTCGGGCGCTCGCACGGTGGCGAGGGCCAGCACGACGGCTTTCAAGGTGTCGCCGGAGAAGGAAGGGATGGCAAGGGTAAGGAGCGCGGCTGCGCCGGGGGACTGGGTGCGGGCGATCATCAGGGCGCTGTAGGCGGCAAGGCGGCGGTCGGAATGCTTGAGGTAGGGTTCCAGCACTTCGAGGGCACGGGGGTCTTCTAAGTCAACTAAAGCGGTCATGCACTCTTGCAAGACTTCGGGTTCCTCGTTTTCGGGATGGATCAATTTCAGCGTGAGGGGCAGGCGGGCTTCGAGCCTGCCGCTCATGGACAGGGCTTGGGCGGCGGCTTTGCGCGGCTCCATCTTGATGGTCGGGTCAATGGGGGCGCGGGCAAAGGCAAAGCCGCTGCGGTCAAACAGCAGAAGGGCGATGTCGCGGACGCAGTCGGGGTCGCCGATCTGCGCGAGGGCCAACGCGCAGTTGGCCCGCAGGTGGGCGGCGGTGTCAAACGGGACGCCGCCGACGGCTTCAACCTGCACGATTTTGATGCCGAGGCGGAGCATGTCGGACGCCGGGCGATATTCGAGGCGGCCCAGCGAAAATGCAAGATTAGCCCGAACGTGGCAGCCGGGGTCAAGCTTCGGGCCATCGGCGCAAAGTGCGCCGAACTGCTCGGTCATCAAGAGAGCGGCCCGGTCGTCGGCCCCATCGCCGTTTTCGTCCTTTTCGCCGAGGGCTTCAGCGGCAAGCGCGGCGACGTAAGGAGACTTGTCGGCCAGGGCTTCCAGCAGAAGCGCCTGCCGCTCTGCCGGTTCCAGGCGGGCGATTTGGGCGACGGCGCTGATGCGATCCTGGGTCTGGCGAGAGCGCAGCTTGGCTTGGATTTGGTCAGCAGTCATTGGCTTAGAAGGATGATGCGTGGGAATAAATTCCTACGCTATGGGGCGAAGCGCCGAGCGTCCGCCTTCGCGGACGAAGATAAGAAAAGGACAAAGAGCAAGAAAAGGACAAAGAGCAAGAAAAGGAGGGCAGGAGCAAGCCCTACCCCTACGATGTGCCGGCTACTGCATCGGAAGCTCGGCGGTCTTGGACTGCCAGGCGGCGATGAGGCGGTCTTCGTAGTCGTCGGTGTCGCTGTCTTTGAGCTTGCCGTTTTCTTCCAGCCACTTCAGCGTTCGGCGCGTGCCTTCGCGGAAATCAATAGTCTGGCCGGTGTAGTCCGTGTCGCGCTTAATTTTAGAATTGTCAAAGATAGACGGCCATTCTAAAATATCGTAAGTGGAGCCGGACAAACTTGGCGCGACTTCGTGCAGCGTGTCGGTGGGGATATGGACCGGGGTGAACGTGCCGCCGGCGACTTCCGCGACCTGCTCATGGTAGGTGTTCCAGGTGAACCACTCATCCGAAGTGAGGTTGTACGCTTCGCCGAGGCAGCGCGTGTTGCCCATTGTCCCAATAAAGCCCCGCGCGACATCGTCCACATGGCAGGCGGCCCACAGTGAGTTGCCGTCGCCCTGCACAATGACAGGCTTTCCCTTGCGGAGGCGGTCTATGAAGGTGTCGGACGGGCCGACGGAGCGGATAATGCCGCCGCCTTCGCCGTAGGAGTGCGACGGGCGCATGATGGTCAGCGGGAAGGCTTCTTCTTCATAGGCTTGCTGCAACAGCAGCTCGCAGACGATTTTGTCTTTGCCGTAATTACCAATGCTATGATACGGCTCGGTTTCGGTGGTGGGAAGCTGACTGACCGGGCCGGAATAAACGCAGACCGTCGAGCAGTGGATGAACTGGCCGCAGCGGCCTTTGAACGCCCGAATGGCCGAAGCGCTGTCGTCGGGATGGAACGCCACCATGTCTACGACAACGTCGTAGGTCTTGTCTGAAAACGTCCCTTCAAACGCCGCATAGTCTTTGCGGTCGCCCTGAATAACCGCTGCGCCGTCCGGCAGACGGTTTTCCGATTTGCCCCGGTTAAACAGCGTCACTTCGTGGCCCGCTTCCAAAAGCTGCCGGGCAATCGCCGTGGAAATCAGCCCGGTCCCGCCGATAAACAAAACGTGCATTCTTAAGTTCCTCCGATGCCGCTGTTGTACCCGATTTTCCCTATGTTTGGCATTAGCCGTTCATCATCTGGATGTGATGCCGCTCCGTCGCTTCATCGGCGGGAAACATGCACTCAATCCGCATCTCCTGCGCGGCGACAGTCTGCGGGGTTCCTACGGTTGTGACCATTGAGAAATAATTCAGCACCCTGCTATCTTTGAGGAAGCTCAGCGGGATCATCGGCAGGGCAGGGGCAGCCGGCAGAGGAAGGCTCCACGCCGCTGGGATATTGGGGTACGCCAGCAGGGCGGCCAGTAATTCTTTGGTTTTTTCGTCTGTCACACCTCCAACGGCCTCCCGGTGAACGCGCTGGAGCAGACTCTTTGCTGCTTCTTCCCAGTTGGCAACAAATGGGCGCATCCTGTCCGGGTCAAACAAAAGATGCAGCATGTTACGCGGGCCTTTCCACGCGCTTAGACCGATAAAGCAGCCGAACAAGCGCGGTGCGGAGTCGTTAGTCATCAGCACGTTCCAGTGGCGGTCCATGACAATGGCCGGAAACGGCTCCTGTTGGCGCAGGATGCGCTCCAAAGCGCGGGTGACGCTCTGCATTTCCAGCGCATCCCACGCGGCTTCGGAATACAGAGGCGCGTAGCCTGCGGCCAGCAGCAGGGCGTTTCGGTCGCGCAGAGGAACATCCAGCGCTTCCGCCGCCTGTATGAGAAGCCGGCGGCTAGGAGTGCTGCGCCCGCTTTCGACAAAACTGAGGTGCCGCTGCGAGATGTCCGCTTCTAAGGCAAGGTCAAGCTGACTTTTCCCGCGCAGAGTGCGCCAGCGGCGCAGCAGATCGCCTAGATTGTGTGTCCCTGGCTCAGTTGCGGGCAGTTGCGTGTTCATGTTCTCCATTGTGGCACATTTTTTATGGCACGCCTTCTTGCTGAGCTACCGCTTTGTTGAGTGACTGCGCCTTAAAACGCGGCGGGGCCGAGCCTTAAAACGCGGCGGGGCCGACTGCGCCGATCCAGCGGCTGACTTTGGCGGGATCGGACTCGTCCATGTAGAAGAAATGGGCCATCGTCGGCCTCACGACCGGCTGGCTTTTGTCATCAGGCGTCATGGTCACAATGCCGCGAAAGACTTTCAGCGAGCCGCCGTCCCAGTATTCGACAACCTCGTGATGGGCGGTGAACCCGGTGTCAATAAAGGCGCGAAGGTTTTCTCGAATGGCCTCGCGGCCCTGCCAGTCGGCGACGCCCAAATTGCAGACGGCATCGTCGGCGAAGCAGTCGAAGCCTTTGCCGAATGTCTTGGCGTCAATTTCTTTCCACATCGCCAGCAGCCATTCCGGTGCGGCGGTTTTTGTGAATGTGTTTGTCATTTCTTTCTTCTTTGTCCCTTCTCCTGTTTGTCCCTTCTCCTGTCGAAGACCGTTCTTCTGCATGATACCGGCATCCCGGCGGCAATGCAATTACGTCTCAGGTAATTAAAAGGCGGCAGGAAAACAAAGGCCGCAGGAAAACTTTGAGTTTTCCTGCGGCTTGAGTGGCTGGGTTTTACTCTGCGTGACCAAAATCCGCGCTGTACGCGATTTCCTTTTGGGCTTCCAGCGCCGTTAAGCGGCCTGTCAGCGCTTGATGAACCCGCTGGTAAGCGTCGCTGCTGGTTCTCGCTCAACTTCTCTAGGGGTTAGTAGGGGGTGCCGGCTTCCCGCGCTTCGCGCAGGCGGCGCTGCCAGGCCGCCATCCGCTGAAGACCGGCTTCCAGGTGCAGCAGCCCGGCCTGCCGGCGCGTCCACAAAAACCGCAGCAGCAGCAGGCCGCAAAGGAGGCCCGGCAGCCAAAGCGGGAGAAAGACCAGCAGGTATGCTCCGGCGGTTGCGCCGCGCCCCAGAAGCCGCTCCCAATGATCGCGGGCCAGATGGAGGGCTTGGGCAAACCCGCCGGCCAGGGTGGGCGACGGCGCGGCGGCGGCAGGCAGGGAACCCGGCTCAAACAGCTCCACCCGGATTGTATTAACCTGCGTGTCCCGCTCGATGTCCGCGCGGCGCTGCGCCAGCAGGCTTTCATCCACGCTGGCCCGGAATAATCGCTCCTGGACATACAAAAGATCACCGCCGCGCAGCCGGTGTCCGCTTTGCAGGATGCCGGTTAAGCGTACTTCATGCTGCTGCAAGCGAATGATCCGCCGGGCCAGCTCCTCGTACTCGGAGGCATGGTCGGTTGTGGCAACGCTTTCGCCGAAGAGCCGCCCGTCAGCTTGCGCCGCGCCCAGCAGCGCCGGCAGGCGGCTGGCCGGGAGCCGGAACTCAAGCCACCCATGCTTGCGGCCTTTGCCGTCCACCAATGTCCGCGCCGCCAGCAGCTCCGCGCCTTGACCCGCTGCGGCGGCCAGCACTTCCTGCCGGGCGGCGTCAAACGCCGCCACTTTGACAACAATGCTGCCGCCGCGTACCGGCATTTCCGCGCCAGCAATCGCCGAGGCTTGCCCGCAGGCCGAGTGCGTGACGCCGAAAACCCCCGGCAATGCCAGCAGCAAAATGAGTATCAAGCGAAAAATGTTCATTGGGTGTCTCCGTTTAACTACTTTAGTAGTCATATTATGATACATACTACATCAATAGTCAATAAGCAGCACAGGAAAATAAAAATCGCCTGTCTTCGCGGCTCGGCCCAGCGGGTCGAAAAAGAATCGTGTGGCATTCTCGATCTTCCTTGACAATCTACATTTGGGGTGTTATACTAGAAATCCGCACAAGATATAGGATAGAGTGCTATGATAAAGCAGGTTCCATGAAGTGTCCCTACTGCGGCCATGATGACGATGCGGTGCTTGACTCGCGGCCCATGCGCGAGGGCGAGGCCATCAAACGGCGCCGTGAATGCAAGCACTGCGAGCGGCGCTTCACCACGTTTGAGACCATTGAAGAGATGCAGCTCACAGTGGTCAAGAAGCCCGACCGCGACGGCCATCAGCGGCGCGAGCCGTTTGACCGCAACAAGCTGCTGCGCTCCCTGCGCGTGGCCTGCCAGAAGCGGCCCATCTCGGAAGAAACCCTGCAAACGATCACCGACGACATTGAGCGTACATTCGCCAACCGATTAGACAAAGAAGTGCCGTCCGCCGACATCGGCGAAATGGTCATGGAGCATTTGAGCCGTTTGGACCAAGTGGCCTATGTGCGCTTTGCGTCAGTATACCGCCAGTTTGAGGACGCCACCCAGTTCCGTGACATCGTCAATTTGATCAAGAAGCAAAGCGGGCGTTTAAGAAAAGAGTAGGCGAACAGATAGGGGCCACGGAATGAATTCCGAGGCTGAAAAGTGCCCAGTGTCGCGGCGACACAGAAGAAAGCAGTTGCAGAAAAGAAAGCAGTTGCAGAAAAGAAAGCAGTTGCAGAAAAGAAAGCAGTTGCAGGTTTTTTCGTCGCCTCGACGGTGGGCTTTCAATAGCCACGGGTTTCAACCCGTGGCTTCCTGAAGAGCCTGAAGAGTAGGACCAAGCAAAAACAGAAGAGGAAGCAACCATGGCTGAGAAAAGCAGCAAGAAGAACGGGTCGGGAACAACTTTGGATTTAATGGGCGAGGAGGAAGCCCCGACGCTGCGCCCGGCACGGAAAACCCCTGCGCCGGCAGCAGCGGAGCTGGCTCCGGTGGCCGTTGCCGAGGCGGAGGGGGCGCTGTTCGGCGGCGGCGAGGTAGACCTGGAAGCGCGGCATCCCGCCGATGTCCCCGTCAGCGGCTTCCCGGCCCCATCGCAGATCGCGCAGGTTCCCGAACCTCAGATCATGGAGCCGGACCCGTTTGCCGAAGAAGACCCGTTTGAGGACAGCGTCATGGCCCGAATGCTGGCCGATGAGCCGGCCCCGCTTTTGAGCCCGCTCCGGGCCGCCCGCGAAGATTTCAACACTGTCCCCGAAGAAGTCAAAGAAGAAATCATTGAAGAAAAAGTCAGCGCCGTAGCCGAGCCGGACTTGGACGCTTTTGCCGATCCCGTGGCTGTTCCCGAAGCCGAGCAGGTGGTTGACTTCGCCGCTGAACCTGTCACTGTGGAAGCCGCACAAGAACCCGAACCGGAAATCGCCTTGGAACCGGAAATCGCCCTAGAAATGGAATCCCCTATGTCCGTCGCCGCCCCCGAAGCAAAGATTGAAGCTCCCAAAGCAAAGATTGAAGCCACTGAACCCAAAGCCGTTCCCGCGACCGCCAAGACGAACGCGCTGGGGCTGACCTTCACCCGCCGCTACACCCAGCCGGGGCAGAACGTGTGGGAGACCAGCGAGTGGGAGCTTCGCACCGCAAGCATTGTCGGCAGTGACGGCACGGTCGTGTTCGAGCAAAAGGGCGTCGAAATCCCGAAAGCTTGGTCTCAGCTTGCGACCAACGTGGTTGTCTCCAAATACTTTCGGGGTCAAATCGGAACGCTGGAGCGCGAGTATTCCGTCAAGCAGCTCATTGGGCGGGTCGCCGACAAGATTTTGGAATGGGCCAAACTTGGTTCCTACTTCGCAACCGACGCCGACGCCGAAGTCTTCCACGACGAGCTGCGCTATATTTTGCTGCACCAGTACGCTGCGTTCAACAGCCCGGTTTGGTTCAACTTAGGCTGGGCCGGACGCCGCCAGGCGGTGTCGGCGTGCTACATTACAGAAGTAGATGACTCGATGGAGTCCATTCTGGACCTTTATAAGACCGAAGGAATGCTCTTCAAAGATGGTTCCGGTTCGGGGCATAATTTGTCGCCGCTGCGCTCGTCCAAAGAGCCGCTATCGGCGGGCGGGCGCTCTTCTGGGCCGATTGCATTTATGAAGGGACTCGACGCTTCGGCGGGTTCCATTAAATCGGGCGGCTCGACGCGCCGGGCGGCCAAGATGGTCATCCTGAACGCCGACCACCCCGACATTCAGGAGTTCATTGACTGCAAAAAGGACGCTGAGCTGAAAGCGCACGCGCTCATTGACGCGGGTTATTCCGGTGCGTTCAATGTCAGCGGCGGCGCGTATGACACGGTGCCGTTCCAGAACGCCAACCATAGCGTCCGCGTCACCGACGAGTTCATGCAGGCGGTGGAAACCGACGGTCCCTGGGACACCAAGTTCCGCACCGACGGCAAGACCGCCGAGACACTGCGGGCGCGTGACCTGCTCCACTCCATCGCCGAAGGCACGTGGGTCTGCGGTGACCCCGGAATGCAGTACGACACCACCGCAAACGCCTGGCACACCTGCGCCAACACCGACCGAATTCATGCAAGCAACCCGTGCGTGACTGGTGACACACTGGTTGCGACGGCGGCAGGCTGGCAGCGGATAGACTCGCTGGTCGGTCAGTCCGCCCAGATTATCGGTGCGGATGGTCTACCGCACTTTGTAGACCGCATTTTTCCAACAGGGCGCAAGCAAGTGTTCAAGCTGCGGACACGCGCTGGGTACGAAGTGACTATCACGGAAGACCATCTTGTTTTAACGGCAGAGCGCGGCGATGTGCCTGTCAAGGACTTGTGTGTCGGCGAACATGTCAAATTAGAAGGGGCAGGCTTTGGGCGTCAGGCACTCAGTGACGACTTAGCCCTTGCGGTTGGCCTTGCCGTCGGTGACGGCTGCTTGTCACGCCCTATGGCAGACGGAAGCGGTAATCCGCAAGTCATCCTGACCATGTCGGAAAACGAAGCGCCGATCCTGCACAAAATCGCGCTGGCATTAAACGCGCAGAAGCAAGCTTTTCGCGATGCCGGTCTCGGCGGCTACGGCAAAGACACTTTAGTCAAAGAACAGTCCTCGCCTGGCGTCACTCGCCTTGCGTTTGGGGCTGCTCCCATCGTTGCGCTTTTCACCGAGTTCGCTGTGCTGGACGAAGGCAGCTCACGCAAGCGCTTCACCAGTCGCATTTATGATTTGGACAAGCCAGCTCTGGCCGCCATGCTGCGCGGTCTATTCACTGCTGACGGTACTGTTGCGAGCTATGGTGACAAGAGCCAGTATGTCGCGCTAAACTCGACTTCGCAGGAACTGCTTCAGCAGGTCCAAGTGTTGCTTCTTTCATTCGGTATCAAAACTAAACTGTATACCGAGCGGCGCGGCGGCGCGACCGAGGCAATCCTGCCGGACAGCCTGCGCGAACCGAAGACGTATGCTGTCCAGGAAGTGCATTCGCTGCGAATTACGCGCTCGTCGCGCGTCATTTTTGAGCGGGAAATTGGGTTTGATCCGGCCAGCCCGAAAGCTGCGCGTCTGCATCAAATGAACTTGGCCTTCACCGCTTACAAAGACACGATGATAGACGAGGTTGCGTCTGTCACCGAAGCAAGCACTGCTGACGTTTACGACTTAACAGAAGGCGTTACGCATCACTTTGTCGCTAATGGTTTAGTGGTTCATAACTGCTCGGAGTTCTTTTTCCTGAATTCTACGGCTTGTAATCTCTCGTCGCTGAACTTGATGAAGTTCCGGGAAGCGGGAAGCGGGGCATTTGATACCGAGTCGTTTGAACATGCAGTCAAAGTGATGATCACGGCGCAGGAGATTGTGGTCGGATTCGCGCATTACCCGACCGAGAAGATTGAGCAGCGATCCCATGCGTTCCGTCCTCTGGGACTGGGGTACGCCAATTTAGGCGCACTGCTCATGGCGGCGGGTCTGCCGTATGACAGCGATGCAGGCCGGGCGTATGCTGGGGCGGTGACGGCGCTGATGACGGGCCGGGCGTACCATCAATCGGCGACCGTCGCCCGCGACTGCGGCGGGCCGTTTGCCGGATATGCCGAGAACCGCGAGCCAATGCTGCGGGTCATGGGCAAGCACCGCGCCGCTGTAGATGAGATCAACAGCAGCTTAATTCCCGACACTCTGCTCCAAGCCGCCCGGATCGCCTGGGATGAGACGCTAGAGTTAGGCAGCTTATATGGTTATCGTAATGCACAGGCCACCGTACTCGCGCCGACCGGAACCATAGGATTCCTAATGGACTGCGATACGACGGGGATTGAGCCGGACATTGCGATTGTCAAGTACAAGTCGCTGGTCGGCGGGGGCATGATGAAGATCGTCAACCAGACGGTTCCCGAAGCCTTAGACCGCCTCGGCTACGACCAGGCGCAGGCGCAAGGCATCATCAAGTTTATTGACGAGCATGACACGATTGAAGGAGCGCCCGGCCTGAAGCCTGAGCATTTGGCAATTTTTGACTGCGCGTTCCGCCCGATGAACGGCACCCGGTCTATCCATTACCGGGGGCATTTAAAGATGATGGCGGCGGCCCAGCCGTTCATTTCGGGAGCGATCTCAAAGACAGTCAACGTCCCGAATGATGCGTCGCCGGACGACATTGCCCAAACGTATTTGGAAGCGTGGCAGCTCGGCATCAAGGCGGTCGCTATCTACCGGGACGGCTCCAAGCGCACCCAGCCGCTGAACACGGCCAGCGAAAAGAGCCTGGAAGCCAAAGCCGCTGCCACTGAGGCGGTTGCGCCGGACGCCGCGCCAAACACGCTGGCCGTGCCGAAAGCGGTCCGCCGCCGCCTGCCCGACGAGCGCGACGGTGTGACGCACAAGTTCAGCATCGGCGGCCATGAAGGCTACCTGACGGTGGGCTTGTACCCGGACACCCGCCAGCCGGGCGAGATTTTCATTCGGATGTCTAAAGAGGGGTCTTCGATTTCAGGCCTGATGGACAGCTTCGCCACCGCCATTTCGCTGGCGCTTCAGTACGGCGTTCCGCTGTCAACGCTGGTGGACAAGTTCATCCATTCGCGCTTTGAGCCGTCGGGCTTCACCGGCAACAAAGACATCCCCATGGCGAAATCCGTCATGGACTACATCTTCCGGTATCTGGCCCTGCGCTTTTTGCAGAAAGAAGACCGCCACAACGTCGGGCTGCTCGCCGACCAGGAAGACGCCTACGCCGCCCCGGCGAAGCCCTCCCTCCCGGCGCACGACGCCAAAAGCGGCACTCTCAGCAGCGGCAGCAAGCTGGGGAACGGCAGCGGCGGGAACGGAAACGGCCACTACGCCGCCAACGCCCATCTCGCCGAAACCAGCACGGCCTCCGTCACCGACCACGAGCGCGAAATCTCGCTGATGCAGTCCGACGCCCCGCCGTGTCCAGAATGCGGCGCGATTACTATCCGCAGCGGCGCGTGCTACAAATGTTTGTCGTGCGGGACATCATTGGGTTGCTCGTAAGAATGAAGGCGCAGGCTATCCAGCCTGCGCCAAAGCGATTAAGACCGAACAGATGCTTGCATCAATAACAGATTGACGGTAGTGGTCTAATTCAAGTTGTTCTCGGTGAACTGTCAGGCGACGCAAACA
>CAXUBO010000032.1:16910-30778 GCA_964249345.1 uncultured Armatimonadales bacterium | reverse complement strand
CGTACTGGAAGGACTGCACCGTGTTCCCGCCGCTGGTCTGGGTCAGGCGGTTGCCGTTCTTGTCATAGGTGAAGCCCAGCGCGTAGTTCACAGCATCGCCCGTGTGGGTCTCGCTGGTCAACTGGTCGGCCCCGTCGTAGCCGTAGGTGGTCGTGACCGTGTTGTTCTGGGTCAGGGTGTGGATGTTGCCGCCAGGATCGTAGCCGTACACCAGATGACCCAAGAGGGCGTTTGCGCTGGTGTAGTAGAAGATGTCGGTCTGCTGGTCGGCCTGGTCGTAGCCGAAGTTGCTGTAGGTGCCGTCCCCGTTGATCTGCCGCGTCAGGCGGCTGGCGGCGTCGTAGAAAAGCGTGGTGGTCTCGCTGTACGGGTTCAACAGGCTGGTCAAGCGCCCGCCGGGGTCGTAGCCGTAGGTCCAGGTGCCGGTGCCGACAAGCCCCATCGTGCTGCGCCGCCCGTCTGCGTCATAGGCGTAGGTGACGGTCTGGGTAGACCCGGCGTAGGGCGTGACAGCCTGCGTCAGATGCACCCCGTCGCCGTAGGTCCAGGAAGTGGTTCCGGTGGCGTCCGTCATTTGCGTCTTGCGCCCGTCCGCGTCGTACTGGAACGAAGTCGCGGCCAGATGCGGGTAGGTGATCTTGGTTAAGCGGTTGTCGGCATCATAAGTGTAGGCAATGAAGCTGCCGTCCGACTTCTGCCGCTTGACGAGGTTGCCGTTGTTGTCATAGAAGGCGCTTTCGCCGGTGCTGTCGGGGTAGAAGGTCTGGTACGGCTCATTGCGAACGGTGTAGGTGTAAAGCGTCGTGTGCCCGTTGCCGTCGGTCTTGGAGGACAGCAGGCCCATCTGCGTCTGCCCGTTCATGTCGGCGCTGCCGTAGCCGCTGGGGCCGTCGTAAGTGTACTTGACCGCATCGCCGCGCCCGTTGGTGGTTTGGGTTAAGCGCCCGTCCAGATCATAAACATTGGTGACGGTGTGGCTGTTGGCATCGGTGACGGTCAGCACGTTTCCATCGGCGTCATATGTCATCGTCGTCTGCGTGTTGTCCGGGGCGGTGACGCTGGTAACGCGCCCCCAGTTGTCGTAGGCAGTCGTCGTCGTGTGACCATTAGAGTCCGTGCTGGACGTTTTCCAGCCCAGGACGTTGTAGACCGCCGTGGCAGCCGGGTCTTGGGCAGCGTCAATCGTGCTGTTGACGTTGCCGTAGCCGTCATAGCCCACGCTGGACTGATGTTGCAGAGCATCGGTAAACGTCGTCGGCAGACCGTTGGCGTAGCCGCCGATGGAGGAACTTGACTTGAACGGGCTGCTGCCGGCTCCGGTGACGCTGGTACTGGTCAGGTCTTCCATGGTGTTGGACGAATAGACGTTGTTCGTGACGTTGCCGACGGCATCCCCCGACTGCGTCACTTTGTTCTTGGCATCATAAGTCGCGCTGGTGTAATACCCCAGTGGGTCCTCGCTGGTAGACGTGCTGGTTCCATTTGCCGCCGTGGTTCCGTTCGTGAAATGCGAGCTATTGCTCCAAAGGTAGCCGAGGGTGTTGGCAACGCTGTTTTTGTCCTGCGTGCTGTTTAGGATGTTGTCCACGTCGTAGTTGAAAAGAGTGGAATACCCTTTTGCATCTGTGACGGAAGACAAGCGGCTGTAGGAGTAGGTATGGGTCGTCGTATTGCCGTTGGGGTCGGTGATGACCGTGTTGGTGGGATTGTAAGTAAACGTCGTCTTGTTGCCGACAGGGTCTTTTGCCCAAAGCAAGCGGCTGTATCCATCGTAGCCGAATGTGGAAGTGGCCCCAGTGATACGGCCCTGCGCCGACTGCATCGCATTGATGTTGCTGCTGCCGTCATAGCCGAAATATATCCCGTAGGTCTTGCCGTCATTCAGCGTCGGCAGGATCACATCCGCCAGATTGCTGCTGCTCGTGCCGCCTGCGGTGCCGTAGCCAAACGACCAAACACGGCTCAGAGGATCGGTAATGGTAGAAAGATGCCCGCCGGAATAAGCGTAGGTGAGGGTGCGGGACGGAACGCCGGTGACATTGGCGTCAGTGACCGTGCTGATTGTCGTATCGGAGTTGTGGTTGATGGCAAGCGTGTTGCCGTCCATGTCGGTGATGCTGGAAAGATACGCATTTCCATGACCGGGCTGACCGCTGGCAGGAATGAAGCCAAACGTGTAAACCGTGTTGTTCGTCGTCGTCAGAAGGGTAGCGCTGCTGGTTTGAGAAAGCTGATCCAAAATGCCGATGGGCGGCGTGTAGGTACTGCCGGATTTGGTGAACGTGTAGCTCAGGCCGGTGTCCCAGTGAATGGTCAAGTTGCCGCTGGCATCAGCCGTGAAGTAGCTGAAGTAACTCGGCGTCCATTTGTTGCCCCAGTCAACGTAGTTCAGCCCCTGGCTGTTGTGGTACAGCGCACAGGAGACGCCCATGCCGCCGCGCATGGTCCAGCCGGTAATGGGCAGCGTCGTCGTCTTGCTGCCGTTGCCGGTGTTGACGCCAGCCACCGAGCCTTGCCAGGAAAACGCGGGATTGCCTGCCAGTGGGAGCGTTGGCGGCGTTGGTACAACCGTGAAGCCGGCGACAAGAAGATGATAAGTGCTGATATAGTCTTCTGCCGTTTTGTCCCAAACCTGCGTTACTGAGCCGCAGTATTCAGCCGTGTAGTTCCCGGAAGGTGCGGAAGGGGAGATGCCGACACCGAGACGACTGCTCACAGTCCACCCGTTCGGCGTGCCTGACGTTGCCGCAACAGCCGAGCTGCTGTTAGGCCCGTAAATGACCCAAGAGGGAGGTTGAGCAAAGCTGCTGGTACTTGCAGCCGTTCCGTTCAAGTTCAGCGTGTATCCGGCATAAGCCTGAGTAATCGGAGATTGGGCCGAGGCGTTTGAAAGAAGGGCAAAAAGATTAAGACACGCCAACAGCGCACTCAGCCCAATTCTGGCCGGGCGCGAAAAAGAGGGCGCGAAAAAGAGGGCGCATGGTGTCTCTCCTGGAAGCGGCAATCTTGACTTGTTTTTACCACTGCACAAACCATGCCAACCTCGTAGAAATAGCAGGTAAACCAACAAAAAAACCGCCGGCATTGCTGCCGGCGGTTTTTTCTGCTTTGGCTGCTGTGTTAAGACGCTTTTGCGGAATCGGCGAGAAGCTGCAAGCCGCACCAGTTGTCCAGCAGGGTGACACCGAGAACCGCCAGGACGGCGGCAAAGGCGTTCTTTTGCTTGGGGTTGCCTTCGCGGAATGCCGTTCCCAAAGTCGCCAGGTCTACAGCGTCGCCGCCGGCTCTCGCCCAGACCCAGACTTTCGGGTCCGGCTGGGCGGCGAAGATGCCGATGCCTGCGCCGATCTCGCGGAAGCCGTAGAACCGGATAAGGCCCTCTTTGCCTTCCAGCCCCAGCAGGCGGCTCAGATGCTTCGGGGCCAGAACTTCGTAAAGGCCGAGGCCCAGGCTGAACCAGGCCAGTCCAAGCGAAAGTTTTTGTGCGTTCATTTGCTTTCTTTCCGTGCGCCGGCTTAATGGGCCTTTTTGTCGGCGGGGCCTTCCGAGGAATGGCCGGGATTAACCTTTGCCGCCGGGTCCACATGCGCTTTGGCGTGATTTACCGCAATCGCCGCTTCGCCAAACCCGGTCGCGATCAGCTTCAGCTTGCCGTCATACGTCACGATGTCGCCCGCGCCGTAGACGCCGGGGACGCTGGTTTCCATGCGCGTGTTGACATGGATCGAATTGCCGACAATCTCAAAGCCCCACTGCTTGATCGGGCCGAGATTGGTCAAAAAGCCGAGATTAAGCAAAAGCTCATCGCACGGGTAAAAAAACTCTTCTTTAGTCCGGTTGTCAAAGATCGTCACGCCTTCCACATGCTCCTCGCCATGCACGGCCTTGACTTCATGGAACGGGCGGAAGTCCACCGGCAGGGCCATGACCTTTTTTATCGTGTCTTCGTGCGCTTTGTATTTGTCGGACCGATGGATTTGCAGAATGCTTTTGGCCGCGTCGTAAAGGTTCAGCGTCCAGTCAAACGCACTGTCGCCGCCGCCGACCACCACCAGCCGCTTGCCCGCCAGAATGCTTTTGTCGGTGACAAAGTAATGGACGCCGCGTCCTTCCAATTCTTCCAAGCCCGCCTGCGCGATCTTGCGCGGCAGGAACGCCCCTACCCCGGCAGCAACAATCGCGGCCTTCGCATAATGCGTGCGCTTTTGAACCACTTTGTTGACTTCCTGCTCGGTTTCCAGCGTCACCACGCCATTAGAAATGAGATTGACCACCTTCTGGTCCAAAGCGAGCGTCGGCCCGTACTGCATCATCTGCTCGCTTAAGTTCTCTACTAAATCCCGCGCATAGACTTTGGCATAGCCAGCCACGTCAAAAATATACTTTTCCGGGTACAAGGCCGAGAGCTGCCCGCCAAGCTGGGGCAAACTGTCAATCACCTTTGTTTTCATCCCGCGCAGCCCCGCGTAATACGCCGCATACTGCCCCACCGGCCCGCCGCCGATAATCGCCACATCGTATAATTCGTCTGGATTTACTTCGCTCACTGACACACGCTCCGCTTCTAAAGACGCACAAACTTTTGCTTTTTCTGCCCGTTATTATGAGCAACAAGTATTATAAGCAACAAGCCGAGTGATTGTCAAGTTCCGCACTGGGAAATTGTACTTGACAAAGTGTATCATTTATGATACACTTATAAATGCGAATTATTGAGCGCGAAATCAAGCTGCTTGTTTTGGAGGATAAGACTTGTCCGTTCTCAGAATGGTTTGACGCACTCAAAGATATCAAGACAAGCGCAGTCATTGATGCCCGCTTGACCCGTATCGCAGCAGGCAATTTCGGCGACTACAAAGAAGTCGGCGGCGGCGTGTGTGAGCTGCGGATTGATCTCGGACCCGGCTACCGGGTCTACTACGCAGAATATGACCAAGTGATTGTTGTTCTGCTGGGCGGCGGCACGAAGAAACAGCAGCAGCGCGATATTGAGAAAGCCAAGACGCTATGGGAGGCGAACAAAGATGATCCTAAAAGACTACAACGAAACTTACGCCCATAGAATGCGCGACAAAGAATATCTGGACGCTTACCTAGAGGCGTGTCTTCAGGAAAGTGACGAAGCATTCTATGTCGGCCTCCGGCGGGCGGTGCAGGCACGGGAAAGCGGCTTTACCTGGCTTGCCGCTCAAACGGGTCTAGGCCGCGAAAGCCTGTACCGGGCGCTCAGTGCCGACGGCAATCCATCGTTCCGAACCATCCGTAAAATCCTCCGCGCTCTCGGCGCAGACGAAATGATTGTAGCGCATACGGTGACAATGGTAGAACCGAAGCGAAAGCCGGCCAAGCACGGCAGGACAGCGGAAGTCGCGGCAGCAAGATAGGAACCTACCCCGGCTCGTTCCTCGCTTTCCCCTCCCGGAACGGGAAGGGTAAGAGACTACACCACGAGGCTAAATCCGTAAATCTTCGTCTTCCCGCTTCGGGAGCCCCCCTGTGAAGTGAAAAATGAACGAAGCAAGGAGGTAGGTTCCTATGCTAAAAATAAGACGTATCCCTGTGCCGGAATGGGCAAGACCCTTCGTAGTCACAAGAGGCACGGGCTTTGGCGATCAGGAATTTGAGCGCTTTTCAGCCCATCATAATAAGATATGGGAGATCGTGCAGAATGCTGTAGAGCAGTATATCAACGACGGCAATTTGGTCTCTGGTGGGGAGCAGCATTTCTTTCCTGAGCAAAAAAAGCTTACGGGAGACTACTACATTGCCAGCGAGGATTATTATGTCCATCAAGCACAAGACCCGCGCCGTTCTGCCGAGCGCAAATCTGTGTTAATCGTCAGAGTACGCTGTTTGGAAAAGCAATGGGTAGAAAACCAAACGGATTTTGATTACTTGGGACTTGAACTCTACTTTGTCTGGGACACGGTAAAGCAAACTTTCTCTTATACCGGCGACATTGAGGCAAGCAGTATTTAGAGGAGCGGCTTTTCTCACTGTAGTTTGACGAATTCCTCCCATTTCAGGTATACTTACACGATTGTTTTTGTGATTTGCGGCAAGTTTGGGCAGGGGAATAATACGTTTTGACGACCAAAGTGGGTCTGGTGCAGCTTGGGTGCGCGAAAAACCAGGTGGACGGCGAGGAAATGCTGGGGGCGCTGGCGGGAACACGCGGCGAAAGCGTTCAGTTTGTCGCGGACAAGGCCGACGCAGACGTGCTGATTGTCAACACTTGCGGCTTTATCAACTCAGCGAAAGAAGAAAGCATTGCGGCGATCTTGGATGCCGTGAAGCGCAAAGAGCGCGGGCAGGTGTCCAAAGTCATCGTCACGGGCTGTTTGGCCCAGCGCTACGGCAGCGATTTGGCCCAGGAAATCCCGGAAGTGGATGCGTTTCTCGGCATTGAAAGCGGCCCGGCTATCGGCAATGTTGTGTTTCGAAGGTCTGGGTTTGGGTCCCGGCCTCGGCAGATCAACTTGGTGGAAACAGTCGCCGACAAGTACCCGCTCATTCCCCAGGCTCGTTTAAGAGCCACAGCGACGCCGTGGACGGCGTACCTCAAAATCTCCGAAGGCTGCGACCATTCGTGTACATTCTGCGCCATTCCCGGCATTCGCGGCAAGCACCGCTCGAAGCCCATTGAACGCTTAGTCGAAGAAGCCAAGCAGCTTGCGGCCTCTGGCGCGAAAGAGCTGAACTTGGTGGCGCAGGACACGACCGCTTACGGCATGGACTTGTACGGGCGGCTGGCCCTGCCGGAGCTGCTCACGGCGCTGTCTGGAGTTCAAAACATCCAATGGCTGCGGCTGCTGTACTGTTATCCCACGATGGTGCGCCAGCCGCTTTTAGATGTTCTGCGCGATCTGCCCCAAGTCATTCCCTATATTGACATGCCGTTGCAGCACGGCGACGACCAAATGCTCCGCGCCATGAAGCGCGGCGGGTCGGTGGAGCAATACAAGCGGCTGTTCGGCAAAATGCGCGAGGCGCTGCCCGATTTGACTTTGCGGACGACGTTTCTGGTCGGCTTTCCCGGCGAAACCGAGGCGCACTTTGCCAGCCTACTGAGCTTCGTAACCGAGATGCGCTTTGACCGCTTAGGCGTTTTTACTTACTCGGCGGAAGAAGGCACCCCGGCATTTGCGCTAGACAATCCTGTTCCTAATAAAGTCATGCGGGCGCGGCGCGAGGCGCTCATGGCGGCGCAGCAGAGCATCAGCCTCCAAAACAACCAGAAATGGCTGGGGCGCGAATTAGACGTTTTAGTGGAAGCGCGGCGCGGCGCTGACGCCGTCGGGCGCTCGTTCCGCGACGCGCCGGAAATTGACGGCACGGTGACGATCAAAAATTGTCAAGCCGCGCCGGGTACCTTTGTTTCGGCCCGCGTTTCCGCCGCCGAGCCGTATGATTTGGAAGCGACTGCTGTTTGATGATGTACCGGGGTTGCAGAAAACCCCGGTACTTTTTTGCTGATTACTTTTGAGGAGACCGCATGGCGACAACCCGCACATCTGAACGAAAGACCGCAGCCAAGAAGGCTGCCCCAGTCGCAGACCCGTATGAGGCGCTGGCCTCAGAAACTTTGACCACGCTGCTGCACCGCGCCCTAGTGCGCCTCGGCGAGCCGGCACGCATCGGCGACATTGTCCGTGAAGTCGGCGAAGATGCCGTGACACCGGCCCTGGCCCGGCGTCAGATGGAAACCCAGCCCCGGCGCTTTGTCGCCGTGGACCGCCGCTGGGACATCACGAGCCGGTACTTAGACAAAACTAAGCCATTAGAGCGGACTTTGGAAGAAGTCATCTCCATCTATGGTGCCCCGATCCCCACCGACGATGTGGCCGGGGAGCTGGCCCAGATCACGGGCCGCGTCAAAGAAGCGTACACCGAAGTCGCCGCCCGGCTGCTGCGCGGAACGCCGTTCTTCCCCATTGCCGGCGGCCTCGCCTATGGCCTGCGCTCCTGGCTGCTGGACCTGACTTCGGAGCGCGAAGACGACGTTTTGTTCTATAATTATCTCAGCGCAAACACACTGGCCCCGTTCCAGTCCGTTGCTGAAGGCTTGGACTGGGAAGATAATCCAACGGGTGCCGGACACACGCTCGTGTCGGTGAGTGGCGGGCAGCCCGTAGACAACCGCATTCTCCAATACTTTGCCTGGAAATCGATGGGCGAGGAGTTCGACGGCGCGGTCCTCTACGATGCGATTGCGACGGACCGAGAGACATTCCTAGCCTTGCCGGATCACCGCTGGCTGCTGCGCGAGTCGCTTGCTCCGGTGCAGGCGCTGTGGCGCACTCAGGCGGAAGCCGCCGCGCTGACTTCTCCCGAAGAAGCTGCCGCAGTGGAAGCGGCCCCGACCAATGTTCCTGCCAAGCCGCTGGAAGTCACGGACGAAGATGCTGAAGAGCTGCGAAGCTACTTTGACGGACGCGAGGAGGACGCCCGTGCCGGTGATTTGCTGACCCAAATCTTTGAGATACGGCCTACGGGAAGCACGTTCGCCGCCGATGTGGAGACGCTGATCGCCTACCTGCGAAGCAAGCCGGACGATTTTCAGTGGGTCGGCACCGACCGCTTCCGCACCCCCGGCACCCTGCCGCCCTATATCGGCCAGTTGCCGGAATCGCTGACGTTCCCGGTTCTGCCGCGCTTTGAGACCGCCGATGGCGAGATTTTGGACCAGCTTCTTTCGGACGCCGGCCTGGAAGAAGGCTTGCAGGACGAGATTTTAGACCCGGTCGCCCAGGATGTCAACGATCAGGAGCCGGCGGATGTTACCCGCTGGCCGGAAGGCGCGGCGGCGGCCTCGCCCCGCCTGCGCCTCGTGCTGAAATCGCATCACAAGGAAATCGGCACGTTCCCGCTGGCCCAGGTTCCGCCCGGCTTCTTTCCCCCCGCGCCGAACATTGTTGAGCTGACCCTGCGCGGCGCTTCCGGCACCGGCTACCCCATTTATGTGGACTATGACGTTCAGCTTGTCTACGGCCTGTTTGACGTATATTCTGAGATTGCCGCCGAGTCCGGCGCAGTCGTTTACCTAGAAAAGACCGACAAGCCTGACGAGTACAAGTTTGTGGACGAGAACGAGACCGACGCCAACCTTTTTGTCAGCCCGGCCCGGATGGAGGAGCTGCTGGACTTCCACAATGAAGTCGAAGACGGAGCGCCGATTTCGACTTACGACATCGCCCGGCGCGTCTTGACCAACTACGGCAAAGGCTGCTCGTTTTTGACGCTTCTGACCGAAGTAAACCTGGTCCGCCGCACCCCGCGCCGCCTGCTGGCGAGCATTCTCAGCGGCTACTCCGCGTTCCACAAAGGCGCGAACAAGTGGCGTTTTGACGCAAAGAAAGAGCCGGAAGGCTTTAACAGCGCCAAGACCGAGTTTATTGTCAAGAAGTAGCGGCACCTCAAAAGCCGAACAAGAAAAGCCCCGCGCAAATGCGCGGGGCTTTTTTGGGCCGGGGCCACCGGGACCATCACGTCTTCGCCGTCATCAGCCGCGTTGGGTCCACGATGTTGGCGTCAAAAATGGCGACATTAGACTGCACCTGGGCGTTTGTGCCGACGACGCACCGCTCTAATTGAGTCCCGGCGCTGACACGCGCTCCGGCCCAAAGAATAGTGTCTTTGAGCATCGCGCCCTCTTCAACGACGCAGCCGTCACCGACAATCACGTTCCCCAGCAGCTTTGCGCCCGCGCCCACCGTCACATTGTTTCCAAGCGCCGCCGAGGCCGTAATCTCCGCCGATGGGTCAATCTGAACCCCTTCGCCTTGATAAACGCCGGGCGCAGTCTCCGTCAAGCCAAACTCCAAATGCACTTTGCCGTTCAGCGCATCAAAATTGGTCTGCCGATACACTTGCAGGTTGCCGACATCTTTCCAGTACGACTGCGTCGCGAAGCCATACAGCGGCCTGCCTTCCGCCAGCAGTTGCGGAAAGACATTGTTGCCGAAGCCGTAAAACGTGTCCGGCGGGATGAGGTCAAACACGCCCGGCTCAAAAACATACACACCCGTGTTTGCCATTTTGGAAAACACTTCGCTGTCCTTCGGCTTCTCCAAAAACCGCGTGATGCGCCCGTCATCATCGGTCACGACAATGCCGAACTGCGACGGGTCTTCCACTTCCGTCGTAGCAATCGTGGACGCCGCGTTTTTGTCCCGGTGCATCTGCATCAGCCCGGACAAATCAATGTCCGAAATGTCGTCCCCGCCGACCACCAGAAACGTCTCGCCTGCGAAGAAGTCTTCGGACCGCTTGACGCTGCCCGCATCCCCCCACAGCTTATCTTCGTGGGCGTACGAAATGTTGACTCCCAGCCGCGAGCCGTCGCCCAGACCCTCTTCAATCACAGAGCCTAAGTAATGCACGTTGACCCGGATGTCAAGGAAGCCGTGCTTCTTCAAATCCAAAACAATATGCTCAATCACAGGCCGGTTGACGATAGGAACCATGGGCTTCGGAATAGCGCGGGTCAAGGGGTCTAGGCGCGAGCCGACCCCCGCCGCCAGTATCATTGCTTTCAAAATGGTTTCTCCTCGAAATAGCTCTTAAAGAAGAAGGAGCATCGAAATAAGGAGCGTGGGATTAAAATCCTACGCTGTGGGGCGCAGACGCCCATTGTCCGCCTTCGCGGACACGGAGGTGATGAGTTGAACGGGTTCTTCGGCGTCGGGCCAGAGTATGCCGCCCTCGGCGTGATGCTGTTGTTGATTTTGGATGTATCGCACCACTTTGTCAATCTGCGGGCGGCTGACTGAGAACGCGCCATAACTGCCCTGCCACTTGAACCACTCGCCGGGTCTCAGCTTATCGGAGACAAACAGAGAGGAGCCGCCTTTGACGTGCTTCACCAAATCCGCCAGCGTGATTGTGTTTGACAGCAGCACGAGCAGATGCACATGGTCCGGCATCCCGCCCACCGCCAGCACTTCGCAGTGGTCGTCATTGCAGGCGGCCTCAATATAGCGCCACAAATCCCGCTTGATGTCTCCTGTAATGAGTGGCTGCCGGTCCCAGGTCGCCCAAACAAAATGCACCGCTACACACAATTTATTCTTTAACATTCGTCCCTCCTTAGACTTCTCTCTCTTCTCCCTGTCCGCGCAGGCGGACATTAGGCGTCTGCGCCACACAGCGTAGGAATTCATTCCCACGCTCCTCCGCCTAACAGATCAAAGCTTTTTGCCGTAAGTTAAGCCGAACAGCAATCCGGCTGGCATAGCAAAAGCCATACTGACGGCAAAAACCCAGTGTGGCGGCCCAAGCAGCAGTTGACCGCCAGCAAAAACAGCAAAATAAATGCCGACCAGCACCAGATACCGCGTAAATTTGCGTTGCTGAAAGTATTGCTTTATTTTGTTCATATCGATTAGCTTCCTTCCGCTAAAACCTGTTACTCAAAAAACGCCCGCACTGCCTCTGCCGCGTATTCGGCCTGGTCGCGGGACAGCTCAGGATGAACAGGCAGAGATAGGACTTCTTTGGAAGCCCGCTCGCTTTCGGGCAGGCCGCCTTCTTTGTACCCTAAAAACGCATATGCTTCCTGCAAATGGATCGGCAATGGGTAGTAGATCGCGGACTGGACGCCGCGCGAGGCCAGGTGCTTCTGCAGGGCATCGCGCTTGCCGCCTAAAACGCGCGTCGTATACTGGTGAAATATGTGGTGGTTATCGCGCTCAGTGCAGGGCAGGACGAGGCCGTCCAAACCCGCAAGCGCCTCGGCGTAGAAGGCGGCGTTTTCGCGGCGCTGGTCGTTCCACTCCGGCAGGCACTGGGCTTTGACGCGCAGAAGGGCGGCTTGCAGGCCGTCCAAGCGCGAGCAGTAGCCGATTTCTTTATGGAAGTAGCCTTTGCCGCCGCTCCCGTGAAAGCGCAGCAGCTTGACTTGCTCGGCTAAGTCGTCGCTGTCGGTCAGCACCATGCCGCCGTCGCCGCAGGCTCCGAGGTTCTTGGTGGGGTAAAACGACAGCGTGTTGGCGTCGCCCCACGCGCCGAGCGGCTTGCCCCCATGAGTAGCGCCAATGGCCTGGGCGGCATCGCCGAGAAGAGCGACATGGTGCGTCTTTGCGATCTGGGTGAAGCGGGTCATGTCGGCGAGCTGTCCAAAAAGATGCACCGGCAGGATGACTTTGGTGCGCGGCGTGATCTTGGCTTCGGCGTCATCGGGGTCCAAGTTGTAGGTGCGCGGGTCAATGTCGGCAAACACCGGAGTTGCGCCCGCCAGGCAGATGGTCTCGCCGGTGGCGATAAACGTGAACGGCGGCGTGATGACTTCGTCGCCCGGCCCGACCCCTAGTGCCAGCAAGGCCAGCAGCAGGGCATCGGTGCCGGAGTTGACGCCGAGGCCGTGCTTTGCGCCGCAAAAGTCGGCGGTTTCGCGCTCAAACGCGCCGGCGGCTTGGCCGAGGCCGCCGAAGTCGCAGGCATCCATTGTCTGCTCAAAGGCGGCGGTCAGCTCACCACGCAGCGCCCGGTGCTGCGCCTGTAAATCCGCCATCGGTACGTTCATTCTCAAACCCTTGCTAATTGCCCTTTGATTTCTACTGATTATGACAACCAAAACGAGCGATTGTTACAGCAAAGAGTCCCCCCAGCCCCCATTATTGGGGGCTGGGGGGACTCTCTTTACAAAAGCTCGTGACGCCCGCGTGCTTTCAACTCGTCTACAATTTTCTTGACTTCTTCGGAGCGTGACTTTGGGCAGATCAGCGTGGCGTCGGGTGTGTCAATGACTATGATGTCGTCCAGACCAATGGTGGCAATCAGGCGATTTGGGCTGTAAATCAGCGAGCCGTGGGTATCTACGCCGACATGGTGGCCGATGACGACGTTTTCGGTTTCTTTGCCTTCGGCGGTCAGGATTTCGGCAAGACGCTGCCAGGAGCCGACATCGTTCCAGCCGATGTCGGCGGGAATGACCGCCACGCGGCCCGCTTTCTCGGCGATCCCGTAATCCACCGAAATCTTTTCCAGCGTCGGGAAGACTTCAGCCATCACAGCGTCGAAATGCTCCGTGCCGTAGGCGGCGACAAGCTGAGCGAACGCCGCTTCCATTTGCGGCAGGTGCGTTTTGTATAGATCACGCAGCGTCTTCACCGACGCGATAAACATGCCGGCGTTCCAAAAGTAGCCGCCGTCTTTCAGGTACTGCTCGGCGACTTCGCGCTTTGGCTTTTCCTTGAACTGCTTGACCTCGTACACAGGAACCCCGGCGTCCGTTTCGGCGCGAACCGTCTCGCCGCTCTGAATGTAGCCGAAGCCGATGTCCGGGCCGGTGGGCGGAATGCCGAGCGTCACCAAATACCCATCCGCAGCGACGGCGGCAGCGGATTCCAAAATCCTGCTGAACTGCGCGGGGTTCAAGATGACATGGTCGGCGGGCAGGGTCGCCATGACCGTGTCCAGTCCCAGCGTTTTTTCGAGTATCGCCGCCATGAGGCCGATGGCGGGGGCGGAGTCACGGCCTTCCGGCTCGCCGACAATGTTTAGGGCCGGGACAGCCGGAAGCTGCCGGCGCACGGGCGCAGCGTGGCGGGCATTCGTGATGACATACAGGCGCTCCGGCGGGACCAAGCTTTCTACGCGGTCAGTCGTTTCCTGAAGCATGGTGCGCTCGCTGACAATGTCTAGGAACTGCTTGGGCGTCTCCTGCCGGCTGCGCGGCCACAGGCGGGTTCCCCCGCCCCCAGCGGGAATAACGACGGCAATAGTAAGTTCGGAAGATGTCGTAAGTTCGGAAGATGTTTGGGTCACGGTTAAGCTTCTTTCGAGAGGGAATGGATGGCTAAGCGGGCATTCACACAGAGTTTACCGAATTGCACCGCCGGGTGTCAATTCTCCGGGTGTCAATTCTC